>JBLHLB010000174.1:0-8373 GCA_047618505.1 Planctomycetota bacterium
GGTCGCGGCCCTGCACACCTGGTGGCGGACCTCTGCGCGATCCTGTTCTCCTCCGTGGCCTTCGCTGCCTTCCACCTGGAGGTCTTCACCCGCTGGCTCGGGGTGGGTGGGGAGGTCTATGACGGGCCCACGTTCCTCTGGCGCCTCCTGGCCGGCGTGCTGTTCGCTGGACTCTATCGCTGGCGTGGACTGGGTGTCGTGGCCTGGGCCCATGGGCTCTTCAATCTCGCGGTTCTACTGGGGGCGGATCCGAGCGTCTTCCGCGGCAGCTTCTAAAGACCGCGCGCAGCGTGGCTGATATGATCTGGCCTCAATGCGGGGGACTGGGAAACAACTCATGCGGACCTTTGTGGGCCTCACCGGTGCCAGCGGGCATCACTATTCCGAGCGCCTGATCCAGGCCCTGGTGGAGGCGGGTCACTCCGTGGACCTTTCGATCACACCCTCCGGCTGCAAAGTCTTGCGCCACGAGCGCGGGATCGATGGCGGAGTGCAGGGCGAAAAGCTCGCAGCCGCCCTGCCCGATTGGCTTGGGGCGGCGATCGCTGCCAAGGTTCGAGTCTTTGTTGCCGATGCGGTCGAGGCTCCGCCCTCCTCGGGGACCTCCCTCACCGGTGGGGTGATTCTATGTCCCTGCAGCATGGGAACCCTGGCGCGGGTCTCCGTGGGTTTCAGTTCGAATCTCGTGGAGCGTGCTGCTGATGTTGCGCTCAAGGAAGGGCGCCGACTGCTAATCGTTCCGCGTGAAACTCCCCTGTCCGAAATCCACCTGGAGAACATGCTGCGACTGGCGCGCCTGGGCGCGATCGTGCTGCCGGCCATGCCGGGCTTCTACCATGGACCCAAGAGCATCAATGACCTAGTGGACCACGTCGTCGGCAAGATTCTCGATCGGATGGAGGTTGTGCACGACCGCGGAGCTCGTTGGAAGGGACTTGCCCAGGCGACCAGCGAGCCCGACAGTGAACCCGGAATCGATTCGCCGTTGCCGCCTAGTACGCCGGACCAGAGTGAACTCGTGAGGGGTGAGCCTGTAAATATTGAGGATCCCACCAAACCCGAAAGGGGGCCAGCGGCGGACACCGCGCGATGAACATGATCGCCGGAACCGACAGCCCCGCGACCAAAGGCACCCTGGCCATTTGGTTTTCCCTGGTGAAGTTCAGTCACTCGATCTTCGCTCTGCCCTTCGCTATGGCTAGCGCCTGGCTCGCGGCCGGAGGTGTGCCCGTCTTGGGAGATCTTGGTTTGATCGTGCTGTGTGCTGTTGCGGCCCGCACGGCGGCCATGGCTTTCAATCGCCTGGTGGATCGTGATGTGGATGCGAAGAACAAACGCACAGCTTCACGCGAGATCCCGGCTGGTTTGGTCAGTCCTGCTTCAGCGGGATTGCTGACCCTTGGCTCCTCGCTTCTTTTCATCGTAGGTGCCTTCTCACTCAATCGACTCTCCGGCTTCCTGGCCTTCCCCGTGTTGTTGGTGCTCCTGGGCTACAGCCTTGTTAAGCGCATCAGTTGGAGTGCGCACCTGGTGCTTGGCCTCTCCCTGGGACTGGCGCCCCTGGGGGCTTGGGTGGCCGTGCGCGGGCAGCTGAATGGCGATCTGTCGCCGCCCTTGCTCCTGGCCGCTGCCGTGCTGACCTGGGTCGCGGGCTTTGACTTGATCTACTCTTGCCAGGACGCAGGCTTCGATCGTGAGGAAGGACTGCACTCCATCCCCGCACGCTTTGGGATTCCCCGTGCCCTGGGGGTTTCCTCGTTTCTGCATCTCCTGACCGTGGCTTTGCTGTTGTTGCTTTGCTGGCGCGCCGAAATGGGTGCGGTCTACCTGGTCGCGGTCGTGGTCGCCGCGTGTCTACTTCTTTGGCAACATCGTCTGGTCTCGGCAGATGATCTTTCCCGAGTGAACATGGCGTTCTTCACCCTGAACGGCTGGGTCGGAATCGGACTTTTCGCAGGTACGGCGATCGACCTGGCGCTGGAGCTTGAGCCAGTCTTCGGTCCCCTTGGAAGAACTCTTCAAGGAGGAATGAGCTAATGGCTGCAGCGCGACAACGGGAGCAGGATCCCGCCAGTGCCTTGGCCGGTTTCCAGCACGAATTGGAGAAGGGCACTCCGGCGCGAGGCTATTTGGTGCGTGGGGACGAGCGTTGGTTTCGAACTCAATGCGTTGATGCCCTGCGCGCGAAGTGTGGGAAGATGGGCTACGAGGTCTGCGTTCACGATGCGGTCCGCGGGAACTCGGATTTCTCGAGAGCACGGCTAAACGATGACCTCGCCGGTGGCGGGCTCTTCGCGGCCAAGCGCTTGATTGTCGTGCGGACCCCCGAGAACGAATTGAAGAAGGGCGAGGATGGCAAGCCGGGACCGGTAATGCGCGCGATGTTGTCCTTCCTGCAGTCCCCCGATGACGTCGGGACCCTGCTCTTGGATGCCAACTCCCTGCGCGCGGACAACGCTGTGTCGAAGGCGATCAAGGCAAGTGGCGGCCCGCTGCTTTCCTTCCGCAAGCTCTACGATTCGCCGCCGCCCTGGAAGCCGGATCCCCGTGAGACGGAGTTAGTGCAATGGTTTCTGCGCCATGCGCGCTCTAAGGGGGTGCGTTTGGATCCTAACCAGGCGGCCTATGTTTGTGCGGCCACCGGCAACGACCTGGCCGCTCTGGATGATCAGCTTGTCCGACTACAGGCATCCTCCGGTGGACGCATCGAAGACATCGTCGGCTGGAGTGCGGCCATCGAACCTTGGACCGTGGCGGATCGTGTCGTTGATGGGCCGCTTCCTAAGGCCCTTGCGGCGGTGGAGATGCTCTTCCTTGGTGGACACCAAGACAAGACCGGGCGTCGCACGGTGGAGGCAACAGCCTTGATCGCGATGCTTGTGGCCGCGGTTGTGCGCGCTGTCAGGCAGGGCCATGGCCTTGCCCGTGAGTTGTCGCGCACAAGCAATGAGGACGATGCCTTGGCTGCATTCGGTGTTCCGGCGCGGGGACCCGCGCGGGAGCGCGCCTTGGCCCGTGCCAAGGTCCGTTCGGCTGCACAGTGGCGGAACATGTTAGACGAGGCCCTTGAGCTGGAGCGCTGCTCCAAGGGTGGCGGGCGCGTTGGGGCAGATGACATCGTTCTCTTGGCTCTGCGCTGGCTATCGGAAGGTAATCCCAGCGCGCCGGTGTCCCGTCCAGGGGGCATCCGTTCCGCTTCCCGCGGGCGTCGATAGGCGTCGACTGGACTTGGCGTATATCATGGCCTCCGTCCGCGACTGAGATTCTCCACGCATCACACCACAGGACCCTCACACCATGCCCACCGCCCCCGAAGGTGCAGCCAGAATCCTTGAGCTGCCGGAACTCGTCATCAACCAGATCGCCGCTGGCGAAGTCGTCGAACGACCGGCCTCGGTGGTCAAGGAGTTGGTAGAGAATGCCCTCGACGCTGGCGCGACGGAGATTCGCATCGACCTGGAGGAAGGCGGGGTCAAGCTCGTGCGCATTGTCGATGATGGCTGTGGCATGGGCCCCGACGATCTGCGCCTGGCTTTTCAGCAGCACGCCACCAGCAAGCTACGTTCTGCCGAGGACCTTGAGCACATCGGCAGCCTTGGGTTCCGGGGTGAAGCCCTCGCGTCAATCGGCTCCGTTTCCCGTGCGCGCATTGTCTCACGTCCGGAGGGGTCAGAACTCGGCTGGGAAGTCGTCAACGAAGGCGGACGCATCGCCGAGGTGCGCGAAGCTCCCGCGGCGCGTGGCACGACGATCGAGGTGCGCGATCTGTTCTACAACACACCAGCGCGCCGTAGATTCCTGAAGCGCACCTCGACTGAATTGGGGCGTTGCCTGGATGTGCTGCAAAGAATCGCCATAGCGCACGTGGGCGTGGGCTTCGTTGTGACCCACGACCGCGCGCGCGTCTTCGATGTGGAAAATTCGATGAACCTGCGGGACCGCGTGCGCCGTCTATTCGGCGTCGAGTTGGCGGAGTCCCTCGTGCCCGTAGGCGGCGAAGATGGAGACACGCGCATCTCTGGTTTCGTGGCGCCGCCTCGTTTCTCGCGCCGTGACACGTCCCGTCAGATGTGGTTCCTCAACGGACGCCCCATGCGGGACCGCATTCTCAGTCGTGTGCTCAAGGAAGGCTACCGCGGGTTCCTTGTGGAGGGGCGTCAGCCCGTCGCCTTCCTGACCCTATCGATGAACCCGAGTAAGGTGGACGTGAACGTTCACCCGACCAAGTCAGAGGTGCGCTTCCGCGAGGAACGCCGACTCTTTGGGTTCCTCGTGAATCGCCTGCGCGAGGCCGTTTCCCAAACGGATATCTCGACCCCCGGTGACAAGTTGCTTGGGACCGCAGCACGGCGTGGTGGTTGGACACCGCGGGAAGATGCACCTGGTCAAGCTCGCCTTCCGGATCCCGGGGCCATGCGTCCCTGGTCGCCGGGCGCTTCCACCCCGGGGACTACCCAAGGCTATGATTCAACGCCACGCGTGCGCGAGGTGGCGGGGCGCCCCTTCGAGGATGTCTATGCCAGCGGGACAACGGACGGGCAGCCCGCTGCGGGGGAAGAGCCGGAGGCATGGGATGCACGCGACCAGTTTAAGGGTCCGTTCCTACAGATCGCCAAAACCTACATCGTGCGGGCTCTACCGGACGGCTTTGAGATCATTGACCAGCACGCTTTTCACGAACGCGTGACCTATGAAGCTCTGCGGGCTCAGTTCCGTGGTGGGGCAGTCGAGGTGCAGCGTCGCCTCATACCCGAACTGGTCGAGGTGAGTCGCGCGGACATAGAAATCCTTCAGCCGCATCTGGAGGATCTGCGCAAGGTCGGTGTGGAGGTCGACATCTTCGGCGCGACAACCCTGGCAGTTCAGGGCCTACCCGCCCTCCTGCGCAACCCTGATCCCGAGGGAATCGTGCGCGACATCCTGGCGGTGGTCGAGAAGACCGGACAGACGCCTACCGCAGAAGATGTCGTCGAAGAGGTGCTGCATTCCGCCGCCTGTCGTAGCTCCATCATGGCGGGGGATGAGCTGCGCGAGGAATCTATACGCGCGCTCTTGGAACGCGCTGCCGAACTGGAGAACGATCAAACCTGCCCCCACGCTCGCCCCACCCGCGTGCGCTTCACACTAGAGGACCTGGAGAAAGCGTTCCACCGGCGCTGAGCTACTTGGGCGCGAAGTCCGTGGGGACGAAATTCGGGTGTAGGTTGGCTGTGGTGAGGGCGATGTGCTGCATCGGTTCTTGGCCGAAGACGAGGCTGGATTGCCCGCCTGTCGCGGTGCCCGCTGATTGCTCCGGTCGGAACACCTTGATGAGTCGCGGTGCGAGTAGCGGGTCATCGATCTTCCGGACCCAACGATCCAAGGAGATAAGCGTGGCGTCGGCTTGGAGGGCTTGGCCCATGGAGCCAGGTTCCTGGATCACCGCTGCGAGAGGTAAACCCTGGGGACCAATAGCGAGGCTGACGAGCTGCTCTCGAGTTGTGTCGCGGGCAACGCCGTCCCGCCGCACCAAATCAAAGTCGGGGCTGGTGAAACGGATCCAGACCACACCTTTGGAGTCCTCGCCGCCTTCCTTCCGTGCGGCACGTTTCGCATCGCGTGCCTCGTTCTTGATGAAGCTGCTGACTTGGCGTGGCAGGAGTACAGGTGAACCCGAGAGGAGCTCGAGGCGTGTCAGTCGAATCCGGTCCGGATCCGCTAGGGCCAGGAAGTTGCGCGCCAGAGCGATCATCTCCTTTACCAGCCGGCGGTCCTCCTTGTTGTCACGTGTGTCGAGCAGCTGCACTTCTTCGCCGTCCATCAACCAGTAAGCCGAGTTGCCCTTGCCGGGTCCGTGACCTGATTGGCGATTGCTCGGCAAACGGAAACGCACGAAGTCGGGACTGAGGAACCGATAGTCCACATTGAGTTCGTTCGTCTTTACCCCCTCGCGCGTTCTTACGTTGGCTTCGAGGTGGAAGGACTGGGGCGGCGGCATCTCGTCCGCACCTTCGATGGGGGAGCCATCCGCCTTGGTTTGACTGGCGGCCAGCATGCGCCGCCAGGCGTCACTGGCTGCGGGGACCGCGCTCGCCAGAACCTCCACTGTCGTCAGCCCCACACCCACGCCATCTTCCCCTTGGGTGCCTGAATCTCTTTGCTCACTGTCTGCCTGCGTGCCCAGGCGTGGTTCAGTGGTGCCTTCCTGGGCCGATAGGCTGCACAGCGAGGTCAGGACAAACCCGATGGCGAGGGTCTTGGTGAGGGTGGAATACATCATGCTCTTCGTTCGAGGCTGGTCACAGGCGCAAGGCTGGAGGAGACTACGGGCGCGGCAGCGCATCCGCGAGTTCGAATTTCGTCCACCAGCGATCCATCCGCTAGCATCATTCGTGCTCGCACAGTTCGCATTTCAGACCCACACGTGACCGAGGTAAAAGAACAGCAGCATGAGGCCCTCTGGGTTCTCACGGGTGCCACGGCGGTCGGAAAAACGGCCCTGGCCCTGGCCCTGGCGGAGCATGGGGACCTTGAGATCGTCTCCATGGACTCCATGCTGGTCTACCGTGGCATGGACGTGGGAACGGCCAAGCCGACCTTGGAGGAGCGCCGCGGGGTCGCACACCACGGCATGGACCTGGTTGATCCGGCCGAGGGTTACGACGTGACGCGCTGGCTCAGGGACGCTGAGGTCGCACTGGATGACATCCGCTCCCGCGGCAAGCAGGCGCTATTTGTAGGGGGAACCGGGTTCTACCTGCAGGCCCTCGTGCGCGGAATTTTTGACGGCCCACCGACCGACCCCGTGATTCGCGCAGCCCTTGAGGAGCGTGCAGGCCTGGAGGGCTCCGACGCCCTGCACCGGGAGCTGCTCCAGTTGGACCCGCCTTCGGGGGGGCGCATCCACCCCAACGACAGGAAGCGCGTTGTGCGCGCCCTGGAGGTCCTCCAGGGCACGGGCAAGCCGCTATCGAGTTGGCAGGCAGAATGGGGCTGGCACGGGCACACGCGGCCGGAGAGGCCGCACCGTGTCCTTGGGTTGGCGCTTCCCAGTCCGAGCCTTGACCTACGCATCCGCCAACGCACGACGCAAATGCTGGACGGCGGTTGGCCGGAGGAGGTCACAGCCATTCTTGCTGACGGAGGCTTCGGTCCCAGCTCGATCCAAGCCTTGGGCTACCGCGAGATCATTCATCTCGTCCAGGGTCGCGCTAATCGGCCGGATACGGAGGCTCACATCGCCTTGCGCACGCGCCAGTTCGCCCGCAAACAACGTACCTGGTTCAAGCGCTTTCCCAGCACGCTCTGGCTGGAGCCTGAGCTCGATGGGGAAACGTGCTCACCGACAAAGAAAAACCTCGCAGAGCGCGCACTTGCGCACTTCTACGAGGCTTGAGAATTCAGCACCTGGGAGGATCAGCGCCGGTTACTACCGACCGCTATCAGGTCACTATCACCGGCGAACTCGAATCAGCGAGTGCGGACCTTGAAGTCGTCCGGCTTCGTCGGCTCCGCGAGTGTGCGGTGGAAACTACCGCTGAAGGTGTTGCCCACGCCCTCTTGAAATTCATCCCATCCGCCTTCTTCGAAGGTGCCGATCAGCGAACCGATCGGGAGGGGGATGAAAGCACCGGACAGGGCCGCAAGAGCGGTTCCCGTGATGAGGCTCTCAAGGTGGAAATAGCCTACGGGATCCGGAAGGATCGAGTGCACATCCCGGGGGGCTACGACGCTGGGGTCCGCAGCCTGGAAGGGATTGTGGGGATTGGAGTTCAGGAAGTGGCGACGCAGGGTCAGGTTTATGTCGCGCTTTTCCTGCCACTGGTGCTCGCGATAAGAGCTCGAAGAGTCCTCGCGATATCCGAGGAAGTTGTAGGCCGCCCGTGGGGAGGCAGACGTAGCGTTCCAGTGATTGTGCGCCTGGCCCGGCGCGGACTGGCACCCTGTGCCGACCAAGGCCGTCAGGGAAACACCGAGAAAGAGAGCTGCGAGGCGCGTGGGGGACATCATCCGCATGGCAGAGGCCGGAGAAAGCCGGAGAGAAGAGGGTTGCCAGTGAGCCCTTAGGGAACACCGGTGGATTGACGCGAGAGTCTAGGAACGGGTAGGAAGGGGGTCAACGACGGGAAGCGACCCTGTCGGTAGCCCATGGAGGTTCGTCCGGGAACGACCCGGACTTTCCATGGGGCCAGCGGGCTGTTTCGGGGGTCCCCCGGAGCCTTTTGGCGCCTAAGTAGGCCTTAAGTGGGTCGCATCTAGGGGCCCAGGGTCCCAGGCTACGTCGGAACGAGAACCAATAGGAGCCAAGGCGTGTCGAATTCAAAATCTAAAGAGCGAAAGGTCTATCGAGCCCCCCGGGGGGTCCGGGATGTCCTTCCGGAGGAAGTTCCGCTC
>JBLHLB010000175.1:0-8330 GCA_047618505.1 Planctomycetota bacterium
CTTTGGGAGGGTGGCGTGGCTGCATTGGACGGGCTCTTCGCCTGGATCCCCCTGGTGCTCTGCATCGTTGCCCCGGCGATCACAATGTCGAGTTGGGCAGAGGAGCGCCGAGCTGGAACTGACGAATTCCTGCTGACTCAGCCCTTGTCCATCGGGCAGTTGGTGTTGGCGAAGTTCCTCTCTTCCTGGATTCAGCTCGGGCTGCTGCTGACGATTGCGATCGTTCCCGTGGCGGTTGTCGTGGCCTGCCTGGGGCCCCTTGACCTGGGCACCGCTTTGGGTGGATTGCTTGGGGCCTGGCTCCTGGCGGCACCCTGTGCGGCCATCGGTTGTTTGGCCTCTGCTCTTTCCAGTGATCAACTAGCCGCCTTCCTGGTGTCGGCGGTCGTGTTGCTGGTGCTTTGGAGCGCCGCCCTGTTTGTGCGCGTCCTACCGGCGGACCTGGCGGAGTTGGCTTGGTTCTCGAGCCCCGCCCTGTCCTACTTGGAATCCGGGGCCCGGGGCCTCTTGAACGCTCGGGACGCCCTACATCAAACGCTCTTTGCAGCCGGGGCCCTACTTCTCAACGTCGTTGTTGTGGAGGGTTGGAGGTGGCGATGAGCGCAGCATCTAAAGGCCAAGTCCGTTGGCGCAATAACGCCTTGCTCTCCGTCGTCCTCGTGCTCGCGTGTGTGGCACTCGGGGCGCGACTTGCGCGTTCCAAGTTCGACTTTGAAATCGACCTGACCGAGGAACAACTTTCGCGTCCGAGCCCAGTGGGCGTCGCCATGTTGCATGGCTTGGAGGACGTGCTTGAAGTACGGGCCTACTTCACCGGCGAGGTAGAGCTGGGTATTGCCCAGCTCGCGAAGCGTCGACTTGTTGATCAGCTGGAGGAAGTTCGGCGCCTGGCGCGCGGCAAGGTCGCGCTCACCTATAGGGATCCCAACGGCAGCTCTGAAGCCCGCGCGGAAGCACTGGCCCTGGGACTGGTGCCCCAGACGATAGGTGCACAGCAGGGGACTTCCGCCGTGACCCAGGACCTCTACCTGGGCTTGGTCTTGCGCTATCGAGGTCGTGAGGAGAGCCTGCCGTTCATCCTGCCCCAGTCCTTTGAGTACGCGTTCCTTTCGAGTGTGAGGCGTCTGGAAAGAGGTGGCGAGATAACCATTGGTCTGCTTGCCGGGGCGGGCGACGGCTCCGCCGATGAATTCGGCAAGCTGCGCGAGTTGCTTGGCGACGGTCGCAAGCTCGTGAATTTCACGGACCTGGATGTCAGCGGCGCGGTCCCCGCGCAAGTCAAGGTCGTTGTGGTTGCGGGTCCCCGCGATCTGCATCCCAGGGCGGCCTTCGCCCTGGATCAATTCCTCCAGCGTGGCGGCCGATTAGCGGTCTTCACCGAACGCAACCAGGTCAGCCGACAGGCTGCCAGCCTTTCCACCATCGACTCCGGGGTGGACATTCTCCTCGATACCTGGGGCGCTTCCCTGTCGGAGCGTGTCGTCTGGGACATCGAGTCGATGAACCCCGTGCGAACACGCGAAACCGTCGAGATCGCAGGACGCGAGGAACTCGGACTTGAGACCTACATCCCGTACCCCGCTTGGGTGCGTGTAAGTCAAGAGGGCATGAACGCCGATGAGGTAGTGACCGCGCGACTACCCGGCGTCGATCTCTACTGGGTCAACCCGTTCCTGCCCTTCGATAGCGTAGAAGTCCCTGCGACCCTGGAGCGAATTCCGCTGCTGGAGAGCTCCGCGAAGAGCTATGCGATCGCCCCGGAATCGGAGTTGGTTGACATCAATCCCGCGCGGGTTCGAGAGCGCACCCTAGGTCTCCAGGCCACATCAGAACAGCGCGTCCTGCCCCTCGGACTGATCTTGCGTGGTCGCTTTCCCACGGCCTTCGGGGCCGGTGCACCGGAACCCTACGACCCCGTGGCCGACGCTCTCTTTGAACGGACTGTGGCGGAAGCCACGGAGGCGCGGCTAGACCCGCCCGAGGCTCCAGCGATCGGATTCACCGATGAACCCGTCCTTGACGGCGCGGCGGACGCGGTTGTGGTCGCGATCGGAGATGCCGATTGGGTGCGCTCTGACCTTTTGACTTCGCGTAACGCAATGGCGGTCGAGGACCTGGTCGATTGGCTCTCCCTTGAGGAAGACCTCTTGGCCCTGCGTGCGCGCCAACCAATCCAGCGTCCACTGCGAAACTTCCTGACGGAGGCGCGTGGGGAGCTCGGTTTGCCACCCATGCTTGCCGGTCAGAGTATCTCCACCGATGACATCGTTCGACTGCGCCTGGAAGAAGACGCAGTTCATACCGCGAGTATCGGCCGCCTGTGGTGGATGGGGTTCGCCACAGGGGGCGCGTTGATACTGGCCCTCGCAATCGGATTCCTCGGGCGACTCCTGTTGGGTGCTGTGCGACTCGAAGGAGATGTGGCTCCGTGAGAATCTCCCGTCGCAATCTCCTTCTGTCGATGGTGCTGCTGGCTTTGGCTGTCTTGAACATGATATTTGTTCGGGACGATTTGGCTGAGACTCAGGTCGAGCAGCTCTTCCCCGGTCTGAAGCCGGAGTTGGCCAGGCGCATTCAAATTACTGCGCCCGGTGGCGAGACCGCCAGCCTGGTCCTGGATGACGAAGGACTATGGACTGTGGAGGAGCGCTTTGGGTGGCGTGCCTATCAGCCCGCTGTGGATTCGCTGCTGCGCGGACTTAGCGGCGCAAAGACCTCCGAGCGCGAGGCTACGAGTTCTAGCTCCCACGCTGCCCTAGGAGTTGATGCGGAGACTGCCAATCACATCCGCGTAGGTGGGGCAGACGGTGAGCTGCTAGCTGACCTCCTGCAGGGATCCCCGCCGGAGAATCGCCGCGGTTCGCGAGTCTTAGTCGTGGGCCAAGACAGCGTCTACCGCACGGCAAATGTGCCCCGCGTCGTGCCGGATCCCTCACGCTTGATCGATTCCGATCTTCTGTCCCTAGACGCGAACGAGGTGCAGTCCATCACGCTGCAGCTGCGTATCACGGGCTCGGTTCGGCAGGATGCAGTCACCCTTGGTCGCCGAGATGACGGACGTTTCGACTTGATCGACAGCGAACGGAGCCTACCCCCGGCGGCCGTTAGTCCCTTCCTAGGGGGACTTGAGAGTCTCGTGGCGAAGGATGTTGTTGCAGGCCCGGAGTTGGACGTTGCGGGCCCCGGGGTTGCGGCGGCCCTCGTGGTGCAATTCGAGTTAGGAGGGGGCCAAGCTGGTTCCATTGCAATCGGGTACGAAGACCCGTTTGGAGTACCGCCTCCCCAGGAAGGCGCAGTCTATGCGGCAGTCGGGGGAGTTGGGGCAGAGCCCGGTCAGCTGGTCTGGTTCGCCTTACCCGTCAGCAGTGCCAATCGGCTGCTTGGGTTGGCCAACGAACTGCTCCAGCGCACGCTCTAGGCTAGGCTGCTAAGTCGGGTTCTTGAATGAGGCCCAGGGCTTGCTTGCGTTGGCCTCGGTGGAGCAGTCCTCGCGCGTGCGGAGACGATCGGGCATGCTCGACCCATGACTAGCGCGCAAGGTTATCCCGACCCGACGGATCTGAAGGCTTGGCATGCGCTTGTCCTCGAGGCGCGTGACCGAATTGCCGCACACGTGCGTAAGACCCCGGTGGTGACGTCCTACACCTTTAGTGAAGGAGCCGAGCGCGATGTGCGCATGAAACTAGAGAACCTTCAGCGCACGGGTTCCTTTAAGCTGCGCGGGGCGCTGAATAAGGTTCTGACACTTGATCAGGGCACAAGGCAACGCGGGATGATCGCCGCTTCGGCGGGGAATCACGCCCAGGGCCTGGCCCTGGCTTCAAAGCTGGCCGGCGCACCCGCCACCGTTGTTATGCCGGAATCCACGGCCCTGGTGAAGGTGCGGCGCACGGAGGACTACGGCGCCACGGTCGTACTCAAGGGAAAGACCTGGGATGAGAGTCACGCCCACGCCATGCAACTAAGTCGCGAGCGCGGCCTCTACTACGTGCACCCCTTCGATGATCCCGCGGTGATCGCAGGTCAGGGCACGCTAGGGCTGGAGATCTTGGAGCAGTTGCCGGACCTCAAGACCCTAGTCGTTCCGATCGGAGGTGGCGGCCTGATCGCGGGGGTGAGCTTGGCGATCAAGGCGGTGGCACCCCAGGTGCGTATAGTCGGTGTGCAGGCCAAGGGTGCCGATGCCATGGTGCGCTCCTTTCACGCGGGGGAACGACTCAGCTCGAAGAATCCGCAGACCATCGCCGAGGGGATTCGCGTCGGGACGCCGGGCGAACTCACCTTTGAGATCATTCGCGGCCTTGTGGACGACTGTGTGACGGTGGAGGAACCGGAGATCGTCGACGCCGTGTTGCAAACCCTGGAGAAGTCCAAGGTTGCCGCCGAGACCGCCGGCGTCGTCGGAGTTGCCGCCCTTGCCGCGGGTCGAGTCGGCGGGGAGGATCCTGTATGTGCTCTGATCAGCGGCGGTAACATCGACCTCAACTTCCTGGGGCGCCTGATCCAGAACGGCCTGGCTGCCGCTGGCTTCTATCACCCTCTAGTCGTGCGCATCGGCGACCAGCCTGGACAGTTGCAGGGAATCCTGCGTGTGATCACGGACAATAGGGCCAACATCCTCGACATCGAGCACCGCCGCCACGGTTGGCAGGTTCCCATCGGCTCCGTTGATGTTTCGATCTTGGTCGAAACCCGGCGCGCGGGCCAGGGACTTCAAATTGAAGCAAAGCTCGAGGCCGGCGGCTTCGAAGTGCGCTGATCCGTGCAGGTTGCGCCCGCGGCGACGGCCGTTCAGCGCATGAAGTGGCCGTTCAGCGCATGAAGTGGCCGTTCAGCGCATGAAGTGGCCGTTCAGCGCATGAAGTGATAGCCAAGTGCGATGGCAGTGAAACCATCTTCGATCTCGCCAGCAAGCAAGCGTCGCTTCACTTCCTCCGCCGGGAAAGAGTGCACCTGCATACGTTCCGCAGGGTCCAGGTTCTGCTCGCTTACTTCCTCGCAGTCATAGGCGATGAATATGTGGGCGTAGTGCGAGCTAATGCCACTGGAGGGGAAGAAGCCGGCGACACGCTCGATGCGGGCAGCGCGGTGACCGGTCTCCTCAAGGAGTTCGCGAGTGGCGGCGGCAGCCGGCTCTTCGTCGCCGTCGATGCGCCCCGCGGGGACCTCCCACTGGGTGCGCTCGAGGGGGTGACGGTATTGCCATAGCAACAAGATTGAGCCGTCCTTGCGCACGGGCACGACGGCCACTGCAGGGGAGATCTGGAAGACGTGGTGCTCTTGGTCGCGACCGCAATCCAGGCGCAGGACATCGCGACGCACTCCGCACCAAGGGGAGTCGTAGACTTGCTCGCTCTTGACGACCCGGTAGGGCTCAAAGGGCTGAGGATCCGCGGGGATATCAGTGTCTCGTTCCCTTCCAGTCAGCTCGCGGGTGTTGCTCATCGGTTTTCTACTGGGGTGCGTCAGGCCAAAGCTCCCGCCAGTCTCGGCGATTCGCCCCCTCAAGACCACCCAATCGTGCGAGCAACTCCGGCGAAACCCGCAGGTTCTCCAGTGCTGTTTCAGAGAGGGCCTTGCCACAGGCATCGACAACCGAATCCGCATCCAGGCTCTGGTAGCGATAGACCTGATCGGGACGCCCACACTTGGAGAAGCGACGCACGGCTAGAGTCGTTTGCTTGACCCCGACGATCGACCCTGCGTTGTCCAGGAGTCCAGCTTCCCCATCACACAAGGCGACGATCGGTACCCGTCGTCCCGCTAGGGAAACCAGGCCAGCCTCGGAATCCCCTGCACCTTCGACGGCGTGCAGATCCGCATTGATCTCAAGACCCTCGATCAAGTGGCTGTAGCCGTCCTCTTCACCCAGGATGCCCAGGAGTAATTCGGGAGAGCTGATGGCAATCACGTTGGCGAAGATTCCGCGCTCGAGCAGGCGTTCGGAGGCCGCGATGGCTTCGGTTGTGGGGGACCCCATAGAGAGGATGTGAACCACGTTGTCGCCGGGCTCGTAGCCTTCGTAGCCGCGCCAATCCACCAGGTAGTAGGCGCCCTTAAGGCAGTCGGCGCGCACGCTCGCTAGAATGTCATCATCCGCCAAGTTGGCGATCGTGTGTTCGTCCAGGGCGGGGCCCCAGTCGGCTCCGGCGCCTGCGGGTTTGAGCGTTTGCCCGGTGTCGAGACCCGTCTTGAAACGAGCCTGCCGCTTCAGCTGTTCCAACAGGAGTTTCGTAGGGACGGAACGTGTTACGGCGCGGATCAATACACCCGTGCGACCCTTGTTGTCGTTCAACATGTGGCGCCGGATCGCATCCGCCAGGACCCACTCCATTTCACGCGGATGGAAAGGCTCCCAGGTGATCAGGTTGGGCATCTGAATGTCACTCTTCCAGGAGTGCTGCGCACCTTCCGCCGAGAGGGTCACTCCGCTGGGCGTTCCCATGATGACAAACTCTGCCCCCCAGTAGAGGTTGTAGTAGAGCTGGTCGAGCGCGCGCTTAATGAAGAAGTCATAGACCGTCATGATCGGGAACGAAGGGTGCCCCGTGTAGAAGGCCATCTTCCCGAAGGCGGCGGCTGCGGACATGCAGTTCGCCTCTGCTATTTCGAAGCGAATGTGTCGCGTCCAAGCCGTCGTCTGTGTCATCAACTCCGGGTGACGCGCATCCATGGGTTCGGGCACATCGTCGGCGTGGGGCTCGGGGCCGTAGACACGCTGATCGAGGATGGGCGCGATGTTCGTGCTCGTGCCCACATCGGGCGAGAGCGTCAGTACGTGATCCGCCACGGAAGCCCAGCGCGTTTCGTTCTCAGTCAGCTCTTTCCTGGTTCCACCCAGGATAGGTCCACCGTCGTCCTGGGTTCCGACCCGCACGAGCTTGGCTGCCACCTGCCCCCACATCCATTGGGTGTGCACCATGGGGTAGAGGGACGTATCGATGTCGAAGGTGTCCGGCAAGCCGCCGGCATCGATCACCTCCTGGCGCGCTGCTTCACGCGTAACCTTGCGCTGTTGCTGGTTGCGCAGGATATGCGCACGGAAGCGCTCTCCGCGATCCTTCAGGTAGGCGGACTCAGGAGTGCCCTCGGGAAAGTGAGCGTAGGGATCCTCAGCGGTGAGTCCCTGGGATTCCAGGATGGCTACGACTTCCTTGCGCGAGGGCAAAGTGTTGTGGTTCGCGGGGTCGGCGTAGGAGTCCAAGCCCCAACCCTTGACCGTGTGGACGATCACCATGGTGGGACGATCCGGGTTGGTCTTCGCATCCCGCAGTGTGTCGATCATCAGCTGCATGTCGTGTCCCCCGACATCGCCGAAGGCACGGAGAAGGTCCCCATCGGAAAGACCCTGACAGAAGTCGGCGGCTGCGCTGGAGTTCTGCTTGACCAGCTCGCGGGTCAGGTCCGGGTCTTTGCGGAAGAGGGCCAGTTGAAACTCGTAGTCCGAGAGATTCCCTTCGAAGAGAACGCGCATGGACTCACCACCGGGACGTTGGAAGAGCTCTTCGCGGAAGCGTCCGTGGCGCACTTGGATCACGCGCCAGCCGTTGGCCGCGGCCGTGCCCTCGATGCGATCACAATCGCGCCCGTGCAGGCCCTTCTCGTTTGGCATGCGCGTGCCGTCGAGGTTCTGCCGGTTGTAGTCGACGATCCAGGTGACGTTCCCGAGCATGCGTTCCGCTGCATCTGGCATGCACTCCAGGAGCGATCCTTCGCGGAATTCCGAGTCGCCAATGAGAGACCAAAAATGTGCGTCCTCGGGGACTTGATTGCCGTGGTCCAGGGCGTAGCGGTAGGCCAGGGCCAAGTAGACCGATACCACCGGCGGGATGCCCACCGATCCCGACGGAAGGAAGTTGTAGGCATCCGGGTCCGTATTGGCGTGGTAGCTCTGGAAGACCGGCTCCCCGTTTTCAGAGAACTTGCGCAGTCGCCCCATGACCGCCTTGGCCTCATCGTCAGGCAACCATGTGCCCTCCTCCTGGCCGCGAAAGAGGCGCATGAGGTGGTTGAGGGAGTGGTCTACGGGCGAAGCATGCGGCTTGCAGCAGATGTAGTCGTCGGGCTCCCTCACCGCCAAGTGGAGGGCCCCAAGGATGTGCGCTGAACTGGCGCAGGAGGCCGGGTGCCCGCCGGTCTTGGGGTCGCCCGGCTGCTTGTTCTTGCGGTTGTTCGCATCCCAGATCATGTGGATGAACTGGGCGAAGGCGCGGTCGACCACTTTGCTCAGGAGGGCGGAGTCGAGGTCTTGGATGGTGGCAGCGGGCATGGGAGCAACGGGCGTCTAGAGGGGGGGAGCTGGGGATGGCCGCGGATGTTACGTGTCCTAT
>JBLHLB010000176.1:0-8267 GCA_047618505.1 Planctomycetota bacterium
CGGCACGGTCCGTGGTTTTCACCTCCCTGCGCAAGTTCGACGGAGTCACCTTCGATTACCTGCGCACCCGTGATTATATGCAGATGGCCGGGCGCGCCGGTCGCCAGGGTATTGACACCATGGGGCTGGTGGTTTCCTTCCTGGACGAGCGTGATGTCCAGGAGGCCCCCGTCGAGCGCTTGGTCAGCGGGAAGCCCGAGCCCGTCGAGAGTCGCTTCCGCCTCTCCTACGCAACGATCCTGCACCTGATCGAACACCTGGGCCGCGAACGCCTGATCGAGGCCTGGGAGAAGTCCTTCAACCAATTCCAGCACCGTGGCAAATCGCGCAAGGCGCGCGAATCAAACCGAGCTGTACAGCGCTCCCTGGTGGATGCGCACCTCAATCTGCTGCGCGAATTGAACTACCTGGACGACGAGGCCAAGCTGACCGCTCGCGGTCGTGTAGGTCGACTCTTCTACGGGTATGAATTACAGGTCACCGAGTTGCTCTTCCAGGGCGTTCTTGAGGACCTGCCCGCCAACCTGATCGCCCAGGTCTTCGTCGGCCTGGTACACTCAGCCCGCCGCCGTGAGCAAGTACGGATTCCCCAAAGGTTCTTCGGTGACCTCCGGGAAGACATCGACAAGATGATCCGCAAACTCATGCGCCAGGAGGCCGAGGCGGGCCTGACCAATCCCTTGAAAGAAGCCGATTGGGGTCTGGCACCGGCCATCGATCGCTGGCTCGGCGGGGCTGAACTGGAGGATCTTGAAGACGACTTTGAGGGCACCTCCGGAGACATGGTGCGTACGATGCGCCAATCCCTTCAGCTCATGCGCCAGGTGCGCCGGACTCTGGATCCGCGCGACAACCTCTATGATCGCATGGCGGACGCGATCCAGGGTCTGAACCGAGAAGAAGTTGATGCCCAGCGCCAGCTTGAACTCGGCTAGCAGTCCGTTGAAAAACAGCAGCTTCTCGGTTGGTCTCCACAAATTGCCTGGCAAGGCGTCGGGTTCTCCGCGTAGCTGTACCTACACGGGTGGTTCCGACAACGCAGCCAGGCGATTTGTGGGGGCCGAGCGAGGAGTTGCTGTTTTTCAACGGGCTGCTAGGCCGAAAGGCACCGACAGGGCAACGAGAACCGGTAGGCAAGCCTCGGAAGATTGTCTCATTCTTTACGAGTTACTGGGCCGGGAGTCCGGGGTAGGCCTTGCGGTCCAATGGGCAGTGATTAGGCTCCAAAAGTCCCCTCCGCTAGATCCCTCCACGTTCGATCACAAGCTCTCCCCCACACCACAACATTAGCGGTTGCCCCACGATCGGTACTCCCCCAAGGTAGGGACCACCGGTACAGGACAGCCCGCGGCGCGCCCCCACGTTTACTCCTGATCCCCTTTCTGGTTCCGTCGGTTGATGCTAAATAGGAACCACGAAAGCTGGGCCGACAGGGTGAAGCGAATAGTCAAAGCTACATGAACATCAGCATGCTCTCGGGCCTCGCGGCCCTTGGTTTGGCGACGCTCCCTGCGATCTCGTCGACCACTCTCGCCGAGGCGGTCGAAACGCCTGTATCTCCTGCAGCGATCACCGCTGCTTTTTCTCCTGGCTCCGCTTCCGCTTCTGCTTCTACTTCTGGCCAAGCCCCGGTCTCCTTCCAGGTCGTCCAGATCGTGACGGAGGACAAGCTGACCTTGGCGGGCTCCTGGTTTGCCCCTCGGAAGAAAGGGCAGCCCGTCCCGGGAGTTGTACTAGTACACGACGCTGGTTCGGACCGTTCCTCCATGGATGGTGTGGCGGATCGTCTGCGCAAGGATGGCTTCGCAGTCGTTAGCGTGGATTTGCGCGGCCACGGGGAGAGCGCCTCCAGCGACCTCGATTGGAGCGCCCTAGACGAGGGCGAACAGAACGCCCAGTGGGCCTTCGCCCAGCGCGATGTGAATGCCGCCGTCAACTGGCTCTTAGCCCAGAACGATGTGCACTCCACACGACTAACGGTTGTAGGCCACGGTGCTGGCTGTGCCCTCGCCGTGCGCCATATGCGCGACGATGAGAACGCCATTGCAGTCGCCTTGATCGAGCCCAAGGCCGAGTGCTTCGGATTCAAAGTCAACCGCGATCTGGCCGACCTCGAGGGCCTGCCCACGTACATAGTTGCCTCCCGCGAAGCGGGCAAGCAGGGCACCGAAGCCATGGTCCAGGAAGCCAATTCAAACTCCGGCGACGAGCCCTTTGTAGAGCTCTGGCTGACGACTCCGCCGATCTTGACGAGCCGTAAGACCGCCTCGCGCGTCTCAGGCTTCCTGAAGGAGCACGCGCTCCCCAAAAAGGGCAAGTAGAGCGGCGCCCGCCGGGGATCCCCAGCGTGGATTTCCGTAGCAGAAGCAAACCTCGGCCGTAGCACGCGGTTCTAGACAGCCTTCCAGCTCGGATCGATTCCACTGGAAGGCTGTTGGCATTGGCAGGCAAGGCGACCTTTTACCTGGCTCGCACTGCCACACGTGCACCCCTTGGGGAAAGAGACGATGAACCAAATGAGAAGCTCGCTCGCCACGGCGCAGAACGCTCGATTCACGAGAATCTGCGGATCGCTTGTTCGCGCTGCTGTCCTTCTACTGGCCTGTCCGATGTTCCTGCCCTCCAACCTTGCGGCACTCCAGGACGGCGAGGTGTATTGGGAAGATGAGGCCTATGCCCCGGATGCCTTACCCGAGGACTTCGACGCCAGTACCCGGGAAGCCGTAGCCGATTGGTCCGCTTGGTCCGCGGAGTATGGCTATCGCATGACCTTGACCGATGACTTGCGCGTGCTGTTCCTCTCCGAAGGCAAGGGCATCGACAAGAACAACTGGAAGGCGCTGAGAGCATCCCTCAAGGCCTATGACGAGTTCTGCCCTCTCCTGGAGGGTGAACCCGTCCCCGTGGGCCCGGCAACGGCCCCGGCCCAACAGGGCGGCAATGGACAACCCGAGGAATCCCGCATCAAGCCGAAGATGCAAATCAAGCCCACGGCTGTGCTGATCGCCATCGACGATCTGTCGGATTATGAGGCTGTCCTAACCCACCTGGGAAAACTCGCCCCCTACTTGGACCAGTGGCTCCCTGAGGCGAAGAAGAAGGTCGGCTTCAGCTTGGAGCGACCCCTCGTGGCCGCTTGGCAAATGCGTCCGAGTGGCGTCGAGGAATGGGATCCAAAGAACGAATTGGTTCACCGTCTGGGAACCTTGATGATCCAGCGCGACCACGGTCGACTGCCCCATTGGTTATTACGCGGCCTGGCCTGGATGATCGAGATCGAAGTCACCAAGGGCGTCTACTGCTTTCCGGACCGCAGCAACTTTGTCTGGGCAGCGGAGCACGGTTCCTGGCCGAAGCTCGCGAAGAACCTAGCCACCAAGCTTGTCAAAGATGACAAGCTGATCGACGTGGACACCTTGGCCATGTTTGAACGTGACAAGTGGGACAATGACTTGGCCGTATTGTCCTGGTCCGTGGCGCATTGGCTCGCCGAGGAGCACGCCGATGTCATGCCCCAGATCCTCTTTGATCTAAACCGTGCCCGGGTCAAGGGATCGACGACCTACTACCCCGACGGCACCTGGGACACGACCGGTGACTTCCTCCTCAGTTCGGACCGGCAGCAACGCATATTCGCGCGCTACCTAGGCGAAGAGTGCGAGACCGATTGGAGCGAAAAGATCTCCGGGACGAAAAAGAAGAAGAAGAAGAAGAAGCGCAACAGTCGGCTGTAGGCACGGGGCTGAACGAGTCAGAGGCTGAGGAGTCTGTAGGCCACCCAATCGCGAAAGCGCTCCCAGGTACCCCGCTTCTTCCAACTTTCCAAGAAGACCTCCTCGGAGAGTCCCAGGTCCGCCAAAAACAACTCCTCCACCTCCATCGCTGTCCGGGGATCGAGGGTCGCCACGGTCACTTCGAGGTTGCGGCGGAAACTGATGAAGTCCAGGTTGAAGGAGCCCACGGTGGCGAAGAGTCCGTCAATGGTCGCAGTCTTTGCGTGCAGGGTGCGCGACTGCATTTCAAAAATGCGCACGCCGGCTCGTAGGAGTTTTCCATAGAGGTGATGGCTAGCCAGGGTGACCGCCGGCACATCAGAAACCCCCGCCGTGAGGATGCGCACGTCGACGCCGCGCTTGGCCGCATCGGCCAGGTCACGCAGCAGCTTGGCCGGCGGAACGAAGTAGGGAGATGTCAGGTAACAACGCTCAACGGCACGGACTACGGTCAGGTGCAGGGCCTTTTGGATCGCCCGCTGGTCGCGCCGAATGTTCGACTGCAGGACTTCCACTAGGAGGTCCTCGGCCTGATTCTCGGGACGCTTAAAGCGGGCCGGAGGCTTGCTACGCATCTGCAAAATAGTGGCCCGATGCAAGTCCCCGAGATCCCGCGCGCAGGGCCCACGCAGGGCCAGGTGCGCATCGCGGAAGACACCGTTGCCGTGGCGCTCCCCCGCATAGTCTTCACTCGCATTCATGCCGCCACAGAAGGCAATGGCTTCGTCGACGACCAAGATCTTGCGGTGGTTGCGTACCAGCCGAGAGAAGCGAGTACGGAAGCGCAGCATCGGGTTGAACCAGACCACGTCGGACCCCGCTTCCTTAAGCGGTTCCAGAAAAGCCTCGGTCAGATCACCTGAGCCGTAGGAGTCGAGCACGAGGGAAACCTCGACCCCGCGCTCCGCCGCGGCGGCGAGCAGGTCGCGAAAACGCCGACCAACGCGATCGTCCACCAGAATATATGTCGTGAAGAAGACCCGTCTTTGGGCGCCTTCGATGGCGGACCACATGGCCTCAAAAACATCGTCGCCGTCGCTCATGAGACACACGGAATTGCCCCGGCTAACCTTGCCCAGGGGTCGAAGCAACCGGACGGTACCCTGCCACTGGCGCCAAAGGGGGGCCTCACCGTCCTCCCCAAGGTGGGGCGCGAAGACCCGTTTCACCGCCTCTTCGATGGTGCCAGAGGGCGGTAGCACCCTGCGAACCCCGCGCCGCAGGATTTCTCCCACGCTTGGAGCGCCGCCAGCCCCTGCAACGCGAGCTTCATCCGTGGGCTCCGAGCCGCCCGGGGTTGTTCGATCTGTCTGCATCGGAGAGAATCCCCACGATGCGGGTTCTAAACCTTCGAGTAAATGGAGACAGCGTGGAAGTGGCGGCGCCAGAGCATTGGACGCTGCTGGAAGTTCTACGCTATTCCCTACACCTTACCGGCTCTAAGCAGGGTTGCGACAAGGGCGATTGCGGGGCCTGTACGGTGCTGCTGGACGGCAAGCCGATACTGGCCTGCCTGACCCTTGCGGCGCTCAGCGAAGGTCGCGAGATTACAACGATCGAAGGCCTGATGCCGGCCCACCTGCGTGCGGGCGGAGAAGGTCCCGACCCGATTCAAGACGCTTTTGACCGCTGCGGCGCCCTGCAGTGCGGTTTCTGTCAGCCTGGCATGCTGCTCACGACGCGGGCCATGCTGAATGAGAACCCGAATCCTACGGGTGACGAGATCCGTGCCTCCCTCTCTGGCAATCTGTGCCGCTGCACGGGTTACACGCAGATCGTCCAGGCCATCGAACTTTCGATCAGCGAGACCACGGGCGGCGAACCGCCCTCGCCCTCCTGGGCCCCCGGCACAAATCCCTGGGCGACGGACAAGAACTGCGGAAATCGCCCGGGCCGGGCCAAGGGCGCAAGCCTGGCGGAGGAGTAGTTCCATGGCAGCACGCGACAAACATGGCCGGAGTGCCCCTTGGCAGGATCTTGAGGACCCGAAGCGCTCAAGCTTCCAGGTCATCGGCCGTGCCCACCGCAAGGTAGATGGATTGGCCAAGGCCACGGGTCAGGCGATCTACGCCGACGACATTCATCTCCCTGGGATGCTGCATGCGAAGATTCTGCGCAGCCCCCATTGCCACGCAAACATTAAGGGCATCGACGTGGACAAGGCCTCGGCTCTTGAGGGTGTCCACAGCGTCATAACCGGCGCGGACATGCCCATTCGCTACGGCGTGATCCCCTGGACGCCGGATGAAAATGCCCTGGCTGTGGAGAAGGTGCGCTTCATCGGAGACGAGGTCGCCGCCGTCGCAGCAATTGATGAGGACACGGCCAATGCGGCGCTGCGCCTGATCGAAGTCGATTACGAACCGCTGCACGCTTTCCTCGATCCGCGCGAAGCACTGACCACGCCGGAACCACAGATCCACGCGGAGATCCGCGGCAAAGTAGTGCGCGGAAACGTCTCCAAGCATGTGGAACTCGAGTTCGGTGACGTGGACGCCGAAATCGAGGGCAGCGAAGTTGTGGTGGAAGGCGACTACTCCTTCCACGGTTCGACACACGCGGCCATTGAGCCCCACTGTGCTGTGGCCCAGGTCGGGGCTGACGGTGTCCTGACCCTGTGGTCCTCCACGCAGATCACGCACTACGTACACCGCGCCCTCGCGAAGGTGCTGGAATTGCGGTCCTCGCAGATCCGCGTTATCCAGCCCAGCCTTGGCGGCGCATTCGGCGGTAAGTCGGACCCCTTCGCCCTCGAGTTTGTCGTGGCGAAGTTAGCTCTCAAGACCGGCCGGCCGGTCAAGTGCCTGTGGACGCGCGAGGAAGTTTTCTACGCGCACCGCGGCCGCCACCCGATGCAAATGAGCTATCGCACTGGCGCCACAAAGGACGGACGAGTGAAGGCGGTGGATGCGAAGATCCTCATCGACGGCGGGTCCTACTCGTCCTTTGGATTGGTCACGACGTATTACTCCGGCCAACTTCTGACTGGGCCCATCGACTTTCCGACCTATCGCTTTAACTCGACGCGCGTCTTCACTAACAAGCCGCCCTGCGGGCCAAAGCGCGGACATGGCTCGGTGCAGCCGCGCTTTGCGTTTGAGGTACAGCTCGATCAGCTTGCAGCCAAGGTTGATGTTGACCCCATCGAAATCCGTCGCCGCAATTACCAGGGCAGTGACACTAAGACCGTCAACGGTCAACGCATTACATCCAGTGGATTCCTGGCCTGCCTTGATGAAATAGAGAAGGCTTCGGACTGGAAAGAACGCCGTGGCAAGTTGCCCCGTGGCCACGGTCTCGGCTGCGCTGGTTCTATGTACATCTCCGGCACGAACTATCCGATCTACCCCAACGACATGCCCCAGGCAGGCATCCAGTTGAAGGCGGACCGTTCCGGGCTGGTCACAGTGTTCACTGGTGGCAACGACATCGGCCAGGGTTCCAACAGCGTCTGCCGGGCCATCGTCGCCGAAGAGCTTGGGCTCGACCCCATGGACGTGCGCGTGGTCGCCGCCGACACGGACCTCTGTCCAGTGGACCTGGGCGCTTACTCCAGTCGCGTGACCTTCATGGTGGGCAATGCCACCATCGACGCCGCGCGCAAGCTGCGTCGGAAGATCGTTACGGCTGTGGCGGAGAACTGGGAAGTGCCTGAGGAGCGTGTTTGGATGGGTCTCGGTGAAGTCTTCGACCGCGATGATCGGACGCGCACGATTTCCACACGCAAGGCTTTCCAATTGGCGGAAGCGCGCTTTGACACTCTTGGCTCCACCGGTTCCTACAATACACCGACCCTAGGGGGCGACTACCGCGGCGGCAGCATCGGCGCAGCGCCCGCCTACTCCTTCACCGCACACGCCGTGGAAGTTGAAGTCGACGAAGAAACAGGGCGCATCACAGTCAAGAATTGTTGGATCGCCCACGACTGCGGCCGCGCCCTGAATCCGATGTTGGTCGCGGGACAGATGGAGGGGTCAGCCTACATGGGTATCGCCGAAGCTCTCCTGGAGAATCACGAGGTCAATCGCTTCGGCTTGCACTCCGGACCGTCGCTTCTGGACTATCGCATTCCCACCTCCGTCGACACTCCGGAGTTGCATGCATTGATCGTTGAGAGCCTGGATCCGGAGGGGCCCTACGGTGCGAAAGAAGCAGGCGAGGGTCCGCTGCATCCTTCCCTGCCCGCCATTGCCAACGCGGTCTATGACGCCGTTGGCATTTGGTTGACGGACTTGCCCTTCACGCCCGGCAATGTATTGCGCGCCCTCGAAGCCAGGGATCCCTCAATAGAATCCAAGACGCCCGTGGCCCAGGGCTGATCGACCATGCTACGCCTGCCCACATTCCAAGTCCTGACCCCAGAAACCGTCGCCGAAGCCTTGGCGCTTCTTGCCGAGCACGGTGAAGACGCCCTCCTGATCGCCGGCGGAACAGACCTCGTGCCGAACATGAAGCACGAGCTGTTCACCCCCAAGGTGGTCATTTCCCTACAGG
>JBLHLB010000177.1:0-8252 GCA_047618505.1 Planctomycetota bacterium
GGACACCTAAGGGCAGGCCATACATCGTCCAGCTTCCAAGATAGAGGTCCACGAAACCGTCGTTGTCGTAGTCTGCGAAACCCGCACAGCTTGTTCGCCGCCCCAAGGGGTGAACCACACCGTGGCTCAAGCCGACCTCAGTGAAACCTCCGGCACCGTCATTCAGGTACAGAAGGTTGTCCCCGCCTTCCGGAGGGTTGACCGGTTGTCCGGCGACCATCTGTGCAGGATTGTCAACCACCACCAGAATGTCGTCGTCGCCATCGTTGTCGATGTCTGCGAACTTCACCCCCGCATCTTCGTGACTGAGGTCGCCCTTCGGAACCAGCTCGGATACATCCGTAAACATTCCGCCACCATCATTGCGGTAGAGGAAGTGCTCAAGCCCTCCACCATTCGTAACGAACACATCCGGAAGCAGATCACCGTTGTAATCCAACCAGGCCATGCCGCCTGTGTGAGAGTTCCCTGTAGTGAAGATTGACGATAGACCGGCCGCTTGGGTGACGTCACTGAACTGGAGAATCTCTTCGGTACCGACCTCAACTGGAGCTGGTGCACTCCTCACCGAGACTGCCTGGGCGACAGCGCCGGAACCAATGGCTACGGCCGCGAGACCGGTGTTGAGGGCAGAACTCTGGAGGAAACGAAGGGACAATCTCATGGTAATGTGTGGTGTAGGTACACCGGCGGGTCATGCTGGGGAGCCAGCGAACTCAAATATAGCAGCAAACGCCCGACCACGCAGGGTGGGGGCTGTAGTTCCTGGCATTGCGCAAGCCGAAAACAAACAGACACAGGGGTCTGAAACAGCCGCAACACCGGCACTCCTCGTCTGGGGGCCACCGCCCTATCCGCCGAGGCCTACGAAGTGCAGCAAGCAATTCCACCCCCCCGACAGGTTGGCCAAAGCCTCGGCTTCGGCTGTGCAATCGTAGCCCTGGCTTTTCTGCTACGGCTTGCCGACGCCTCTTTGTCCAGCTTTCACCTGGATGACTTCCACAGTCTGCACCACGCCCGGGCGAGTAGTTTGGGGTCCTTCTTTGACGTTCTGACCCAGGACAACCACCCGCCCCTCTCCTTCTTTGTGCTGCGAGTCCTACGGAGCATCCTGGGGGAAGGCGAATTCGTTCTACGCCTGCCGAACGTGATCTACGGCACCCTCTCGGTGGCTTTGGCCTGGCGTATCGGACGGCGTTTGCCGAACAGGGAAATGAGGATCCTGGGGACGGCCCTCTTCGCACTTTCGTCACTGCACCTGGATCTCTCCAGTGACCTTCGCATGTACGCACTACTGGGGATGTGCGTCCTGGGTGTGCTCGATGCCTCGCTCGACGTCTTGCAGCCCTTGGAGTCGGGGGCGGGTGGTTCGCGCTCCGGACTTCGCCTCGCGGCGTGGACCGCAGCTGCCCTGCTCTCTCACTACCACTCTATGCACGCTCTGGCGATCATTGTTGTGGTGATCCTGTCACTCGTGGTCAGCGGAAACCTGCTGGCAGCCAGAGTCAGATCGGCCACCATCTGGGCCCTTGTCGGTGTTCTGTTCGTGTCCCCCTGGTACGCCACAGGCTTCCGGGCACAGCTGGGCCATGACCTCGCCCCCGGGAGCTCCTCCGTCTCCGTGGCTATTCTCGGGGAGTCCTTCGTGCACTTGATCTTCGTGCGCCTGGAGCTCCTTGGGAGCCTACGACCCGTGCTGCTCGGCCTAGGACTCCTGACCTTCCCCTTGGCCTGCTTCGGACTGCTGCGGCTTCTTCAGGGGGCACGTCGCACAGTCTCGGGTTGGGCCTTGCCTGCTTTGCTCGCGGGCCTGGCCTTCCTGCTGCCCCTTTGGACGGCCGCCATGGCGTGGCTGCAACCGCGGGCTGGCTTCGAGTGGCGCTATCTTGTGGCTGCTATTGCGCCCTACTGTCTTCTGGTGGGCGCCGCAGCCGGTTCAGGTCCACTTCTCAAACTACGTCGCTCGCTCCTCGTAGCCTGCCTTACGGGAGCCACAGCTTTGAGCCTTGCTCATGTGATGGACGCCGGACGTGAGGATTACCGCGCCGCGACCTTACACCTCCTTGAGAAGGCCCAGCCAGGTGACGGCGTTCTTGGCGTCGAGTGGTCTCCGCGCCTTTTCCCCCGCGGCATCGGGTGGTCCTACTATGCGGAGCAACTAGGAGACGGAAGGGAGCTTGGATTGGTCTCCCTTGATCACACCGCGGACTTCCAATTATTGGGGTCCGAGCGCCTCTCGGATCTACCCCGGGTTCATTGTCTCCTGCGCAGCGTCGACAATGACGTCCCGCTCTTAAACGAACTACGCGCCTTCTACCCGGTGGAGGAGAAGGCGCGTTTTGGAGAAGCGATCTGGGTGTTGAGCTTCTCCGGCGAGTAGCTGTGGGCCGCTGGACCAAGCCCGCGGCCCTTTAGGGAATGGCGCCCCGGGCTGTCTAAGGCACGGGAATCGTCCACAGCCCACCGCGCTCAGATGTGATCGTTACATCGGCGGGTTTTGTGCTGAGTCCTGTAAACGTGCCGACATAAGCCCCCTGTGCGGCGTCGAAGGTGAGCACTCCCAGGCCGCTGGCGTCGAGACTCGCTCGGCCACCGAAGGTGCAATCGACAGCCACCTGCAGAACCAGCCCAGTCGCGTCCCATGTGATACCGGCATCGGTCACATCTTCCGCGATGAGCCCCGCGGACTCATCGATGAGATACAGATCATCAGGGGATAGGTCCTCGAAGACCTGCACGGTCCCACTTGGCCAGCGGATGGTGATATCGACCAAGGGGTCTTGTCCTGTCCCGAAGTGCAGAATCGCGTCGGACTGCGAATGGGCGCTGTCCCCGCCCGAGACCGAGCGCATCTGATTCACGCCACCCGATTCCAGATAAACAACAGTCCCGATCGCTCCACGGTTCGTCAGCGTTCCATAGAGTTTGAACTCGATCCAACCGCCCGTTGTGACTGTGTCATTGCGATAGAGCACAGAGTCCTTGCTGTGGTTCACAAAGAACAGGTCTACATCGCCGTCCCCATCGTAGTCCGACGAGGATCCCCCTCGCGTCTGAGTAGCTCCAAAGCCGCTCACTACAACCTCTTGAAAGGTGCCGTTGCCCTTGTTCAAGAAGGCCGTCTCGTCAAAGCTGGGGTTCATGGACCCAATCCAGAGGTCCGACCATTTGTCGTTGTTTAGATCAGCGAATCCGCAGCTCCAGGAATCCTTGAAAGAGACTCCAAAGTCCGCGGCTGCATTCTCAGTGAAGGAACCGTCCGGGGACCCCAGGTAGAGCACATTCCCCAGGGGAGCCGGGGGCTTGGCGTAGGTGTCTGTGATGTACAGATCCCAATCACCATCGTTGTCAAAATCCCCTGCGGCAATTCCCATGGCAGCGACAGCGTCATCCCCTACCCACGGCTGGTTGGGCAGATCGTTTGTGAAGCTTTGGCCGTCCGAGTTCCGGTAGTAAATGTCATCCGCGGGGAAGAGGGGCGGAAGGTCCACATGGGCCGCAACGCCCACGTAGATATCCGGAAACAGGTCAAAGTCGGTGTCCAGCCACTGCATGACCAGGGCGTCCACCCCGAGTCCATCGACTCCCGTCGCTGCAGAAGCATCAAGAAAGACTCCCGTCCCGTCGTTCCGAAGGAGTCGGTCATAGTCATCGATCACGCCAAGCGGAAGGCCGTAGATCGTCCAACTGCCAAGATAGAGGTCTATGAACCCGTCGTTGTCATAATCGGCGAACCCCGAACAAATCGTGCGCCGTCCTAGGGGATGCACAACTCCACGCTCGAGTCCAACCTCGGTGAATCCGCCGGCCCCATCGTTGAGGTAGAGCAGGTTCGTTCCCCCCTCTGGCGGATTCACCGGTTGTCCGGGAACAACCGGCACAGGACTGTCCATGATCACAAGGATGTCCTCGTCACCATCGTTGTCGATATCCGCGTACTTAACCCCAGCATCTTCATCAAGAATCTCGCTCTTGGGGACTAGGTAGGAAACATCGGTGAATTTCCCCCCACCATCATTGCGATAAAGAAAGTGCTCGAGGCCGGTACCGTTCGAGATGAACAGATCAGGAAGCAAGTCACCGTTGTAGTCCACCCAGGCGGAACCACCAGTGTGGGTATTCCCCTTTGTATAGGTGCTCGTGAGGCCCGCACCCGCGTTGATGCCCTTGAAGATGAGCAGGTCCACCCCATCCACTTCGACCTGGCTTGGTGCTGCTGAACTCGAAATACCCTGGGCAGCCGCGCCACCCCCTAACACAAGGGCAGCGAAGTTCAGAGAGATGGCGATGCTTGCGCACTTACGAATACACAATTCCATAGAATCTTTTGAGTCTGGAGACCTCGGATCTCATTCGAACGGACATTGAGAATCCTAGCTCGATCGCAGCCATTTGGGGACTTCTTGATAGCAAAACCAATGAACTCATCTCGGCCCCACCTCCACGAGACAATCACGTGCCTGCACCAGAGGCGCTGGGCGAGTGACTCAATCCTGGGTGGTCCATTAATTCCGCCCCGGTGGCCAGGTGCGAGGAGGCGGTGTGTCCCCCATTCACATCCGAGTTCCCCCGAGCGGCGGGTGAATCGTGGACTGGGAGTCGGCCTCGAATGGCCATCAGACCTGCTCCCCCGCGGCATTGGCTAGTCCTGCTACGAAGATCAACTGGGCCCTGGAAGGGAGCGCGAGTTGATCTCCCATGATCATACCCCGGACTAAAAACAAACCGAGTCCCACCGACTCGCGGGCCCTGCGCGGGTACATTGCCTACTACGCAGCATCGACAACGATGTGCCGCTCCCCACAGGACTACGCGCCTTCTACCCGGTGGAAAAAAAGGCGTGTTTTGGAGAAGCGACCTAGGTCTTGAGCTTCTCGTTGGAGTGGCTGCGACCCCAGGGGTCACGCCTATTCGTTTGAGGTGGGAGAGACTAGCGAGTGCAGGCCCCTAGGGCACCGGAAGGGTCCACAGTCCCCCACGGTCGGAGGTGATGATGACTTCGTCGGGCTTCGTCCCCTGTGCCACGAACGTGGCGACGTAGGCAAGTTGCTCGGCATCGTAGACGAGATCCCCTAGGCCGCTGACCGCAAGGTTGGCTCGGCCCCCGTAGGTACAGGCCACGGTCACCGTCAGGTCTTGTGAGACCTCGTCCCAGGAGATGCCTGCGTCGGTCACTTCCTCTGTCAAGAGGCCCAGGGTCTCATCGATGAGGTACAGATCCCCCGGCAGCATGCCCTCGAACACTTGCACGGTTCCACTGGGCCAACGAATCGTGATGTCCACCTCGGGATCCGTGCCTGTGCCAAAGTGCAGGATCGCGTCGGACTGGGAATGGGCGCTGTCACCACCCGACACCGACCGCATCTGATTGACGCCACCGGAGGACAAGTACACCACTGTCCCGATGGCTCCGCGGTTCGTGAGTGTGCCGTATAGTTTAAACTCGATCCAACTCCCCGTCGTCACGGTGTCGTTGCGATAGAGCACAGAATCAGCGTTTTCGTTCATAAAGAACAGATCAACATCCCCGTCACCGTCGTAATCCGATGATGCCCCTCCACGGGTCTTCACCGGGCCAAACGCACTTACGCCCACTTCCACGAAGGTGCCGTTGCCGCGGTTGAGAAAGACGATCTCGTCAAGGTTGGCCTGCTGGGTTCCAATCCACAGATCTGACCACTTGTCGTTGTTTAGGTCGGCGAATCCGCAGCTCCAGGAATCCTTGAAGGAAACCCCGTAGTCCATAGCCGCATTCGCAGAGAAAGTGCCGTCCGGGGATCCAAGATACAGAACGTTCCCGATCGGAGGCTTGGCGTAGACGTCTGTGATGTACAAATCCCAATCGCCGTCATTGTCAAAATCCCCAACAGCGAGCCCCATCGCGGCAACGGCGTCTTTGCCTACGCCAGGTTGATTGGGGATGTCGTCTATAAAGCTCAGCCCACCCGAGTTACGGTAGTAGATGTCATCCGAAATGAACAAGGGCGGCGATTGAACGTGAGCCGCGACACCGACGTAGGCGTCTGGAAAGAGGTCGAAGTCTGCATCGAACCACTGCATCACCAAGGCGTCCAATCCATGCCCGTCGATGCCTACCGCAGCTGGCGCTTCCACGAACTTACCGGTGCCATCGTTGTGCATGAGTCGGTCGTAGTCGTCATGCACGCCAAGGGGGAGCCCGTAAATCGTCCAGCTCCCCAGGTAGATATCGATGAAACCATCGTTGTCGTAGTCGGCGAAACCTGAGCAAATCGTGCGCCTTCCAAGGGGGTGCACGACACCATAATCGAGGGCAACCTCGGTAAAGCCACCGACCCCATCGTTGAGATAGAGCAAGTTTGGACCGCCCTCCGGGGGGTTAGTCGGTTGACCGGGCACAACCGGGACGGCGCTACCCACGATCACGAGGATGTCTTCGTCACCATCGTTGTCGATATCCGCATACTTGACCCCGGCATCCTCATCCAGAATGTCCGCCTTGGGAACTAGGTAGGAAACATCCGTAAATTTTCCATCGCCATTGTTGCGATAGAGAAAGTGCTGAAAGCCACTACCGTTCGTTACGAACAAATCGGGGAGCAAGTCACCGTTGTAGTCAACCCACGCCATCCCACCCGTGTGGGAATTCCCCGTCGTATAGGTGCCAGCCAGGCCCGCACCTCCGTTGATCCCAGAGAACAAGAGAAGCTCCTCATCACCCACGGGAGCTTGGGTTGATGTAGCACGACTCGAAGTCCCCTGGGCCATGAGACTACCTCCCAAAAGAAGGGCAGCTAGGCTTACCGTGAGGGCAATTTTCGTTCTGTTTTGACGACTCAGTCGCATGGCGGCAAGTAGCTAATGGAGGGGGTGCTGGTTTCAGTTCTCAGAAAAGCGAACTCCCTAGAAGTTAGCAGCTAGCAGGCTTCTTTTGTGAAGGTTTCGGATGCAAGAACTGCACCACGATTGAGAAAATCAATCCCCTTGGAGTGACTGGACTCTGAGCCCTGGAGCGACGGCCCCAGCAGCAGGTCCGTAGGCACCCCAGCGTCATCCACATGCCGGCCCCCCCACGTGCGGCCAGCCGCCCTTCAACGCTTCTTCTGTCGAGCGTGTGCGGAGAGGGGCAAAGCCCTCCCCGCGACAACTGCACTCGCCTTACTGGCGCGTGAACTCGTCGAAGGTCACGGACTGGGAGTTGGCTGCAATGACGCCCCCCCCAGCCAGGAACATGCGCCCCTGGAAGAGTACCGGGAAAATTCCGTGACGCGGCGTCGGCATGGGAGCCTCCAGGCGCCACGTGTTTGTCACCGGGTTGTATACATCTACACGGTCGTAAACATTGCCTGCGACGGCATCGGGATCATTCACGGTTTCGCCGCCGAAGACATAGAACTCGCCCCGATAGAAAATCGCCTTGCCCATTCCGCCTCGCGCTTCGGGCAGTGGCAACAGAGTTGAGCCCATATCAGAGCTAGACTCCCAAAGCCCCGTCACAGGGTCGTAGACCTGGGTTTCATCGAAGCCATTCGTGACGAAGTTGCCCCCAGCGCGTCCACCGAAGAGATAGAGCTTCTCTCCGTCCGTGGCACTCGCCGTGTGATTCCGCTTATCGGGCATGTCCGCCAAAACCGTCCATAGGTCAGCGACGGGATCATAAACAGCGGCGTCCTCCACGGTGAAGCCTGCGGTGACGATGCCACCAGCCGCATAGATCAAGCCATCGATCGCCGCCGTGGAGACAGACCCAACATCGCGCGGCATGACGGCGCCCATGCTCCAGCTGTTAAGAGCCGGATCAAAGATCTGCACGGTGCCCTCCGAACTATCCCCAAGGCCGCCAATCAGATAGAGCTTAGCGCCCACGACCTCCGCCGCGTGGTGATGACCCGGCAACGGGCGTGCTGCCGCATTGGGCAACCAGACTTGGTTGATCAGATCAAACACGAAGGTCTGCGCTGAGCCTTCACCAAGGACGTAGAGCAGGCCGTTGATTTCCGCAGCGGTGACTTCCCCCAGGGCAGTGGGAACATCCGGCAAGCCCTCCCATTGACCGGGTTCCGTCCCGATGGGCAAGAGGAAGCGGAAGGCGCTTGTGAACACGAAACTCGTTACGTCAACGGTGACGACCACACTCTCAAGTGTTGTCGTGGGCGACGCATTGACGGGAACGATGCCTTCGATGCGGTTCGAAGAAACCCTTGTCAAGGCAGCGGGTAAGCCACCGATCGTGACGGTCGTATCACTGAGATCTCCAAAGCCCTCCCCTCCGA
>JBLHLB010000178.1:0-8228 GCA_047618505.1 Planctomycetota bacterium
CGCGAAAATCATCGTCCTGGTCTTGGATCATGTCAGTCTGCCTTGAAGTTGATGCAGGCCATCGGACCACGCGACCGACGAGTGTCCTAAGGATCGCTTGCGAACCGAGGGTGCTTCGTTCATCGGCTAAGAGAGATCGATCGTAACACACTAGACTGCAAGGAGCTTACGACCAGGTTAGACCCATGCGACAAATGTGGGTACCAATGGAACAAAGAGCCCAGGAGGAGACCTGCGTGCCCCAACGAGGAGTGTGGACGCCACGGCCAGCACGACCAGGGCAACATCGTGCTGCACGGCTTCTCCAAAGTGAAGCGGGGGAGCCGAGGCCGATATCGCTGCAAGGAGTGCGGCAAGACCTTCGGCGCTACCGCGGGTACACCCTACAAGCGCCTGTAACGCCCCATGCGAGCTTTTGGCCGCGTAGATGCTGAGTGTGGAAGGCATCAGCAAGTCTGCCATCGCACACCTGGAACGCTTGTCGTGGAACACGGTCACCCGGTGGCTGGACTTGGCCGCAGCCGCAGCGAGGGTATTTAACCGCGATCGTGTTCGCCGTTTCGATCTCCACAAACTCCAGCAGGACGAACCGAACACGTTTATCCAAAGCCACAAAAGACAGACGCGGGTGTTCGCTGGAATCGTAGTTTCCTCACGTCTGTGGGCTGGAACGCTCGTTGAATCCCGGTAGCTGCGCAATACGCGACAGTTCGTACAGAACATAGCCTGGGCAGCACATACGAACTCATGCCAGCTGATCACTACGGACGGCTTTAAGTTTTACGGCCCATCTATCCGGCGCTTGTTTGTCCCCGGGGGTGTCTACGCGCAGATGATCAAGCGGATCAAGGGCAGTCGCGTTGTACCAGTGGGGACGACGGTCGTCCTTGAGTCCGAAGACATGCCTGCAGACGCACTGCATGAGTCGGAAGACTCCAACAGGCTGAACACGGCATTCATCGAGCGGCTGAATCTCATCATCCGGCGCGGGTCGCCTTACCTGACTTGGCGTTCACCTTGCCATGCCAGGAAGAAGCGAACAATCGACGACCACCTTGAGCTGCTTCGTAACTGCTACAACTTTGGCCGACCCCACGGATCGTTGAAGTTCGGAGAGGCTGTCAGGACACCGGCGATGCAGGCCATGCTGGCGACCAAGAGGCTGTCCTTTCGGGGCATCTTCACGACACGCACATCTCGCGTGCCTTGGGTGCTTGTGCAATCTCAGGCCTCGTCGCATCACGGTCAGATGGAGTCCGCGAAGTGCGCCGCATAACCACAGCCGAAGAAGGAAGCACCGAACTCCCCTGACACCGGTCTGCGAGGTCCCCTGACACCGGTCTACGAGGTCCGCAGACCTTAGCCCCATCCGAGCTGCTTGAGACTAATGCCGTCGTTCCAGATCTTGGTCATGTGGCGGATCTTGTCGCCGTCAAACTGCATGACGTACACATAGTCGGCCTCGATTTGTCTTCGGGTCGGCGGCACCGGACCGCCATCTTCCGTGTGCGTACCCCTGAAGATCCCGTAGGCAGCCACGTTCTGGCGCTCGTCGTCCACCGCGAATGACCGCACCTCGTACGACCCGTCGGGAACGGGCGTGAGCAAACCCTTCATCCAGTCGGTGTATCCCTCCAGCGTAGAGACGCCCGCAAGGACGTCCGCCTGTGCAGAGAAAGTCGCGCCTTCGTGACAGTACTGTCGGCACTCCTCCCAACCGCTTCCCGTTTCACAGGCTTCGAAGAATAGCTTGGCCGTTTCTTTCATCTTGGTCATGGTTCTCATTTTCGCAAGTCTGTTAGCAAAACTGCAAGCGCAAACGAGCATGGGGGCAACCTGTGCACAATTATCCCACCTGGAGTTCCCGCGGCTGGCCCTCCTCATGCTTCGAGCCTCGTGATCCGAAGGCTCTTGCATGAACTCCCGAGTCCACCCGAGCTTCAAGACCAAGCATTGTGTAACGAACTAGCCTCAGTACGACCAGGCATTGGTGGGGAGGGGGAACATCACTTTGTGGATCTCTGAGGATGCGATGGAAGCCTGGGTACCCTCATCCAATGGAAGGCGCGGAACTCCTCAGCGGTACTCAGAATTAGCGATCGAGACTGCCCTAACGTTACGCCTGCTCTTTCACTGGTCCCTCGTCAAGCTGAGGGATTCCTACGCTCTCTGTTTGAGCTAATAAGCCTCCAACCTGGAGGCTCCTGATCACACGACTCTCGCCCCCAGGTCGCGGGCTCTCAGCGTCCAGCTAGACGCCCCTTTGGGCCGGCAGGATCAAGAGCAGAAGGGGCGACGCAGTCTATGACACGGGGGGGGGCATCTACAACGCGGCTGAGGCTCGCGGCGCAATGGCTGTGGTTTCACCAACGCGAGCCGCGGCAATGAACCGACGGAAGACTCGTCTCCCGTCGAGGGACAAGGCCATACGCCGCGCAAGACGAGTCGGTCGTAGGCAATGGAAGAAGGAGTCTGGCTACCATCATCAAGGTCGCGTCGAGAACACGTTCTTCAGAGACAAGTCCATCCTTGGTGATCGCCTTCGGTTACGCACGTGGAATTTCAGCAAACCGAAGCGACCGTTGCGTGCAAGATGCTCAACCGCTTGATGGCGATCAGGCACCAAAGATCACTATCGATTCGCGACTAATCCGATTGGGTAGGGGAGACTCGCCTCCTTTCGAAGTGTGCACCAGCGCCGCGGCTTCCTGGCCGTGCCCCTCACGCCCGTCCTGCTGATCACCCTCGCTAGCTCCGAGGCGACCCTGCCGATCGCCATCATGATGGGCAGCGGTCCGCAGATGGTCTCGCGTAAAGAGCGCAAGCAGCAGCGCAAGGAAGAAGCGGATGCCGCGGCCTAGGCGCCGCTTTCGCTCCCGGCGCGGATGAACTCCAAGGTCTCTTCCGAGGGACCATCCGCCGGTTTGGTCAGCTTGGAGACGAGCACCAAGAGGCCGACGTTGAGCACGATGCCGTAGAGTCCGGCGTGAATAGCGAAGGGCCTGAAGTCCGGCCTTAGGGAGAAGAACACCGTAACTACCGTTCCTCCCAACAGGCCAGCTAGAGCCCCGCTGCGCGTAGCACCGCGCCAGCACAGGGCAGCGACGACCACCGGCGCCAACTGGCCAACGGGTCCGTAGGCCAGCACCAAGCGGTCGACCAAGCTCTGGCCACCTCCCACAGCCATCCAATAGGCCCCAGCCAGGATCGGCACGAGCAGCATGCGCACGGCGCGACGCTCGGCCTCGGGGTCGAGCTCCTTGCCGCAGCCGGAAATCCAACCGTCGCGAACAAGGATCGACGCGGACGCGTGCAAGATGGCGTCCCCCGAGGACATGGAAGCCGCCAATGCGCCCGCGCAGAAGAGGCCCACGATCAAGGGGTGCAACTCCAGATGCAGCAGCAGGTGCGGCAGGATTTGGTCCGGCTGGGAGGGCGGGTTGCTGTAGAGAATGCCTGCGAAGCCGATCAAGAGCAGCGGCACCAGGAACAACTGAAAAGTCGGGTAGAGCACCACAGTGCGCTGCAAGACGCGCGAGCTCTTAGCCGTGAAGGCCTTCATGAAGAGGTGCGGCCAGAAGCTGAAACCGATGGCAAGCACAAGCACGGTGCTGCCGTATTCACTCCAATTCCAAGGGGTGCCGGATCCGGTTAGGCCAGGCGGCGTGAGGTACTCGGGCTTCTCCGCGGCCAGGCGCTCAAACATGGGAGCGATGCCCCCATAGAGCATGGTCGGCACGGTGATGCCCAGCACCCAGGCCAGTACCAACATGAAGATGCCCTGGAATGTATTGGTCCAACCCACGCCCAGCACACCACTCTTGGCCACGTACAGAAACACGACCCCATAGACCAAGAGAGCGCCCAGCTCCGTGGACACGACGCCTCCGGTGACCACTTCGAGCACGATGCCTGCGCCCTTCATCTGCAGGGCCAAGTACGGCAGGAAAGCCAGCACGCTCACCAGCGCCATGAGCAGCGCCAGGCCGCGACTGTCAAAGCGGTGGGCCACCATCTCCGCTTGCGTCACGAAGCCATACTTGCGCCCGAGCCGCGCCGCACGCGGGCCAAGCCAGTAGAAGGGAATGAACCCCAGTGTTCCGTAGGCCAGAATCCAGAGCACGGACACGCCCTGGGAGTAGGCCTTGCCCGGCGCGCCCAGGAAGGCGAAGGCGCTGAAGATAGAAGCGCCCGTAATGAAGTACATGACCAGAGTGCCCATGCCCCGGTCTCCCGCCACGTAGCCGGTGGCGCTCGCGCTCGAGCCCTTGCCCGCGCGCAGGCCGATCACCAGGCAGGCCACCAAGTACGCGCCGGCTACACCAGCAATGATCCACTGGTCCTGCATCAGTCCTTTGCCCCAACCTTGCAGTGGTAGAGCGCCAGGGTCAGGAAGGTCAGCACCACCCAGACGGTGTTCCATGCCAAAGCGAAGGGCAAGCCCAAGACAAAGGGCTCAACGCGCCCAGCGATCAGGTCCGGCCCAGGCCAGGCCAAGGCCAACAGCGCGATCAGCAAGTAGACGCCTAAGGCCACATGCGGCCAACGAGGAGCAACACCCATGGGTCGCAGCATACCGAACCTGGCTAATAACCCCACCTGGGATTCGAATGCGATCCCTCTACCATCCAAGCCCCCAGGGCACCGCCCAAGCCAGAACTCCCGTTCTGACGAGGCAATCCTAGAAGCAACGAGCGACCTGTCCTTACCGAAAACCCTGCACGGGCACCCAAGGCCCTGTTTCGGTGGGCTTTCAACACCCTACCGACTGAGTTGGGTAGAGGCAGTGCCCGGCGGTCACCATCATCGGTGGCATGCCCTGGATCCTCAAACTCCTGCAGCTTGTCCGCCTCTTCGTTGAGGACCGTCAAATCCATGCTCAGGTGAACGTCGCTCTTCGACATCAGCTAGTCGTTCGATGCGGGACGTGAGCCGCCCCAGGACCCATGACAGCCACCGAGTGTTGCCGAGAGTGCACGGAGCACACCATACCAATGTGGCGCAGGCATATACCTCGCGAGTTGAACGAGTACGTCGAGTACCACAACGGGCCTGTCCTCATCAGTCGCTTGAGCGCGAATCGCCGCTGCACCGATCCGTTGAACGAGTCGGCAATGTGTGCGCCAAGCCTGTTCTCACTGGCCTTCACCTTCGGTATTACGGCGCCAGCTGAACCGGCGAGCCCGTTCTGCTCCTTCACTGTTTTTGGGAGAGGTGCGCCTGCGCCCTGATACAGCGACCTTGCGTGGTCGGCCCTTACTTGTACTGTCGATCGAGATGGTCAACGGACGGCCGGATAGGGTTTTCGGGAGGCACATCCTCCTCTTCCGGAGGATCGGAGATGCCCTTCGTGGGATCGTAAATCGGCGCGTCATATCCCGCGATATCCGCCGGCTTCACGCCCCGACGATAGCCCCCAAAGTCAAAAGTCGTCGGATGGTAGGGACCGATGAACTCGATCGGCCCGTCCGGCTGAATCGACTCTTCCATGCCCAGGCACCAAAAGTGTGCGTTGATCAGCATGCGCCTGAAGTCCGCGCTCAAGAGGTCTTCCGAAGCCCCGTGCGTGGTAGTGAAGACCCGTGAATTCGGATTGCCCGACTGGTAGGTACGCACCCAAGCCACCGCGTGCTGCATCTTTTGCCTCTCGTTCGTCGCGGGGGGGGAGTCCGGTGTCATGCCGTCGAGGATCTGACCCCGCGCCAACGTGGTGCTCCCCTCAACCGGGTGCCCCACATACCCGCCGCACACCGCATGTGCTTTCTTCACTCCCCGCAGAATCGCATGTCCCAGTTGCGACGGCTCAAGAATCAAATTGGAACTCTGCCTGTGGTTGTCCCCAAAGTGCCCGACCCAGTGCTCACCCAAAATCTCTTCACCGAAGCCGTGCTTCCAGTTGTCGCCTGCGCCCTGCCCAACCTCGCCGTGGCCCTTATAGCCTTCGTTGTAGCGAGCGAACTCGCCCTTGATCCCTTTGAACGCGTGGGTAGACGTACGCAATCCGATGACGGGTCTACCGCTGTTCAGGTAGTCGTCGATGTGCCGCATCTGATCGTCCGCAAAGCTCTGGAAACGCAAGAAGACCACCATCAAATCGGCCGTCTTGAGCGCCTCGAGATTCGTGATGTGATCACTCCCCGGCTCTATCTCCCCGCTCTCTTCATTCGTCGTAACAATAAAGGTGCACTTGAACCCATAGCTCTTAGCAAGAATACGCGCCAACGCCGGAAGCGATTCTTCCCCGCGGTACTCGTGATCCCCTGAGATGAAGACGATGTGCTTCCCCTTACCCGGGCCACTCTCACCTTCCCAGACAACCGTATTGGCGTTCTCTTCCCAAGCCGCAACCGGTTGAGCGGTCGCCGTATTTGAACCGTGCCGGATCAGCAGCGAGGAGAGTACGAAGAAGAACAGGAACAGTGGCAGCGCCGGCATCTTGGGTAACTTCATGGCGACCGACAATACTCTCTTGAGGGTAGGCGGTCCAAGGCAGGGGTAAGCCCATGCTATTCACAAATAGAATCGTGGCCTAGACCCGGCATGTGCACAGGTTTACGACCACCTAGAGTTGCCGCAGGAGAGCCGAGACTTTCCCGCTGCGAACGTTGCTCCTGTCAGTTTCAGGCTAAGTGAATAGCCATCAAGCGGATGCGATTGCCTACCTAGTCGAAGAGAATAAAGTTCTGAAGAAGCAAATGGGTGGCCGAAGGCTGCGATCTACCGACGACCAGCGCAGGCGATTGGCTGCAAAGGCAAACCTCTTCGGTAGGAAAACGCAGAACCAGGTCGCCACGATCGTGGCCCCCAACACCTTGATGCGCTGGCACCGGCGGTTGATTGCGCTCAAGTGGACATACAAGACGAAGCGCGTCGGTCGTCCCGGTCTCATGAAGAAGATCGACTCCTTGGTCGTGCGCATGGCGACGAGAACTCAACGTGGGGCTACTGCCGAATTCAGGGCGAACTGAAAAGTGTCGGTCATACAGTCGCCAGCACGACGATCGCAATCGTGCTCTAGGCCAATGGCATCAAGCCCGCTCCAGACCGCCCATCTTTGTGGCGCACCTTCATCAAGATCCATGGGGGTCAAGTGGCCGCCCCCGACGTCTTGTCCGTTGAAGTATGGACAACCCTGGGACTGATCAATTATTACGTGCTCTCGATCAAAACAGAATGCCTCGGACGAATGATCTTCTTCGGTGAAAAGTCTCTGAAGCGCGCCCCTAAAGTTTGGTTCGCACTACAACAAACAGCGACCCCACCAAGGGGTTGGGAACAAGCTGATTGCTGGGCGTGCCGTGGTGGGGGGGGGCGGAGAGGTCGAGTGCGCCGAGCGGCTAGGCGGTCTTCTCAAGTCATACAGCCGCGCCGCGTAGCTTTCAATGGGTTCTGGCGGTGACTAGGCCGACGGGGGAAGACTGTCCTCAGCATGACGTCTTGCGGTGACAGGTTGCTCACGGCCCAGTTTCCGGCTGCTCGACCTCTCCAAGCACAGACTCCAGCACTACTTAGATGACGTGCCTATTAGTGAATAGAATGGGCTCTACCGGCCGCGTCGCATTGAATGCCTACGCGCAATCTGGCGCGATAAAGTCTGGCTAACGCGCTGACTCGCACGCGCGACAGCGGAGAAGGCATCTTCTCGTGTCTCTTTGATTGTGATAGCGCCTGAACGGCCAAGGTTGGCTTTGATGTGGCACTCTATGTCTTCGCCACCCTTCGGACCATTGATGTCCGTCAGCAAGACGCGCACATTTTGGATACGGTGACTGAATCGCCCCAGGGCGTATTGGAGCTTTCGTTCGACGAAGTCTTGGAGTTTGTTCGTCATGTGGACACCCTTCGAGCATATTTCAAAATTCATGGTGGCTCCTTGTTTTGGCCGCTTCAAGAGGGATGTCGGGGTCACGTGTAACCCGCAGCCCGCCCACGAGCGTCGTGCCCGCATGGCCATAGTATCGGCAGACCTGCATCATTCAAATAGACACATACTTCTGACGCATAGCGTCAATTATATTGACGTACAATTTGTCCATGGATTGGCTCAACTATCATCACCTACTCTACTTCTGGACGGTTGTACAGGAGGGCGGCATCGCGGCCGCCAGCCGCAAATTGCACGTCGGGCGCCCGTCGATCAGCATGCAGCTCAAAAGTCTCGAAACCTTCATCGGATCGCCACTCTTCGACAGGCGGGGACGGTACTTGAAACTCACCGAGACCGGCAA
>JBLHLB010000179.1:0-8226 GCA_047618505.1 Planctomycetota bacterium
CCAAGGACTTCAAGGATCGCGACATTCACATCCACGTTCCCGCCGGCGGCATCCCCAAGGATGGACCCAGCGCGGGCGTGGCCATGTACCTCGCCCTGGCGTCGCTGTTCACCGGTCGCACTGTAGCCAGCGATCTGGCGGTCACCGGCGAGATTAGCCTGCGTGGATTAGTGCTGCCCGTGGGTGGAATCAAGGAGAAGGTGCTCGCCGCCCACCAAGTCGGGCTTACGCGCGTGCTCTTGCCCAAGCGCAACGAAAAGGACTTCGAGGAGATCCCGCGTATCGCCCGGGAAGGTCTCGAGATCCTTTGGCTGGAGAACGTTGACCAGGCCGTTGAGCTGGCGCTACGAAAGTCACCGGCCAAGTAGCTCGTCCAAGCAGCGCGTGAATACAAGTTCGCGAACCGCTGCCCCTTAGCCGAGCATCAAGCTGGCCAGGTGATGCCGTACGTGTCCGACATCGTCGTCAACAAACCAGCGCAGCATCGCAGGCTGCGCTGGATCGTGGGGAGCCCAGGCAATTCCCTGCAGGCAACGCGTCGCGCCCTGTCGATCAAGCTCCGCGGGCGAGATGCCTTCGCATCATATGGGCGACGTGGAGATTCAATTTACCCCATAGATTGACGAGCGCTGACCAGTTCGCCTCTCGGTATCGCTGCACCGCAACCCATGCATCTTGGTCGTAGCCGGGGAAGACAAGATCTTCGCCTAGCTGCGCTTCGACGAATCGACGCTGGTTGTTTGTGGCGGAATCCACCAGGTGTCCCAGGACTTCGCGCGCGGACCACTTGCCTCGTCCGGTCGACCGCGCACTATCGACCTCCCCCATGGATCGAAGAATGGGGAGCGAAGATTTGACGAGCTCGCGCAGCGTCTAGGCAGTGTTCTCCATTAGGAGTCGCCTTGGTCATGCTGCATCCAGCGCTGGCGGTGGCTATGAACATTGCGGTCAGGGGCTTACGGAGTTGGAAACAGTGAGCCTCCATGGACTTGCTTCTTGGGCACTGGCTGCCGGGATAGGGAACGGGAAAATGGAGCAAGGTGCCCAGACGCCACTTCAAGACCTCGCGACCCGCACGTCTGCACAGCTGAGGAATGTACGCCCCGAGTGCCAAAGATAACTCACAAGAGAGAGCGAACCCCACGATCCAGAGGGCACACGGAGCCCTATCCCTTCGTCAAGATGAAGTAGGATTGGAACGCGCCGATCCCTCTCCTCTCGGCCCCTCCTCATGCCCCTACCGCCACCGGTTCCCCCATGACTGTGACGCGACCCCGCCCGCTGCTGAGATGTGCTCTTGCGGCCCTCTTCTTGCTCCTTGGACTCTCACTCTCGTCCTCCGCCCTAGGTTTCGCGTCGGAAATCTCTGGAGTCGAAATCGTTCCGCCGACGGGGCCCGGGCGCAGCGCGCCCTTGGATGTCAAGACGCTCCTCGCTGAGGTCAAGGACCAACGTGACCAGGTCGAGCCCAGAACCTTTGGACGCATCGCGAAGTACAAGACGCCGGAGGCTCTCAAGGCACTTCAAAAAGCGATCACGTACCTCAATAACGAGGGAATGCTCGGCCAAGCCTACATCGCCTTTGGCGAGTTTGAGTCCTCGAACGAGCTCAAGGATGACGCTCTCAAGTTCCTGCTCCAGGCGGCGCGAAAGCACAAGCGCGACGAGAATCAGCGAGCCGCTACGCGTGCGCTCCTGCGCTTCGGTCCCGGCGCCCACGATGCCTTGCGAGTGGTTGTAGAGAGTCACCGCGAAGAAACAATTCGCGCCCTAGCAATCCAGGGGCTGCTCGAAGTGTTGTCCGAGGAGAATAACGCCGACGCCGCCGAGCTGATCATCATGAACAGCAACCTGAGCCTGGCGGGACAGGCCCAAGCAATTGAGAAGGCCCTGACAGCGATGGACGGCGACGGGGTCAATGAGCTCTTTGTCGAGTTGGTCGACCGCAAGAATCTGGCCATTGGTATGCGGCTCGTCCTGTTGGACGCACTGCGGGAAAGAGAGGAGCCGCTTGTCGACGAGCTGCTACTTGATCTCCTGAATGATCCGGCAGCGGAACTGCTGCTACGTGCCATCGTGATTGTTGGAGAGCGCGAGACCGACGGTGCACGTGTCGCATTGCTGCGCCTTGCCGATGCCAAACTCGACCCGATTTCCCGCGCAGCGATCATTGCTCTGGGGCTGCTCGAAGGTCGTTCGGACAACTGGGAGAAGGCGGCCATGGACTACTCCAACGGACGCCGGAAGGCGCACCGCATGGGCGCCGCCGTAGCCCTTGGCAACCTGCGCACGGACGCTGCCCTGCACCGTCTGCACGAAATGCTGAAGGACGAAGATCGAGTTGTTCGCATCGAAGCTATTCAGGTCATTGGAAACCTCCGGCGCCCGGAATCGATCCCCTTCCTCGTGGCTCGTTTGCCCGCGGAAAAGGGGCGCATCAAAGAGAACATCGCCACGGTCCTACGGCTCTTCACAGGCCTTGACTTGGGCATTCGCACACAACGATGGATGACCTGGTGGGAAGCGGAAGGCAAGGACAAGCCCCTGCCTACCTACAAGGAGGCACTGGCGGCGGAGACCGAGCGAGGCAAGCGCTTGGCCAATGATGTATCGCGCACGAGCTTCTACGGTCTAAAGGTCATCAGCGACCGAGTAGCCTTTGTCATGGACGTTTCCGGTTCCATGTCTGCGCGGGCGCGGGGCCGGAGCGAACGCAGCGGCACCGGTAGCGGTACACGGATTTCGGTTGCGAAGAATGAGCTGCGCCAGGTTCTCGACAAGATCCCCAATGGCGACTTCTTCAACATGATCTTCTTTGAGGGTGGTGTGCGTTCCTGGGAGGACGGCATGACCGAGATGGACAAGAAGTCGCGGGAAGATGCGCAGGCCTTCCTGGCACGCCAGCGGGCCGCCGGCGGCACCAATGTGTACGACGCCCTCCGCTTGGCCTTCGAGGACGAAGAGCTCGACACGATCTACCTGCTTTCCGATGGAATCCCATCGGCCGGTCGCATCACAGATGCAGCTGCGATTCGGCTCGAAGTTCAGCGCTGGAATGCCACCCGCAAGGTGCAAATCAACACTGTATCCATCGGGACAGCGTCGCGACTTCTGCAATGGCTTGCCGAAGACAACGGCGGCAAGTACATCCAGGTTCTCTAGAGCCTCACTCCGGAAAGACGGGTCGCTAGGTCTTGGATTTTGATCAAACCCGGTCCTTCAAACGAGGTAGCGCATCATCTTAGGCAGCTCCATCAGATGCTCCTCCCCCGACTCAACCATGGGGCACAACCATGGAGCACGCGGCCGATGACCTGCACGCCTCGGGTGTCCCTGACGGGGTTCTCCAACCGGGGACGGCCCTGCCGCCGTTCGATCTGGCCGACACAGGAGGCAAGTCGCTCCGCGCGGAAGAGCTCAGCGCGAAGGGACGGTTGGTCGTGAGCTTCTAGCGCGGACACTGGTTTCCGTACTGCAATGCAGAGCTGGGAGTCCTGCAGCACAACGTCACCGCCATCGACGAGCTGGGCGCACCCCTTGTCGCGGTCTCCCCGCAACTTTCCGCGCTGAACGTCACGGGCACCTAGGGGTTGCCGCTCCCGGCGCGCCTGGTCGTCGACGCGGGCGGCGTGGGCCGCAGCATCGAAACCGAAACGGACGACACCGAACGCACGCATTCGAGGGCAACGTTCGAGGTGTTACGCAGCTTGCAATAGAGACGGCTCCATCCGCTATGCCCTGGACGTCGAAGGGGCCCGAACGGGACGCTGGCGGACGGTCGCAGCAACGGGGGAAGAAAGCTGCGGGAGACCAATCAGGGCCGCTCCGCGGGAAAGGTTTGCCAGGGCGAACCGTGTTTCAACAGCAGGACCCGCACTCCGTTCTACGTGGACGATGCCAGAGACTCGCCGAGCGACCCCCTTGCACAACAGCCTACAAGCCCCAGATCAGCCTGGAAGGAGCAAGAATCCCGCACGGCCGCCCACCCCACAGGAGAAGCCTACTAAGATGCTTAGTGCCACTGCCTGGCTGCCCCACCCCCCTATAGACCCAGCACCATGATGACTCTGCCTGTCGTCGTCCCCACATACTTTTTGCCGGCCGCGGCCTTGGCCCTCCTGGCCAGCTCCGCGTCAACACAGGCAACCGTCGTCTTCGATGACATCGTCATTGAATCAGGGACGCGCAACAACAGCTTCGGACGCGGGTCAGCCATGGTCGACTTGGATCAGGACGGGCTGCTCGATCTCGTTTGTGCGGACGCGTCGCAGCAGAACCAGTTCTATCAGCAGCAGCCCGACGGCACGTTTATCGACGCAGCGACGATCTGGGGTATCCCCGGCGTCGCCGAATATGATTGGGGTGTGCTCGCGGCCGACTTCGACAACGACGGCGACAACGATCTCTACTTCGGCAACGGCGGCTCGGCTGGCAACGATGATCCGACCCGGCCCATGCCCAACCAGCTTTTGCGAAACGACATCATGGGCACAGGAGTGCTCACCGACGTCAGCTCTCTGATGGGCGACGCGATCAATCCGGACGACACCTTCGGCATGACCGCCCTCGACTTTGATCGCGACGGCTTCCTGGACATATTCAACTCGGACAAGGATCACAGCTGCAAGCTGCTCCGGAACACCGGTGGACTCTATTTCGTGGACGTCTCGACCGCCGCCGGGATCACGCGCGTTTCGGACTGGCGCCATTGTGGCGCGGCGGACATCGACAACGACGGTTGGCCTGACATCGGTGTAGGCAGCTACGACTCCGGCAACGCGCTGTACCACAACCAGCAAGACGGCACGTTCATGAACATCGCCGCCAGCGCCGGAGTCCTGAATCCGATCGAAAACTTCGGCCTCGTTTTCCAGGACTACGACAACGATGGCCTGCAGGACATCTTCATTCCCAAGTACCAGCAGGTTCCGATCGGTCCCAGCCCGGTCTACCTGAATCAGGGCGACCTAACCTTCGTCAACGTCAGCCAGGGTAGCGGTATCGGTGCCCACACGGACATGGGCCACGAGTCGGCCGACATAGACTCCGATGGCTACCCCGATATCATATTAGGTACCGGAAACCCTTTCTTCAGCGACCCGGATTACCTCTACACGGTCGTGCCGAACGGGGCGGGCGGATTGACAATCACCGACATCTCGACGTCATCGGGCTTCAACGCGAGCGGAATCTCCCGTCAGCACGGCCAGGCAATCGGTGACTATGACCGCGACGGTGACATCGACATCTACTGCAACAACGGCGGGCCGCACTGGATGGCGTCCACGAGTCAGTCCAACTTCTTCATGCAGAACCGCGGCAACGCAAATGCATGGACCGCGCTAGAAATCGCCGGTGTCTACTCGAACAGGACCGGCGTCGGCGTCGTGGGGAAGGCTTCGACGACTGCGGGACGCGATGTCTACCGCACGCTGCAGGTGGGCCGCGGCTTCGGCAATACGCCCGATCATGCACTCCACTTTGGGATCGGTTCGGACGCCGCCGTCGAGCGCATCGAGCTGCGCTGGCCAAGCGGAATTGTCCAATGCATCGACGATCCGGCCCCGAACGCCTACTCGAGCATCGTCGAAACCGGCGCGTTGCTTATCGGCACTCCGACCATCGGCCAGGCCTTCTCCTTCGACTTCGCCGGCGCAGTTGGTGAGGTCGTCGAGCTGGCCATGTCGAACGGAACGGCGACTAGCGAAATCGACGGCGTGAACGGCTCTCTCTTGCTGGCGGCTCCGTACATCTTGCTGCCACCGATTCCGCTGGACGCCTCCGGACGCCGCAGCCTGTCTATTCCCGTCCCCGACCTGCCGGCACTGGTTGGCCTGTCGTTCTACGCCCAAGGCTGGATTCACGCGCCGGGCTCCGGCGGAACCCTGTCACAACTACACGCCTTCACTATTCAATAACCGCCGGCGCAGGCGCGTGCTCTACGGCGGAAAGAGATTCCGCTTGCCGCGCTGGTCTCTGATCCGCCCGACTGGAGCGGTCGGCCTCGAAGGCTTGGAAATGGCTCTGCGTCTTGCGAGAACGTAAATTGCGTGTTCGAATCAAAGAGTAGAGATCCGCACCCGTGATTGCTCAAAGGAAGAGAGAGACCGAATAAATGGAATCCAGTTCGAACCGGTCGCAGACGTGCTCATTTCGAGCAGTCGATCTGCCAACGGCACGCTCGAGCTCACGAAGTGGCGCGGTGATGCCCCGCCGCCAAGGCAGGCGGCTCGGGTTCGGATGTGTCGCCCTTCTGCTAGGCACGGCTTTCGCCTCTGCTCAGGGCCAACCGGATATCGTCAAGGCGTCGCAGAAGATCAGCAACCTGGCCGGCGGGCTCGGCATGCTGATCGATGCGGGTGACGTCTTTGGCAATAGCTACTTGGTCGGGGACGTGAACGGCGACGGCTTGGATGATGTGGCGATCGGCGCAGGTGGATCGGACGACGGAGTCGTGGGAGCTGGAGCCATCTGGCTAATGACACTAGACACCGCTGGGATTGTCGCCAGCGCATCCAAGATCAGCTCGACCTTCGGCGGCTTCGGCGGCCTCCTCGATACCGGCGACGCCTTCGGCTCTTCGGTCTCTTCCGTCGGCGACATCGACGGCGACGGAGTCATGGATATCGCGGTCGGAGCGCGCGGAGACACGGACGGTGCGGCCGCTTCGACTTGGCGGGGCGCGGTCTGGATCCTGCGCATGAACGTCGACCGGACGGTGAAAGCCTGGTCGAAAATCAACGAGAGCAATGGCGGATTTACGGGTGTCTTCGACGACTACGAGTACTTCGGCAGCGGCCTCGCGAGCCTGGGCGATCTAAACGGCGACGGTATCTGCGACGTTGCGGTGGGCGCGCGCTCAAACAGCCCGGGGCAGGCCGGTGACGGGAATGGTGGCAGCGTCTGGATCCTGTTCCTCGACGCCACGGGGGGTGTGATCTCTCATACGGAAATCTCCAACGGCATGGGCGGCTTCCAGGGCACTTTGGACAACGGCGACCAATTCGGAAACGCCGTCTCGAATATCGGCGACTTCGACGGTGACGGCGTTGTCGACATCGCCGTCGGCGTCAAGCGCGACGACGACGGTGGTGTCGGCGGCTCAGACGACTACGGGGCAGTCTACGTGCTGCTCCTCAACACAGATGGCACCGTCAAGGCCGAACAGAAGATCAGTCTCACGCAGGGCAACTTCCAGGGTAGCGTCACGCTCGCCGGCTTTTTCGGAACGACCGTGACCTCGGTCGGAGACTTGGATGGTGACGGAGTCACCGACCTCGCCGTCGGAGCCAAGGGAGATAGTGACGGCTCGCCGCGGTCCGGATCGACATTCCTACTCTTCATGAACGCGGACAGCACGGTTCGGACACACGCCAAGATCAGCGAGACGGCGGGCGGTTTCAGAGAAGACCTCGACACAGGGGACTTCTTCGGCTCAGGGCTGACCTGCATTGGTGATCTTGATCTGGACGGGGCCCAAGACCTCTTGGTCGGTGCCCGCACGGACGACGACGGCGGCTTAGACGCCGGCGCGGTCTACGTCATTTTCCTGGACGGCAGCGCCTGGGCTGCCCCGGTCGCGGATTTCGACGTATCCCCGACGAGCGGTCTCGCACCGCTCCAGACGACCTTCACAGACACGTCTAGCGGAGCCGTGAGCACCTGGAATTGGGACTTCGGCGACGGATCCACGGCGTCGGTCGCAAACCCGCTGCACAACTATCTCGCCGAGGGCCTCTATTCGACCTCGCTGACGGTCTCAGGAGTCTTCGGCTCGGACACGATCGTCTACGAAGACATCGTGTTCGTCTCGGATGACATGGCCATCGCCACTCAGCGCAACGGCACCGGTTTGAATCCATTGATCTTCAGCTCGGTAACCCTCCCGCTGCTCGACGAGGATTGGCAGAGCGCCGTCGACGTGACCGGCTTTCCGAACGCCAGCCTGGTCGCGCTGGTTGCGTTAGAGTCTCCGCTGAGCGCTCTAACGCTGCCACAGGGCGAGCTTCTGGTCGACGTTCTGTCCGCGCCGTACCTGAGCGTGATCGCCGTGCCGAGTTCCGGGACCGCCTCCTTCTCGGTCTCCCTTCCGCTCGACCTCTCACTGCCCGGACTACCCGTCTTCAATCAGTGCGTCGTCTTCTCCGGCGCGGCGACGCTCACCAACGCCGTCGACCTCGTTCTTGGTCTATAGGCCCCTGACGGCTTTCGCCCCTCTCCCACCTC
>JBLHLB010000180.1:0-8156 GCA_047618505.1 Planctomycetota bacterium
GACACGGCGGTAGCCACGGATAGGAACGACGAACGTCCCGACTTGCCTTGTCTTCGAACCCGAAAGAGCCTGTGTTGTGGGGACACCGGAGCCTGGGGTAATTGGGTTGAAGACCCTCCTACTGGCGTCTAGGAGACAAACGAGGGAAGGCCCGCAAGGGTCGAGGGGGGGGGCACGTTGGAGTGGGTTTCTCCGGGCGAGTGCCTGCGGCCGAAGCCGTTCGATTGCGGTGCGTTGAGCGGTTCGCTCAGGTGCTCCTTAGACGGGCGTATTCGACCGCGATTGTGTCGGTGCGTCAACGAACTGTTGACAATCTATTCACGGTCAGCGGGCTACATCCCGCCCCTGCATCAAGTTGCGTGCGACGACGAATTTGTTGTGCACAAGATCTCCACTGCACGCTTGCAATCGATGTGTGTTGTGCTCTTCCCTAGCGAGATTCGTAGGCCGCTGCGTGCGTCCGCTTCGTTCAACCCCATGGCGCGTAGCACATGGGACGGTTCGAGCGAGCCGCTGGCGCAGGCTGAGCCTGCGCTAAGGGCCAATCCCGCCATGCCTAGGCGCGTAACCAGCACCCGCCCTTCAAGGCCGGGTAAGATCACGTTGAGAGTGTTGGGAAGTCGTCGAGGGTCGCCGTAGTTCGGACCAAGGAGGCGCGCGCCAGGGCACCGATCTGCCAACTCTCCCCATAGTTTCTTGGACAGGGCTGATGTGTGGGAGGCGAAGGCTTCGCGTTCCTGCACCGCTAGGTCTATTGCCAGGGCTGCGGCGGCAATGCCAGCCACGTTCTCGGTTCCGGGTCGCAGGTTGTCTTCCTGTCCACCCCCCCAAAACAGCGGTTCCAGGGCCACATCAGGGTTCTTGACAAGGACCCCGACTCCAACGGGGCCGCCGACCTTATGGGCGCTGAAGCTTGCGAGGTCCGCGCCCCAGGCCCGTAGGTCGATGGGGATTCTGCCCAGGGCTTGCACGGCATCCGTGTGCAACCAGGGGCGACAGCCGCGCGTTTGGGCTAGGGTCGCGGCGATGTCTGTCAGGTTGGAAAGCGTTCCTAACTCGTTGTTGGCAACCTGTAGAGAAACGAGTGCGCAATTGGATGGGAGCGAGCTAAGGATCGTCTCTGGATCCACAAGACCCTCGGCATCAACGGGGAGAATGCTGAGTGGGTGCCCGCGTCTTTCGAGGGCCCGCGCTGGTTCCAGTACAGAGGAGTGTTCCACAACCGACGTTAGTAACCCCGCTTCCTCCCGTGGGCGCCCGCAACCGCCGAGCACACCGAAGAGCGCAAGGTTGTTCGCCTCTGTTCCGCCTGATGTGAACAAGACGGCGTCTTCGTCAACTTCGAGGGCGCCGGCGACTCTTTCCCGGGCATCGTCAAGGATCGCCCGCGCACGCCGACCGCCTCCGTGCAAGCTCGAGGGGTTTCCACAAAGTTCATCGCTAACGGACAACCAGAGGTCGCGCGCTTCCTGGCGCAGGGGTGTCGTCGCGTTGTGATCCAGGTAAATGGACATGGAGGTCTGCGGCGGCTCAGTCTGAGCTGGATCCAGGTTCACCGCGGAGGACACTGGCATAGAGTTCTTCGTAGCGAGCGACGACAATATTCTTGTCGAAGCGCTCCTCCACATCGGCCCGGGCGGTGCTTCCCATGGAGGCCAGGAGCTCGCGGTTCTGTGCAAGGGTGGCGATTGCGGCGGCGAATCCTTCCAGGTCGTCAGGGCCAACAAGCAGCCCGGTTTCGTTGTGCGTCACAACCTCCGGGACTCCCCCAACGTTTGTGGCGACAACTGGAACTCCGCAGGCCATGGCTTCCAGGGCGGAAAGACCAAAGGACTCCTCGGTGCTCGCCAGGAGGAAGAGATCTGTATCGGCAAGAAGTTTAGGGAGTGTGTTGCGTTCGCCTAGGAAGCAGACGCGATCGCTGATGCCAAGGGTCTCCACACGCTCTCGTGTTGCTGCCTGCTCGGGTCCATCACCGATCAAGGTGAGAGTGGCTTTCGTTCCGGAACTCGCCCTTGCGAAGGCCTCGACGAGCCAGGGCACGCGCTTGACCGCGCGAAAGTTCGAGACGTGGACCGCGCGCAAAGGGGCAGACCTGTCCCGTGGTTTCTCCGTGACACGAAAGCGGTTCAGGTCCACAAAGTTAGGAATCACCTCAATGCGACAGTCGGGCTCATTGTCAAAGCAGAAGTGCCTGCGCGTGTCCTGGGCCAGGGATTCCGAGACCGCCGTGGCGGCGTCGCTGGCGGAGATCAGGAATTGCGTTAAGGGCGCATAGGACGGGTCGCTACCAACAATCGTTATGTCCGTACCGTGGAGGGTTGTGACAACCTTTGGGGCCGGCCGACGACGGTCTTTCTCAGCAGCCGACCTAGCCAGAATGGCCGAGACGGCGTGGGGTAGGGCGTAGTGCGCGTGCAGGATGTCGAGTCCCTCGCGCTCGTGTACCGAAAGAACAGAGGAGGTGATCGCTAGGTCGTGGGGCGTCGATGCAAACAGGGGGTAGGGCAACCCCTGGGATACGTGCATTTGGACCGGGACTGATGAGCTCGCCAGTCGCGGCGGCACCGCGTGGGAGAACACGTGGACAGTGTGACCGTTGCCCGCCAGGGAAAGGGCAAGCTCACTGGCCACCACCCCCGAGCCTCCATAGGTGGGGTGACAGAGAACGCCGATGTTCACGGCCTTACGGGTGAGGCGCCGTTACGCGGAGTCGCCAGGTCTTCCTGCCGACGAATCGGTTCCAAGGTGACCTCAATAAGCTCCTTGACGGACTCGGGATCGACTTCGTCGGAGGGGGTTTGGCCCGGGTCGATGGGTTTCGCGGACTGTGCCAGAACCGCCTGTGCAAGGGCGCGGTAGTCGCGCGCGCCCCTGGACTCAGGGGCGTATTGCAGGATGGACTGGCCGAAGCTGGGGGCTTCCGCGAGCTTCACGTTCTGGGAGATCGAAAGCGGGAAGACCGTTTCGGGGAAGTAGCGTCGCAGTTCCGCGAGGACTTCACGAGCCAGGCGCAGGCGCGAATCGTAGAGGCTCGGAATGATGCCGCTAATGTGTAGCTTCGGGTGCATGCGCTTCTGCACGAGGCGGACGACTTCGACCAGCTTTGAAAGTCCCTGCAGGGCGAAGAATTCCGTCTGAACAACGAGGAAGACCTCATCTGCAGTGGTAAGTGCATTGATGGCGAGGAGGCCAAGGCTGGGGGGGCAATCAAAAAGGACGTAGTCGAAGGGCTCCCCTTGCTCGTTGTCGATCCAGTCCTTGAAAGCGTCACGAAGGATCGTCTCGCGCCCCATGGCCGCCGCCAGTTCGAGTTCCGCCCCTGAAAGATCGATGGTCGACGGCAGGACGAAGAGGCCAGCTGTCTCCGTGGGCCGGATTGCCTTTGCTACCGGGGTACCGGCCACGAGCACGCCGTAGGAGGTTTCCTCGGTGCGCAGGTTGGTGAGATCGACGCCGAGGTGCAGGCTCAAGTTGGCCTGGGGATCCATATCCACGACAAGCACTCGCGCACCGGCCTCGGCCAAGGCAGCGCCGAGGTTCACGGTGGTGGTGGTCTTACCGACACCACCCTTCTGGTTGATGAGTGCGATTCTGCGCATGGGACAGCCTGGGATGATATGCGCTCCGAAGGGTGGGCCCTACCTCAGTTGTGGGGCTCCCCGCCATCAACCCCTAGGGCGCGGTGGTTTTCCCCAGAGGGCTTCGCACGCAGTACCCCCTGGGGTACTCCTTTGGCTGAACCTTGGGGACTTCTCCCCAGGTTTTAGACAGCTTTTCAGCAGGTTATCCACGAGTTCTCCCCGAGTGGAATTTGCTTTGGTTCCAGTCCCAAAATCTGGAGCGAGAGGGTCAGAAGAGGTAACTAGGGCCCATTCAGGCCGTATTGCCTAGAAGCCTAGGGGGTCCGATAGTGAGATCGGGCCCCGGTGAAGGAGGGGTTCTCCATAGCGACTACCCACCATTTCCCCCCAATAGCGCGCCTTGGTCTCGGCGCGCGAGAGAATATCGGCGCCAAACAGGAAATGGCTGCCGTCATCGCCAGGCTCCTGGGCCGTCAGCTGGGAGGAATAACAGCGGATCACCTCGACCTTGCGATCCCAGACATCGTCGATGGGTACGACGAAAGTGGGCTCAAAGGTGAGGTGGCTGGCGAAGTGTAGAAGGCGTCGAGGGCGCTTGGCCTCCGGTCCCCCATCGAGCTCCGCCAGGCGCTTCAGTCCCGAGAGGTACCAGGCTTCCTGGGCCAAACGTCCGGTGGCCGCGTGGTCCGGGTGGTGATCGACGGTGTGGTGTGCAATCAGAAGCGTCGGTCGCTGTTCACGCAGTAGGCGTGCAAGGCTCTCGCGTGCCTCGAGGGTTGACTGAACTCTTCCATCGGGGAGTCCGAGGTTGAAGCGCGCCGTCAAGCCGAGGGTTTGGGTGGCCAGACGGGCCTCTTCGGCGCGCTCTTCTTGAGACCCACGGGTTCCCATTTCTCCTTTAGTTACATCACAAACTCCTACCGTCTTCCCTTGAGATAGCAGTTTGAGGATCGTGCCACCGAGGCTGATCTCAGCATCGTCGGGATGGGCTGCGAGGACGAGGACGTCGAGGGCCATAGTGTCCCTATTGGGTCAAAGGGGGTGTTGAGGGTGGGTTGGGTTCCGCTTCAGGCGGGGGGCTGTCAGCCCCGGGTTGTGCCTGCTGATCGCGCAGGTGAACCACTAGGTGTTCGGTGGGGAGAGGCTCGCTGCTCTCGATCATTTGATCGATCCAATCCCGGCCGAAGCGGGCCACGAATTCGATTGCGCCGCGCACCCGTTCCTGGGGTTGCCCGCGGGGGAAGAGGGCGCTTTGGAGTCGGCGCAGGTGGCGCGTGCCATGACCCTGCTTGTTCTTGTGCACCCGCTCTGCCTTCTGAACGAGTTTGTCGATGTTCATGCTGATCTGCTTGCCCGTGCGCTTGAGCTGCGCCGCTAAGCCGCGATCCAAGGCCTCTAGTTCAACGCGCAACCCTGAGAGCTCTTTGGATGCGTTGTTGGCGATAGCTCGTAGCTTGTCGAGCACCGGCGGTTGCTCCGGAGTGTCGTCCTGGAAGAGCTCATTTAGTTCTCCGCGATGCTCCAGAACGGTCTGCGCAGAAACCCCCAGCTTTACCAAGGCCGCATCTGACTCCGGGTCCACAAGGGTTGCGGAAAGGCGCGGAATAAAGGGAGTCAGGGGTAGGTTTGATGCCCGGCGAAGGGGAGGAAGTTGTGCGTGGTAAGCCAACTCACCCCAACCCCCGATGTAGGCAGCCGCCGGCAGAACACGATCTTGAACCAAGGGGCGTAGGAGTGCGCCGGGCGACCAATTCGCCCGATCCTGCACGATGGCGGCAGCTAACTCGGAAGGAGTGCGCGATCCGGGCTCGTCATCGAAGGCGTATGTGTCCGGGCTTGCGAGGCGCAGGGCATGGCGTTGACCGCCCCTGTGTTGGAAGACGAGGGCTGCCTCGGTGGGGTTGATGGCGGGGGACAATCCCGCGCCCTCTAGGGCCCGTGATCCCTCTTGCAACGCAGCATGCACATCGGTGGCAACCAAGTCCGCGAGGGCACTGCTCATGGGGTTGCGGATCACGTCGGGCTCGACCACAACCAGCCCGTGGTGCCCAAAGAGGTCGAGGAGGAGTTGCGTGAAGGCGCCCGAGAAGGTTTCGCCCGATCGAGGCATGAAAGTCTCGACCGCCCCGCCCGCGCTATTCCCCTGCCATAGGTTCTGTCTCAGCGCTTCGCGTGTTGGCGTGAGCTTGTGTAGTTCTTGATCGAGAATGATCTCGCCGAATCGCTGGCGACCCGAGGACATGCTGGCCAGGTGCAGCTTGTAGAGATCGAGGTTCGTGTTCATCAGCCAAAGGTGGTGTACCTCGGCGATGTCATGGTCGTCAGCGTGGTTCCAGAAGGCGGGGATGACTGGAGTTCCCCAGGCTTCCCCTAGGGCACGCGCCAAGCGAATGGCGTGAACGGCCTTGTAGATGTTGTAGAGGGGTCCCCCGAGGAAGGCCGGTTGTTGGCCGGCGATGACCATGCTTGTGCCGGACTTGCGCAGGTTGCGGAGGGAGTCCAGAACCGCGACGTGGGGTGCCCGAATGGTCAAGGCAGACTCCAGGGCGTCCGCGAGTTCAGCACGCTCGTCTAGGTCGAGCAGGTCCGGTGGCCGTGGGATGTCCTCGACCCTGGCTGGGATCAACATGCCCGGTAGGCCAGCCGGTTGGGGGCGCCCTGAGAGGGCGGCGCGAGCAACAGGCGAGAGACCCAGGACATCGGCGGGCAAGTGATCGACGCTGCGGAACAAGGGGGTTGTCTCTAGGGTTGCGGGGTTTCGGAACGAACCCGGGGACGGAGGTCTTCGCTGACTGGTGTGGTCGGTGACCGGCGGCCTGGGCTAGCCCTAGGCCGTTGCTGCGTTCATGGCGGATCGAAGGTCGATGATCATTTCGTCAAGGGCGTCGCTGGCAGCCTGGCGCCATCCTTTTCCGGCGTGGGCTTCCTTGCGGTAGGCGAAGGAAATCCCCCGCGACGAGTTCACGATGGCGGCCCTAAAGGGGTGCGCCCCATTGGAGAATGCATCGCGAAGATCGGAGGCTCCTGCCCCCTGGGCACCATAGCCAGGGAGGAGAAAGGGGGTATGTGGCATTAGGGATCGCAGTCGAGACAGCTCCGACGCGTGCGTGGCTCCGACAACTGCACCGATAGAGGAAAGTCCGCTCGTTCCACGTAGCTTCTCGCCCCAGGCTGAAACCTTGGTGGCAATCAAGTCACAGAGGGGTGGCTCACCGTGGAGTTGAATCTGTTTGCTGCCAGGATTCGAAGTGCGAACCAGTACATAGAGGCCTCGTCCGGTGCGCGCACAGGCGTCGACGAAGGGTTCAACCGCGTCATCCCCAAGGTAGGGATTGACGGTGATGGCGTCACAGAGAGTGCGGGGGTCAAGACCTGCATCTCCTTCCAAGAAGGCGGTCGCGTAGGCGGCTGCCGTGCTCGAGATGTCTCCGCGTTTGACATCTCCGATCACCAGGAGTCCCGCGTCGTGTGCGTGGGCAACGACGGTTTCCCATGCTTTGACCCCCTCAGCGCCGAGCTGCTCAAAGAAGGCAGATTGGGGTTTCACCGCTGCGGCACGATCCGCGACAACGTCGACCAGGGCGCAACCAAAAGCTGCCATGGCTTCCGCGCGGGTTGCGGGGGTTGCGCTTGTGTCGCGTACCACCGCGAACTCCTCCGGAAGCTGTCCCGGGTGGGGGTCGATGCCCACCAAGGAGGGGTGACCGAGGGCGAGGACACGCTCTTCGAGGCGATCGGCCCAGTGGGGTTGGGTTATGGGGGGTTGGGTGTCGGGTAGGGCTTCCGCGCTGCTCATGGTTCTAGTCCTTATCCGCGTCTTCTGCTGTCTCTTCGCCGTCCTCGGGGGGCCCCTGATCGAACTCCTCCATCATGGGGTCGTCCACGGCCTCATGGGGGGGGACCAGTACGCCGCCTGTCATCGTGATACGCAGGGCTTCGTCGACGGAAATGGGTACCGGAATCAGGGCGTCGAAGGGGAAGAAGACCGTGTAGCCCGTCATTGGCATCGGCGACGAGGGGATGAAGACGCTAACCAAGCGCTCACCAGTTTCTTCTCGGAGGGTTTTCAGGGAGCTGCCGGTGACGAAAGCCAAGGACCAGATTCCCTTGCTCGGGTAGGGCACTCCGACGACGGTGTCGAACTCTATATCCTTCTCAGAGAAGAAGAACTCGACGATCTGTTTGGTGTAGGGATAGACCGATTTGACGACGGGGATGACGTGCATCATCTGGTCCAAGCCGTTGACGACGCGTCGACCCAGAAAGCCACCAACCAACCAACCCAACCACAGTACGAGGAGCAGTGAGAGCAGGACTCCAATGATCGGGTGGACGACCGCTTGAACGTCGCCACGCAGCCGCTCTTCCTGAATACAGAGAGCCTCTAGATCCTTGAAGAAGTCGTTGTGGTTGACGCGATGCAGCTCGAGGGCCCTTTGGAAGGGCTCGCTCGAATAGCTTTGATTCGCGCTAAGCGCCTCCTCCTGGAGATGTACCGGGAGATTACTCGTGTCGAAGTAGCGCGTGTCCAGCGGGTCGATGTCAAAGCGCTCGAGGGCTCGCCAACCCAGG
>JBLHLB010000181.1:0-8130 GCA_047618505.1 Planctomycetota bacterium
CACCAGGACGACAAGGGCCTTAGGGAGCAATTCGCCTGGGCTGACCTCGCCGTGCTTCCCAGCCACGCCGAGTCCTTTGGGCTAGCGATCGCCGAGGCTAATTGCGCCGGACTCCCGGTCGTCGCCTTCGCGGCAGGTTCCGTGCCCGAAGTCGTCCTTGACGGCGAAACGGCCTGGCTTGCGCCCCTGGGCGATATTGACGCCCTCGCAGCCTGCATCCGCGCCGCCTTCGACGACCCCACCGAAGCACGCCGCCGCGGAAGGGCCGGGAACGCACGCGTCCTTGAAACATTCCGCTGGGACCGCACCGCCAAGACGATCCTGGGGCGCGTGGCGGAAGTTGGCAGCGCGACTGATAACTCGACGGCCAAGTAGCGACCAAGTCCGTGCGAGCGCATGGGGTTGCAGAGCTAGCGCCCTGGCCTCCCAAGGGTCAGTATCCCAGGGCGTCCAGTCCAGCGCTGTTGGTTTGGGCGCCGCCTGCGGCTAGGCCGCCACGCTTCAGGCTGGCGAGGTGCTGAGCAAGGGCGGCCTGGAGGCGAGCTAGCTCGTCGGGGCGTTCCTGCGACAGATCCTCGGCCTCGAGGGGGTCCACCTGAACATCGAAAAGTCGTTGGACGCGTTCGTTGTCGGGCAACTGCGCATCAACTAGAACGAGGTTGCCCTCGCGCCAGCGGTGCGTCGTGCGATTCAATCGGAATTGCTCGCTGTGCATCGGGCGCATGCTCAGCGCCTCGCCGCGCAGGGCGGGAACGAGAGAGCGACCCGCAAATCCGAAGCCCTCCTGGCCCGCATCGAGCTTGAGAAGATCCGCAACAGTGGGCATTACGTCGATCAAGGAAACCGGTTCGTCTGTGCGCGGTACCGGGTTCGGCATTAGATCCTTGGGCGCGAAGATGATCATGGGGACACGCACGACTTCGCCCCAAAGGGAAAGTCCATGGCCCATCTTGCCGTGCTCCCAGAACTCTTCGCCGTGATCGGAAGTGACGACAACGATCGCGTTCTCCAAACCGCGCAGTTCATCGAAGCGATCCAACAGGCGACCAAACTCGTGGTCTACGTGGGCAAGCTCGGCGTTGTATTGTGCCCGAATCGCGTTCTTCTGCCCGTCGCTCAGGGAGTTGGCATCCTTTCGCGCGGCGTCGCGGCCTGTACCGTCCATGGCGTGGATGCCCGCGGCGGCAGCCGCCAATGCCGCGTCCTCCAAGGGCGTCCAATAGGGCGTGTGCACGTCCATGGCGTGTACGTAGAGAAACAGGGGGTCGTCGCCCGCGGACTCAAGGTCTCCTAGGGCGCGGTCGACGAGCTGGTCCACTCCGCTGTAGCTAATGTGCATGCGGTGGCGGAAGTTCGCGCGCAACCCGCCGGGTATCAAATGGCTCGTCTTCAGCTTCCAGCCAAAGTCCATGGGCGATTGCTTGATGAATCGATCAAAGCCCGCCGCGAAGCCGTTGGCCTCATCAAGCAACGTGTTGTCGATGTGGGCGATCGTGTTCCAGCCGGCGGCCTGCAAAACCTCCGCCATAGTGTCCGATCCCGCCGGTAGTAAGCCACGGTGCGCATCGAGGGTCGCGGGATGTTGCCCAGTCAGCAATCCCGCCGTCGAAGGAATCGTCCAACCCGAGGGGGCCTCCGCCTCATGGAAGGCCGTCGCTTTCGCCGCAAGTCCCCCCAGGTTGCGCGCCATGGGAAAGGCCGAACCATCCCAGCTCTGATCCGCCGCCATGGCACCGGTGCCGTAGAGGGCGTCGGCCCGCAGGGTGTCGATCACAAGCCACAGCACATCGCGCCTTTCCCCGGCTTTGATTGCCTTGGAAATACCGTCCGGAACAACGCGGGGCTTGTCACGCAGCAGGAATAATCCACCGAAGGCCAGGACGAAGACGAGGGGACAAAGCGCAATCGGGCTGAGCCCCTTGTCCTTCATCAAAACGCCGAGGATGCCGCCGACAACTGCACTGGGAACGACCACAAACAGCCCGATCGCGCCGATTAGGAGGTAGCTCTCCCGTGTCGCCTCGAAGCGGTGACCATGGGTACTGGCCGTCACAAGCAGGTCCGCAATCAAGACTGCAACACCACACAAAGCACCGACAAAAGCGGCGCGCAAAAAGATCTTCATCGGATTCCCGGACGTCTGGACCGCGGCGCGGAAGGCGAGAGACAATGTGCCGCTGAAGGCTCAACGGAAAGCCGCAGGCAGGGTACACCATCCCAGGAGTCCCGCGGATAGTGCAGGAGCTATTTGGCCGCTTGCTATCTCGATCTTGTCCGGGGATAGGACGCCCCTTTGGGGGTGCCCCCCCCTAATTGGTAGCAAGCCGCAGATTGGCTCTCGATTACGGTCAGGGACCAGGCTCCACTGTGAACCTTATTGCGCTTGTTAAACCGAAGGGCACCGGTGCGCCGGGCGAGATATCAACAAGAAGACCCTGGGCATAGATCCTGAGCCCGGCCAGGTAGCCGAGGGGAGGGATATCGACCGACACGAGCGCGGGCAGGCTGGGCCCTCCCCACGCGGATCCGAACCGATAGGGTGGAACGCGGTCTGGGGCGGAAAGACTCACAAGCAGCTCGCCATCAGCTCCGGGGCTGGTCATGCCGAAACCGGAAAACAGAGTCCCGGATGGAAAGCCTGCTGCGGGTGCAAGGGAAGTGACCAGCACGGACAAACTGCCAGCGCTCTGCGTCCCCAGGGGATTGTCGATCTCGAAGATGGATGTCATGCCGACTGTCGGGCTCACCTCCCCCTGCAACAGCAGACTGCGCGGGGGATTCAGCGCCGCTCCATACAGTGCGACGGAGGCCAGATTCCCAGTGACGTGGAACGTCCGCGATCCGTTGAAGAACGCTTCCAAAGTGACGTGGTCTATGTCTCCGTCGAGGTCGACATCACCGGCGTTCAACGCCTTGCGAGAGGACGATGCAGCCACGATCACTTGGGTCCAAGATGAGCCAACGGATTGGATGTGGCGATATCCATGTCACCATCGCCCTCCGCGTCGAAAGCAGCGACACCGCTGGGAGAGAGGAGCGAGAGTCCGAGGCCCGTGGTCCCTCAGTCACTGGACCCGACAGGGGAGAGCTTCTCTTGGGAGAAGCCCCACAATCTGTGTCGACGGACAAACAATGAAATGGGTGCGGCAGGAGAAGCGCAGGGGCGAAGCTATATCCCCAGAGGCACACTCAAACGCATTCGATTGCCCCACCAGACGCCGTTGGCCTGCACTTGTTTGATTCGAAAGGAAGTCCTCTGTCACTAGGCAGCCCGAAACCACAGGGCTGATCACCAGCCGGGGAATCGGCGGCGGTTTCCCGTTTCACTCGCTATTATCCCTGTGCCCATGACCTCCGAAGAGACAGAGCCTCAGGATGCGCCGGTCCTTTCCGTCGTGATTCCTTCCTGGAACACCTGCGAATTGACACGCATCTGTCTGGAGTTCCTGGACCGCGCCGAGAAGCCCGCGACTGAAGTCATCATCGTTGAGAATGGTAGTGAGGACGGCTCGCTGAAGATGATCCGCGAGGACTGGCCCCAGCACCAACTGATCGTCAACGAGGAGAACCAGGGCTTCGCAAAGGGTTCAAACCAGGGACTGGAAGTCGCCCGCGGGCGCTTCGTGTTCCTCCTGAACACCGATACGGAGATCGCGCCGGACTCCCTGGCCCTGATGATCAAGTTCCTGGGGGACAACCCGGACTATGGCGCGGTCGCCCCGAAGCTGGTCCACACGGACGGGCGTGTGCAGGCCACTGTGCACTCCTTCCCCACGCTCCGGACCGCGCTTTGGTTTGCTACGCCCATGGAGCGCTGGTTCCCCAATTCGAAGGAGTTGCGGCGCTACTTCCTGCGCGATTGGGACCAGGAAACAACCCGCGATATCGACCAACCGCCGGCGGCTGCGATGCTCCTTCGCCGGGAAGTGCTCGACAACATCGGGCTATTCGATGAGACCCTGTGGCTGTTTTACAACGACACGGATCTCTCCCTGCGCATGGCCAAGGCGGGTTGGAAGACGCGCTACCTGGCGGAAGCTCGAGTCGTCCACCACGTCGGTGCCTCCACCAAGAAATTCCTGCGCTTTGTACCGGTCTGGAATTCGAATCGCTTGACCTTCTACCGCAAGCACTTCGGCCTGCGCGGCACCCTGGTCATCAAGAGCGCCGTGACCTGGACGTTCCTGGACTACGCTTGGACTCACACATGGCGGCGCATGCGCGGCAAGCCGGCGGAACCCGTGGCCCCGATCTGGCGAGAGTACCGCCTGTTCATGGGCTCCTGAGTCGCGCGGCCCGTTGATTCGCTGGCTCTGTTATGCTGACGGTGTTCCCCGTCACAACTGCAATCACGCCCCATGGATCTCGGCTTCGAAACGATCGGCAACGCCGCTCTCATCTGTCACGACAACGGTCCCCTTCTCGCGACGGATCCGTGGACCAAGGGCTCGGCCTATTTCGGCAGCTGGATCACGTCCCACGAGATCCCCGAGGAACAGCTGGCCAATATCAAGGCCTGCACGTTCCTGTGGATCTCCCACGGACACCCCGACCACCTGAGCATGGAGTCGCTCGAGGAACTGCGGGACAAGGAGATCCTCCTGCCGGACCACTATGGTGGCCGCATCGCCAGGGACCTGCGCGAGGCTGGCTTCAATGTACGCGTGCTTAAAGATGGGGTTTGGACGACGCTTTCGGATCGTTGCCGCGTTCTCTCGATCGGCGATTACACGCAGGATGCGATTCTCTTGGTGGAGCTTGGGGACACGCTGCTGGTCAACGCAAACGATGCTGGCGATCACGGGGCCGGTGGATTTGTGCGGGACACCGCTGCCAAGTACGAGAGGTCGATTCTCCTCAGCCTGACCGGCTACGGGGATGCGGACATGATCAACTTCTTCGACGAAGAGGGCCTGCGCGTTCCGCCGCCAGCCATGTCGCACACACCCTTCCTCGATACGGTCGAGGGCATCCTCGATGCCTTTGGGATCCAGTGCTATGCGCCCTTCTCCGCGCAGCACAAGTACCAACGCACAGACAGCGCCTGGGCCAACGAATGCACAACGCCCATTGAGATCTATGAGGCGGGCTTCTCGAAGGAATCGGGCAAGACGATGCTGCCCGCCTTTTGTCGCTACGACCTGGCCAGCGGCGAGGTCGCGCGCATCAACCCCAAGCCACGGCCCGAAGATCTGCGCGAGCCAGAGGAATTCGGTGACAACTGGAGCGCTGAGCTTGAGCCGGGCGAGCTTGAGAAGATCGCCGCCTACTTCCACAGGTTTGAGCACCTGCGACGCTTCCTGGGCTACCTCAATTTCCGTGTGGGCGGCAAGGACAACCGCATCGAGATCAATCCGGAGCACAGCACCGGCATCACCTTCGCTACGCCGCGCCAATCTCTAATGACGTCGATTGAATACGAGATCTTCGATGACCTGTTGATCGGCAACTTCACGCGCACGACCCTGCACGGCGACTGGGGCGGCAAGGAAGGAACGGCGGCGCTGTACCCGAACTTCTCACCCTTCGTAGCGCGCTTTGGAGACAACGGGGGCTCGCGCAACGCGGAAGAGCTACGCGCTTACTTTGCCGAATACGAACGCCGCGGTTTCACCGGTTACTACGAGCACACCGGGGTCCCGGGTGTCGCAGAGGCCCAGGCTCCCTATCGCAAACCCTGAGACGGCATCCCTAGACTCCCTGCGGATGGACTCGTGCTGCAGGATCACGCGCTAGACTCGCACTGACATGCGCAATTCAACTCTCTCCATTGCGGTCATCGCCGCCCTTGGCGTGCTGCTCTATTTGATGCTTGGGGGAGATCGAGCGGACTCCGGCTCGGGGGTCGCATCCCGCAGGGTCGAAACCGTGGCAACGGACCAGGACAAGAGCGCTCTCGACGAGGTGGAGCAGGCGCGGGAGAGGCTGGCCACTGCGTCTGAGTCGACGGGGGAAGCCGACCCTGCCGAAGCAGCCAGACTCCAGATGGAACTGCCCAAAGAGCAAGCGGACGAGCCGCTGCTGGAGGTTCGCGGTGTTCTAGTCGAAGGCGCCACTGGCAATCCAATTGCCGATGCCACGTTGAATCTCCAGGGCAATCCCCAACGTACACACCGCCTGGTGAAGACCGCGGTTACGGATGACAAGGGACGCTTTCAATTCCGGTTGGCCCCTTCCGACTGGGAGATGGGGACGACCTATGGGCTCATTTCTCTATCCGGCGGAGACATCGCCACTCCCATCTTCAATGGATCGATCGTTTTGGAGCCGGAGCTATTCCTGCGTGCACGATCCCACCTCGTCCTACGGGGGCAATTGCTCGTGTCGGGCTTCGGGAGTGTTGGTCCCATCTGGCTGCGTGCGGATATCCCCCAGAACGGATCCTTCGCCATTCCGATCTATGCCGGACGTAGCAAACTCGAGGAGGATGGGCGCTTCGAAATGGACGTTTGGGTGGACCGTCCGCCTGCAGCCTTTGAGCTCTTGTTTGCCGTCGAGGATGGCACAATCTTGACGGCCCTAGTTTCAACCACGGAACTCATTGAGGCTCCCGGGGTCACCCTGGAATGCACCTTGACCAACCTAGTCGTGGTCGTGCTGGACGAGGATGCTCAGCCGCTCCCAAGGGCAAGGTTGAATCTGCGTGCCGCTGGATTAGAAGAATCGACCTATCCTGCGCAGAGCACGACCACCGAAGACGGGCGAGCCAGCTTCGTTGTCGGCGAGGCAGGCGTGGCCAATCTCTGTGTGGCCCTGAACGGCTATGCCTACCTCGTGGAGGAATTCGAAGTACAAGCCGGCAGGGACAGGCAGGAGAAGACCATCGTCCTCCGACGGCTTGGAGAAGACGAGTTGCTCAGGGGCAACGTCATCGATGCGGAGGGGAATCCCCTTGGGCAGGTCTTCGTAGTGGCCTGGCCCGGGGAGCTCGATTACGGGTTGGCCATGGCGGGCCAATCGACGACCTTCACCGATGATTTGGGGCTCTTCGAGCTACCGGTACCCAAGGACGCGACTCTACGTATCACGGCCTCTCGCCGCGATCTTGGGGCAATGGTGCCGGAGGTCTTTCTGGCGGCTGGAGAACGAGAAGTGGAGCTTCGATTTGATGCCACGGGAAGAGGCGAATTAGTGGCCGATCTCGTGAGCCTTCCCAACGGCGGCGGCTCCTTTTCGGGAGCCATTGAGTGGGCCTTCTTCCCCAAAGATGGGTCAACGCCCCAAGGCGGACACGAGTGGTCCACTCGACTACGACTGGAGCAACTCCCCGCGGGGACGGGCGAACTCTTTGTCTGTCTCTTTGGAGCTGGCTTCCTCGGACAGATCACAACCAACATCAAGTCGGGCGAGGTCTCCCGGGAACGCATCAGGATGATCTCTGGTTCGGTCTGCGAGGGCACCCTCACTCTGGCTTCGGGGGAACCGGCGGCCGGCTATGCCATCGAGGTTGCCCATCCCGATGTTCCGGAGGGTGAATCCTTGCCGTGGAATGTGGACCGCATCCATGCGGACGGCAGCTTCCGCCTTGTGCTGGATCAACCGGGTTTGGCGCGCATCAGGGACAAGTCCAACGCGATCGTAGGCCAAATCCAATTGCGTGCCGGATCGCACAACTATCAGCTCTAGGGGGCAGCGGACCCCCTAGCGCCGCTCAATCGGCCAGGGGCAGTTTCGTCGCCCCGGAGAGACGCAGGACCGGAAACTCGCCGCCCACACGCAGCGTGTCGTCGAAGAAGTTCCACGCCCCCAGTCCGTCCTCCGCCAGGGGCTCCAGGAGATGAGCCGCCAGGGAGCCGAGCGCTTGCCCCGTCTGCACGACCAGCGTGCCGGCCGGCAGCGAACGGGTCAGCGTGTTTGACGAGACCTCTAATTGAACCAGGTTGTGTCCCTCGTACTCGCGTTCGGCTCGTTCAAGTCCGTCGACTGTGTAGACCTGGAGCTCGAGTAGCGTGTCCGACGAGAGGGACTGCACCTCGATGCCGTGTGCACGCAGGGTCTCCAGAGCCGCCGCCGACTCGGCGGAAAAGAGATAGGCAAAGGGCAAGTCGACCTCGAGAGTCGCGACACTCTTGTCACCGCGTCGCACCTTGAGATCCATGGGCTCCCCGCGCTCGGCCCAATTGCGACCGC
>JBLHLB010000182.1:0-8129 GCA_047618505.1 Planctomycetota bacterium
TATCGAAGGCCGCATTGTGGCCTACCGCCCGGGCATGTTCTTAGTGCCGGCCAATGCCTAAGCTGGTCGCCAGCTCGGCACTCTCATTCACACCAGAGACAGAGACAGAGACATCATGACGGAGCACTCCATCGCAGTTATTGGGGGAGACGGGATCGGTCCGGAAGTCACGGCAGAGGCACTCAAAGTCCTCGACGCCGCAGCGGACGTCTTCGGCTTCACGACGCGTCGCACCGAGTATCCCTTCGGCACCGAGCACTGGCTCGCCACCGATGAGATCTTTCCCGAGAGCGCCTTCGAGGAGGTCAAGCAGATGGACACCATCTTTCTTGGCGCCATTGGAGATCCGCGCGCACCGGTCGGGAAGATGGAGTACGGGATCATCGCGAAGATGCGATTCGAGCTCGACCTCTTTGTAAACCTGCGTCCCATCAAGCTCTATGACGAGCGCCTTTGTCCCCTCAAGGGCAAGGGTCCCAAGGACGTCGACATGGTGATCGTGCGTGAGAACACCGAGGATGCCTACACGGGCATGCACGGCTTTGCGCACAAGGGTCAGGCCAACGAGGTTGCGACCCAAACGATGGTCTACACACGGATGGGCGTCGAGCGAGTCATTCGCTACGCTTTCGAGACCGCGCGCCAACGTGGCGGTCGCAAGCAGGTGACCTTAATTGACAAGGCCAACGCCGTGCGCGCCCAGGACCTGTGGCAGCGCGTCTTCGCGGAGGTCGCCGCCGAATACCCCGACTGCAAGACGGACCATGCCTATATCGACGCCGCCTGCATGTGGATGGTCAAGAACCCCGAATGGTTTGACGTGGCAGTGACCACAAACCTCTTTGGCGACATCATCACTGACCTTGGTGCCATGGTTCAGGGCGGCATGGGCATCGCTGCCAGTGGCAACCTGCACCCCGGTAAGGTCAGCCTCTTCGAGCCGATCCACGGCTCGGCGCCGAAGTACAAGAATCAAGGTGTCGCTTCTCCTGTCGCTGCGATCATGGCCGGCAGCATGTTACTGGACTATGTCGGCGAGAAGGAGGCTTCCGAGGCCGTTGAGAACTCGGTATCGGAGCTCCTGATCAGCGGACATCTCAAGGGAGTCGGCACGGGCGTCCATCCCACCGCTGAGGTGGGCGACATGGTGGCCGCTCGGGTGCGCGCCACGGCAGCGAAGGTTTGATCTTCCACCTGGCCTTTCCGATCGACGACATCGGGGACGCTCGCGACTTTTACGTGGGCGTTCTCGGTTGTTCGGTGGGGCGCGAGTCAGAGCGTTGGATCGACTTTGACTTCTTCGGGCATCAGATCAGCGCTCACGTATCGCCGGCGGAATGCGCCGCGGCCAGGGAGGCATCCTCGGTGAATCCCGTGGACGGGGACCAGGTGCCCGTGCGGCACTTCGGTTGTGTGTTGGAGTGGAGCGAGTGGGAGAGGATGGCGGAGCGACTGAGGGCTGCGGACGTTCCCTTCCTCATCGACCCGCGGGTTCGCTTTGCCGGGAAGGCTGGGGAGCAGGGCACCTTCTTTGTGCGGGACCCGGCCGGGAACGCACTGGAGTTCAAGACTTTCCGCGAGATGTCACTGCTGTTTCAGCGCGACTGACTGGGGGATCGCAGAGTCTGGCTTGACGCAGAATGGGCCTTAACGAACACGGGGAGACCGCGCAGTTATGCGCGATCTCCCCGTGAGAGTATCAGGCTAGCTGATTACCAGCGGTCGCCGCCGCCGCCGCCGCCGTCACGACCACCGCCGCCACCGCGGCCTCCGCTGAAGCCGCCGCGGCCGCCACCGCCGCCGCCACCGCGACGCTGCGGGCGCACGTCCTCTTCGGACGTCTCACCTTCGTACTTCTTGATGCGCATCGGCTTGTAGCGGATCTCTGCTTCCTGCAGATCGTCAAGGACGTCCTCCGGCATGCCGGCGGGGAGCTCGACGAAGCTCGCTTCTTCGCGGATGTCGATGTTGCCAATACGGCGACCTTCGATACCGGTTTCGTTCGCCAGAGTGGCCACGATGTGGCCGGGCTTCACGCCGTCTTGGTACCCAACGCCGATCTGGTAGATCTCCATGCCTTCTTCGGGCGTGCGCGGGGGACGGGTGTCATCTTCGTCGCGACCTCGACTGGGGCGGCCCGCGGGCGGGCGTTGCTCAGTCTTGAACGCAAGTGCTGCGGCGACATCCAGAATGTCGGCGCCAGTTTCTTCAGCGACAGCTTCAATGGCTTCGCGGAAGTCAGCGATCGCGTCGCCGTTGTTATCGAGAGTGCCTTGCACGCTCTCCACCAGGCGCGTTACGCGCGCTTCGTTTTCCTGTTCGGACATAGGTTCAGTTTCGTTTCCGATTGTCATCAGCCTGTACGCGCCTCTTGCGCGACATTCGCTTGCCTGGGGTATGGACCACGCGGTCCATCTCAAATCGGGTCCCCACTCGGGCGGACCCCCCGCGGCATCATGCGGATTGTGCCGGTTCCCCGGCGTATGGTGGGAATACTCTAGCGAGCCAACGCCCCTCTAGGGGGCCTCAGTCCCAGAACTGTCCGGATTCCGAGGGGAGCGAACGGCTCTGGGACTCGACCAATTTCCCGTGATTGGGCGCTATTTGCCCAGTCCGAGCTGTCGCAGGTAGGCTGCGCTGTTGGGCTCGCGGCCAAGGAATTCGCCCACCATTTCGAGTTCCTCCATGCTTCCGCCCTTGGAGAGGACTGCGGCCCGGTACGCGGCCCCGGCCACCGGATTGAGGAGTCCAAGCTCGCGGAATCGCCCGGCCATGTCCGCGGCATAGACCAGGGACCACTGGTAGCCGTAGTAACCGGCCTCGTAGCCCACCAGGTGTCCGAAGTTGGCCTGGGAGGGGAGGTTGGCGAGCGGCTCAAAGAGGCGCGTCTGGGCGTAGACCTCTGCGCGCACGGCCGTGGTGTCGACCTCGCCATCGGGGTCCATGTGGAAGGCCATGTCCATCATGCCCAGGAAGACCTGACCTTCGGTGGACAGCCCTGAGCCAAGGGTGCGAGCCGCGACAATGCCGTCCACGAGCTCGCGCGGAATGACCTCGCCCGTCTCGTAGTGGCGGGCGAAGGTCTGCAGCACGTCCGCGTCCCAGATCCACTCTTCGAACATCTGGCTGGGGGCCTCGACGAAGTCGCGCGCGACCTGCGTGCCGGAGAACCAGGCGTGACCTGCTTCGGTCAAGATGCTGTGCAGGCAGTGCCCGAACTCGTGGAAGAAGGTGCGGACCTCGGAGTGCGCCAGGAGCGACGGCGCGTCAGCCGTGGGCTTGGTGAAGTTGCAGACCAGGGCGACCAGCGGCGTAGTCACGGAGCCATCGCTCCATTCCTTGCGCAGGTGCAGGGGGAATTGCGCCGCATGGGAATACTTGTTCGGGCGCGGGTGCAGGTCGATGTAGAAGTGACCCAGGAGTTTGTCGGAGGCTTCGTCGGTCACGGCGAAGAGCTTGACGTCTTCATGCCAGGGTGCCGGAAGGCCCAGTTCTTCCGCACGTGCCGTGATGTCCTCGTAGGAGATCCCGTAGATCTGCTGCGTAATTGCGAAGAGCCCTTCGGTCACCGTTTCGATGGGGAAGTAGGCGCGCACCGCTTCGGAATCCACCGCGTACTTCTCGCGCAGGAGGCGGTTCTTGTAGAAGGAGTAGTCCCAGGCATTGAAGGTCGCTTCGGGGTCGCCGACGTGCTCGCTCTTGGCGCCTCGGAATTCCTCGAAGTCCACCAAAGCCTTGGCCCGCAGGCGCGGACGTAGGTCGGCGTAGAAGTCCATGATCGCAGCGGGTGTCTTCGCCATGCGCACTTCCGATTGGTAGTGGGCGATGGTCTCGTAACCCAGGAGGTGCGCCTTCTTGGATCGCAGGGCGATCAGCTCCTCCAGCAAGACGACGTTCTCGGGAACGGCACGCATGCTGTAGGCCAGGATGACCTGCTCGCGCGTTTCAGCGTTCTCGCAGTTACCAAGGATGCGCCCGATGGATGCGCCGTTCATGGGCACGACGTACATGCTGCCCATGCGCTCGAGGCTGCCGAGGAAAGACTCGGGAACGCCGACCAAGTCGGAGGCGCTGAAGTAGAGGCGCGTCTTGTCCTCGGAGATGTTCTGGCGGAACAGGTTGCCCTTTTCGTTGAGGGCGCGGTCGATCTCCAGGAGCTGGTCGCGCTCCTCGCTGGAGAGGGTCATGCCCTCCCGCCGAAAGTCCCGTAGGATCTGCTCTAACAATCGCGCGTCGACGGGATCCAAGTCCGTCTGTGACTCAGAGAAGCCTTGGATCGCCAGGAAGACCTCTTCGTTCTTGGTGAGCGTGTTGAAGAACTCGTCGATGGCGGCATCCGCCTGACGCCCCAGCTCGCGCACGTCCGCATCGGGATGCACTTCGCCCATGAAGGCCGTCATGCGTGCACCGTTGAAGAAGCGCGCTACGGTGTCGTCAAAGGCCCGCACGGTGTTGTCGAAGGTGCGCTCCCCGGCGGGGATGGCAGCGATGGCCGCCAAATCCGCGCGGGAACGGAGCACGTGTTCCGCGACGGGGGAGTCATCAATGTCCGCGACTTCCTCGGCGGTGACGGGCGCCTCGATGGGCAGGGGGTAGGCGAGGGCCTCATCGGCCTTAGCCCGTTCCGCACAGGCGCCCAGGGTCAAGGTCGCGGCACCGAGGATAAACAGGCCGAGTGTGGAGGGGGACAAACCCAGGTGTGCTTTCGAAGGGGATGCTGCCGGTGCCATGGAAGGTCTCGCGGGGGACAAGGGAGTCAACGGGCCGAGTCAGTCCCGGCCGGAAAGCCCGCGATTTGCCGCGGACCCGCAGAGTGTAGCGGCCAAGTGCCCCCGGGCGAGGTCGAACCCATGGCTCCCCAGTTGCCTTTGATTCACTCACTCCTTGGGGCCGTTGGGGGACCCCCAGTTTCCATCCAGGAGTCCGCTGGTCCGCTAGAAGTGAAGGGGTGCGCCGGCATGTGCAGCTAAATAGCCAGTCGCAATTGCAGCGCGTGTGTCTAGAAGCTCGGGAGGTCCATCCACTGCAACGTCCGAGTTGGCCACTTCGATGCGCGGCGGCTCCAGAGAGGGGGCATCGAGTCTTGAGTCTTCGGAGAACAGCCGAATTCCCCAGCCGATTCCAAGGCTCGCGACAATGAGGATTACCGTCGCCCGAGTAGAAACGCCGACGCGGCCGCTGTCTCCGGGTCTCGACCTTCCTTTTGACCGCATGGCCTTCACCCTACAGCGCCTCCAAGAAAATCGTCAAGCGCCCATTCTCAAGCGTGAAGGCGTTGGCCTCCACCAGCACGCTGCCCCAGTCCATGTAGGATTTACGGTCGAGGAGTTTCCAACCCGGCGTCAGGACTTCTATGCGGATGGGTTCGAAACGAAAGTACGCGTCGATAGAGGCGTCTGTGGCGGAGGGGTCAGTTCGCTTGCCATCGAAAAGCAGGACGATGTCCCCAAGTGGTGATTGGACCTTCTCGTCGACACTTGAGTACACGCTGATCGCAGCGCTGCAGCCAGCCTGTGGTTTGATTTCCACCGTGCGCACTCCATTGGGATCCGGCGGCGGCATCATGTCCGTGGTCAGGACTGGGCTGAAGTGGTCTTCCATCGACAGGCGCAATTCGAATTTGACGTCGAGAGGGTAGGGCCCCAGGCTCTTTAGTTCCACTCGCCTGCCGTCGCCCATAACCGCATTGTTTCCGGTCGCTTCATCAGCACCTGTGAAGGAGGAGGCTTCGTTGGAATTCAGCGCTCCCAGCGCCACGCACGCTCACCTGGATCGATCCCGACTGCGCGAGTTCGATGACCCGAATCTCTAGCATTTGAGTGGGCACCTCATCATCGATCACTAGTTCGAGGGTGCCGCCGTTTTCAAGGTAGGGGATTTCGATCAGGCGTTCTGCATCCGCAAGTTCGAAGCAGCCACTGGGGCAGGCAGCCGTAGCTGCCTTCCACAAGGTCCTTGAATTCGAGTTTCCCAGTGCCCTCATCCCACCTAATTTTGTCGGTGCCAGGGTTGCCTGCTGCTCGATCCCATAGAAGTAGATGCGCCGGAGTTCCGCCCGGCCATCCTTTCCGTCCAAGGGCATGTCGCTCTGTGTAACGATGCGAACGGGGAGACTGTGTCCATAGCTGCGCTGGCCCCGGCCTGGGCTGATGACTTGCCGCCCGGAGAATGGTATTTGGATCGTGAACGCTTCTGCGGCAAGGCCCCTACCGCTGAGGCTTAGTTTGCAGCGACCGGGCAGGAGGTAGCGAATTCGGAAAGGCGTCGTGTCCTCTGTGCCGTCACGCTGAACGTTGATCTCGGGGAAGAAGGCGTTGGACTCCTTGCCCTCCTCATCGAGATCCACAAGTTGGAGACTGGCTGCCTCGATAGTGGGCTCACCGGGGGGCCAGTGAATGTTGCCTTCTAGGACATCAATTTGGACTACTTCAATGCGCAGGGGCTCCATGGCGACCGGCCCATAGTCGGCTAGGGCAGCGTGACCAAAGACTGCGCCATCGCGGGATGCCACGTACACGCGTGAGGGCAGGGGCCTGCTGCTCATGCTGGTCGGTGAGGGTCGAAACCGGGGCGGACTACCGTCGTGGACTGCTGAGGCGAGCCCAGCGCTGTAAGGCCCAAGGCGGACACCAGCGTCTCGTTGGGCGACAGCCGCAGTTCGAAGTCGGACAAGGGCATCGCTCGGATGCTCAGGAGTGCGAAGTTCGTCTGGGAACCCAGCAGGCCAGAGACCTCAGTCTTTCCCTCGGCGTCCGTCTAAAAAAAGTCATCGTCCAGGAGGAATGCAACCGTCGTGCCGTCCGCGTCTGTCGGTGAAGCTTCGGGCAAGAGCAGACGCAGCTCGAGGCCGACCAGCGGTTCGCCCGTTGCGTCATGGACCACGCGCAGGAAGGCGCCTTCCTTGAGGTTGACGCGCAACTCGGTTCGGGATTCACCCGGGGTGCGTTCCGCAAGCTGAGGAGGCGCAAGGATTGACCCGTTGCCCAGAGCGTTGCTTTGTGCATCACCCTCGAGCTCGACGACTCTCGCGTCCGACACCGCAGCCGCCGCTTCGTTCCTGTTCTCGGCCGTCTCGCTGTTGCCTTCGTCACCCGATTGGAGAAAGAGCGCGATTCCCACAAGCATTGCCACGAGGATAGCCAGGAGTCCAAGTGTGAGATTCATCGTGCCTTCACCATGCCAGGCCCTAACGGGGCAAATGCCTAATCCCAGTCAACAACCGGCGTCTGCCGCCGTCTTTCGTCGCGGGGTCTGGCCCAGTATCCAAGGCCCAGCGTCTCAAACCCAGTGCTCGACCACTGAGGCCAAAGCACTGAGGCCAAAGCACTGAGGTCAAAGCACTGAGGCCGAAGCACTGGCTGTTTCTGTCCTCCCCGGGGGGAGAACTCAGTTTCCCCTGCGCTTGACTGACCGGAAGGCGTGGGCGAAATTCGCAAGGGCCTGCGAGCTGCGCGTCTGCACCCAAATTCGACCCGTGCCCTGGAAGCGCAGCAGGATCTGGTCGGAGAAGAGGAAGCTCCGAATCTTGCGGGCGCGACTCAAGCGGTAGCTGAGTTGCGGTTCCCAGGCGACGGCAAAACCGTTGTCGACGACGTACTCCTCGTCCTTCAGGTCAACCACTTGGATGTCCCCGTAGGCGCCGAAGAACATTGTGCCCTTGCCATGGCAGCGCAGCACAAAGAGACCTTCATTGAAGAACCCCTTGAGGCCGCCCCACTTGGAATCCACCTTCACGCCGGGGCCGCCCCCGAGGTAGGCACCGCGTTCCATGAGCAACTCGCCGTCGAGTTCAAGGGCGACCACGTCGCCTGCGGCACCGGGGGCCAGGGCGACGGTGCCGGGACCGCCTTCGGCCGTATAGGTGTTCTGAAAGAAGCTCTCGCCCGAGAGGAACTTACGCTTGAGCCCCTGCATGATTCCGCCGCGGGCCGCGGTCTTGGTGGTCACGTTTGTGTCCATCCAGGCCATGGCTCCGGAGTCGCTGACGAGCTCTTCGCCCGGCTCCAGGGTGACTTCCACAAGGGAGTAAGAAGGTTGCGCGATGATGTTGTGTTGCATGACGTGACTCCCTTAAGCCTCCCGCGGGGGCAGGCGTCGGCCGAGGGCGCTACCGAATTCCTTAGCGTTGT
>JBLHLB010000183.1:0-8113 GCA_047618505.1 Planctomycetota bacterium
GTGACACATGAAGATGGCCTCAAGGATCGAATGGACTCGGAAGCTCACCTTGCTGTCTTCGGACTACGCTGCCCTTTCCCAGACACCCGACCACGGTCAACGCTCCAGAGAGGTACAGCACATCGGGGGCATGGCCAATCTACGGTGCGACGTAGGTGATTCGCTTGCCGACACCTCGCGTTGTGCAGAGGTACTACCCGATGGCGAAGGAGTTTCGCCGAAGGGGTCTGGTACCAGCGCGCAGGCGGCACTCCTGGGCGACTCCTGGATTCACGGCAAAGAGTCCGCGTTGTCCCCTCGGTCTAAGGGAGGGCTAGATCTCTTTGATTAATGCAGTGCGTTCCGCTTCAAGTTCGGAAACACGCCTTGATGCTGCTGCAACCTCACGGTCAAGGACCTTGAGCAATTGCTCCACGCGGCCTTGCACCTTCTCCACGTTCTGTAGTGAGGAGAGCAGCTTTCCCTGGACCATCCAGTCAAAGATCAGGCCATCAAAGAAGAAGTCAGCAAAGCTATTGAAGCTGCCTATTTCGATCGCGAGATGCACCGTGACGTTGATGTCGTTTAGCTCATCCTCGAAGTCCCGAAGATCGTTCTGGGCGTCGTGCGCGAACCTCCTGGCCTTGTCAATCTTAGAGTGCTTGAGGGCCGTTACAGCTAGGCCCCCACCGAGCATGTCCCACTGGCCCCAATTGCGAGCGGAGCTCAGACAGTCGATCGTGTGGTCTAGGCTCTCGGAGGCGTGGTCGCCTGCAACCTGTGCCTCGCGCAATTCGCGTAGAGCTGCGCGCGACAGGGCGATTGCCTCGGAGAGCTCGACCATACGATGCGCCTTCGGGCCGCCTCCCTCTAGCAACCTAGCCTCCTTGCGAGCGACGACCTCCCCAAGGGCCTCTTCGAGGGCCTCCTTGTCCTCAAGCTCTCCGAGCAGGATGACCAAGGCCTCCTCCAAGTTCACCTTTGCCGCAAGGCACTGGTCAAACTTGAGCTTCGCCTCCAGCAGCTCCCGACGCTCACCCTGGAGCTTCTCATTCTTGCTCGAAAGAAACGTATGAAAGAGGGCGGTTAGGGTCATTCCCTCCAACTGGTCCACGTCCCTCTGCTCCTCCGCCAACTTCATCCCCAGCAACCGCTGCCGCGCCCTCAGCAACTCTAAGTCCGCCTCCGCACGCTGCACCCGCCCGTCCACCTTCTTCCGCCGTACTTGGCGCTCCCACAGGTCCTGTAGTTCTTGATTTAGTTTATCGATGGTGATTCTCTCTCAGCGATTCTAGCGAGCCAATAGGTTCTGAAAGTGTGGGCGGCCATGATATCCGACCGTCCCGGGGATTGCCTGGATTCGCGGAGGACGAGAAGAACCGCAGGCTGTGAATCGAGTACCCTGTTCGCCCCGGGACAGAGCACGCGTGGAAGAGCACGCGTGGAAGAGCACGAGGGAACATCGAGGAGCCGAGCTTGAAGAAGACGAAGAATAGGGTGATCGCCGAACGCGATAGTGAACTAGTCGCACGTTGGCGGGAGGAGCCGGCGCCGCTCTTGCCGTTGCTGCATGCGTTCCATGATCGGGACGGGCACCTGTCGGAGGACGCGCTACATGCGGTCAGTCTCGGGCTACGCATCCCCTTGGCGGATCTCTACGGGACGGTGACTTTCTATCACCACTTCTCGACGGAGCCCGGGGGCAAGGACCGGCCGCGGGTTTGCGATGGTGTGATCTGTAAGACTAGGGGTTGTGATGAGCTGTTGGGGAAGCTTGACGGCGCGACGGCCATGCCCTGTGCGGGGCGTTGCGACGAGCCCATCCCGGTGCTGCGCGGCGATCAGTACTTGATCGGTTCGCCCGACGGCAGCCTGGTGGAACGTCCGACCCTGTTGCCGGTTCCTAATCCCGATGGCCTCGCGGAGTGCTGCTTCGAGTCGATCCGCGGAGAGGACAACGCGAACATTGGGGGCTACCGCAAGGGCGGTGGCTACGCCGCTCTGACGAAGGCGGTTCGCGGGCTAATTCCCCGTGAAGTGCTCGACATGGTCGACGCCAGCGGGCTGGCGGGGCGCGGCGGTGCCGGGTTCCCGACGGGCCGCAAGTGGCGCGCCGTTGCCGAAGCCAAGGGCGGCCCGAAGACGATCGTTTGCAACGCCGACGAGGGCGAACCCGGCTGCTTCAAGGATCGCGCTCTCCTCGACCACGATCCCCATGCGGTGATCGAAGGTATGTTGCTGGCGGCCTATGCGACCGGCGCGACGCGGGGCTTCCTGTACCTGCGCTACGAGTATCCCCACACCCAGGCGATCTTCGAGCGCGCCCTAGGTGACGCGCGGGCCGCTGGGCTCCTCGGCGCGAACATTCTGGGTACCGATTTCAGCTGCGAGCTCTACGTGCGGCGCGGTGCGGGCGCCTACATCTGCGGCGAAGAGACTTCGCTTCTGAATAGCCTCGAAGGCAAGCATCCCTTCCCGCGCAACCGTCCGCCCTACCCCGTGACCCACGGCTTCGAAGATCTGCCGACTGCGGTCAACAACGTCGAGACGCTCGTGTCGGTTCCGCGCATCCTGACCCACGGATCAGAGTGGTACGCGGGACTGGGCATCGGAGAGCACAAGGGTACGAAGATCATCAGCCTATCTGGCGATGTGCAGCGCCCCGGTAACTACGAGGTGCCCATCGGTTTCTCCCTCAAGACGCTGCTCTACGACTGGGCCGGTGGACCGAGGGAGGGACGGACTTTCCAGGCCGTCACCATGGCTGGTTTATCCGGTGGCTTCATCGGTGCGGAGGAGCTGGATGAACTCACCCTCGATGAGCCTTGCCTGCGCTCCAAGGGCTCGTTCCTTGGCGCCGGTGGCGTGATGGTCTTCGATGACTCGCGCGACATGATCACCGTGGCGACCCAGGCCATGACCTTCTTCGCCCACGAATCCTGCGGCAAGTGCTTCCCCTGTCGCATCGGCACCCAGCGCCTGGCGGAACGACTCTCGGGCGCCGCGGGACCGCGCGACGCGGACACGTGGAAGGGCGAGGTTCAGGACATCGGCGAAACGATGCAGGCGCTTTCCGCCTGCGGCCTTGGTATCGCGGCTCCCCTTGTAACCACCAGCTTGATGAAGTTCTTCCCCGACGAAGTCGACGCTCGACTTGAGGAGCGCTCCCAATGAGCACGCAGAGCACGGCAGACACGACCGGTCACGCGGCCGACGTTCTCGACGCCACCGAGACCCTCCGCATGGATGGCGAGGAAGTCAGCTTCACGCCGGGCGACACGCTCTACGAAATCGCGGAGCGCCTGCGCCTAGAAGTTCCGACCCTGTGCTACGACCCGCGACTGGAGGCCTTTGGGGCCTGTCGCCTGTGTGTCGTCGAGGTCGAGGGCATTCGCAATCCCGTTGCCTCCTGCACGACCAAGGCAACCGCTGGGATGGTCGTACTGACGTCGAGCGAGAAGCTCGAGAAGCACCGCAAGATCCTGATGGAAATGGTCATCAGCGAGAACCCCCCGGGTGCGACCACCGGCGACATCGATCCCCTGCGCGGCTATGCGTCCCAGGAGATGAGCGTGCTGGCGAAGCGCTACTCGGTCGATGGCTCACGCTTTCTGGGCGCTCAATCGGGACGTTCGAAGCCTGAGGATCCCAACCCGATGATCCTGCGGGACTACGACAACTGCATCAGTTGCTACCGCTGTGTGCGCGTCTGTGCGGAACAGGAGGGTGACTACGCCATCAGCATCGCGGGCCGCGGATTCGCCACCCAGATCACCGTGGAGTTCGACGGCGAACTGAACAACTCGGCCTGTACTTTCTGTGGCCAATGCGTGCAGACCTGTCCCACCGGCGCCCTCGGTGATCTGCGAGCTATGGAGCACGTGGACAAACCGGGTGAAGTCGAGGAAACGCGCTCGATCTGCCCCTATTGCGGCGTTGGTTGCTCCGTCGACATTCTCTCCAAGGGCGACGACATCGTCGGCGTGCGCCCGGCCATGGACGGCCCCGCGAACGAAGGTGCACTCTGCGTCAAGGGACAGTTCGGCTGGGAATGGGCGGGGCACAAGGATCGCCTCAAGACGCCCATGGTTCGCAAGAACGGAAAGCTCGTCCCCGCACCCTGGGAAGAAGCCCTCGATCGGGCCGCCAAGGGTTTCGCTAAGGCGCGCGCGGATCACGGCCGCCACTCGGTCTACGCCATCGCCTCCGGTCGCGCTCCCCACGAGTCGTCCTATGCCGTGCAGAAGTTCATGCGCTCGGGCTTCGGCACACACTTCATAGACAATTGTAGCCGTGCCTGACACAGTCCTACGGTAGCCGGTCTGGCTGCCACCATCGGACGCGGAGCCATGAGCAACCCCCTGGCGGACATGGAGATGCCCGACGTGATGTTCTGCATCGGCACGAACATGACCGAGGCTCACCCCGTCGCAGCCACGCGCCTGAAGAAGGCCATGCGTCGCGGGGGCAAGCTGATCGTGGCCGACCCGCGCCGCATTCCCCTGGCGCGCATGGCGGATCTGCACCTGCAGTTGAAGGTCGGCACAGACGTGGCGCTCCTGGGCGGCATGGCCCATGTGATCGCCCGCGATGGTTTGGTTAACTACGAGTTCCTGCGCGCCCGCACCGAGGACTCCGAATCGTTCCTGGAACACGTGAAGAAGTTCACGCCGGAATGGGCCGAGAGCATCTGTGGTGTACCGGCAGCCGACATCGAAACGGCCGCGCGTTGGTATGCCGAGGCGAACCGCGGGGCGATCTACTACACCCTGGGGATCACGGAACACATCTGTGGCGTCGACAATGTGCAGAGCCTGTGCAACCTGGTGTTGATGACCGGACACATCGGCCGTGAAGGCACGGGCATCAACCCCATGCGCGGCCAGAACAACATCCAGGGAGCTGGGGACTGCGGGGCCTTGCCCAACAACTATCCCGGTTTCCAGTCCGTCACAGATCCGGAGAATCAGGCCAAGTTCGAAGCGGCCTGGGGGGTCAAGCTCGACCTAGAGAAGGGACCGACGAAGGTGCGTGCCCTGGAGGACTGTGGAGAGAAGATCTTCGCGATGCTGATCTGCGGCGAGAACACCGTCGTCTCGGACCCGGATCGCGACCACTGCGAGCATGCGCTCAAGAGCCTAGAGCACCTGGTGGTGATCGACATCTTCTGCACCGAAACGGCAGAGCTTGCCGACGTCGTTCTGCCCGCTTCCGCCTGGGGTGAAACGGACGGCGTTTTCACTAACACCGAACGCCGCGTCCAACGCGTGCGCCAGGCCGTCCCGCCCCAGGGGTCGGCTAAGCCAGAGTGGTGGATTATCGCCGAGATCGCCAAGCGACTGGAAGTCCCTGGCTTTGAATGGAAGCACGCCAGCGACGTCTTCAACGAGCTGTGCTCCCTTTCGCCCATCTACGCCGGACTCGATTGGGACACGATCAGCGACGGCAAGTTTCAGTGGCCCGTGCCCGAAAAAGGACACCCCGGAACACCGATCTTGCACATCGGCGAGTTCGCCCGCGGCAAGGGCCGTTTCATGCGCCCGAACTACCGCGACCCGGCGGAGACCGTAAGCGACGAATACCCGGTCTGGCTCACGACAGGCCGACGCTTGGCGCACTACCACACGCGCACGATGACCGGCCGAGCCGTGGGCTCACAGTTCCTCGTGCCCGAAGAGTTGGTCGAGATTCACCCGGACGACGTCGTGGCCTGGGGATTGACAGACGGCGAACTGGCCGTCATGTCGAGCCCCCGTGGCGAGGTGTTGATCAAGGTCGAAGCCAACGATACTTCGCCGCGCGGCACGGTCTTCTGCAGCTTCAGCTTCGGCGACGTGCCGGTGAACAAGCTGACCGGCTCGGGCTACGACCCGATCACCGACACGGCGGAATTGAAGGTCTGCCCAGTGCGAATCGAGCAGGCTACGACGCAGGTCTAGCGCCTGATTACGGGCCCATACGGTGCGGGATGCAGCTCCCGCACCGTATGCACAATCCTGTCGAGGACACTCATTCCGCAACCACGGGAAAGTGTCCGACACCGATTGGGTAGCGCAAGTAGGCTGGTGGGATGAGACGACTTGGAATCGGACTGCTGCTAGCGATCGGACTCCTGAGCGCGCTTTGGTTCCTGATCGGAGATAGGATGGCAGAGGTTCAGGGGGCAGTTCCGCCGGTCGCGGGAGTAGCAGCGCCTGGTGAGGACGCGAACGCAGAGCTAACTCCATTGGACCAAGTGCTCTCGACGGAAGAGTTAGCGGCAGAGTACGAGCGTCAAGCGGTAGACGCTGCAGAGGGCAACGTTGAGCAAGAAGACATGTCGCTACAGATGACCGCGGTCCACGGCCGCGTGCTAGACGAGCACGGTCGGCCAGTTGCTGGAGTTCAGGTGGCACTCCTGAAGAAGCTCAAGCCGCCGACCTATGATGTCCGTGATCTCGAAGACCTGGCAGTTGAGCAGATACTGGCGGACAGGCTCTCACGGGGTGAGGCCGTCACCATCTCCGGAGGAAATGATTCCGAGGTGGATCGCAGCTCAGGTCGCAGGGTCACAAATTTCCAGATCAGCCTGGGAAGCAATGCCTCGCTCAAGCTCACCACCTTGATCACGGACGCGAATGGCGCCTTTGACTTCGGCGAGCGCAGGGCCATCCCCATGGTTCTTTGCTATGGCAGCCTGCTGCTGATGGGGCCGTCCTTGTCGCACGACGTCGTCGCAGGCGGCGAGGCCCATGTGCTGTACCTCCCGCCGAGGTGTTTCACAGGCGTCGATCTCACACTTAGCGCCCCCGAGGGAGAGCAGGCGCCGAATCCTCAGTCCGCTGAGTTCACGCTGCTCTCCTACGCCGGAGATGCCGAGCGAGCGTACCGCGATGTGCGCACACAGGACGTCACGCTTTCCCCCGGCAGGGTAATCGCCCAGGGACTCGCGCCTGGAACATGGAAGGTCAGCATTACCTGCGAAGGCGAAGGCACGCTGTTTGGGAGGGTCACTGTGGAGCCAGGCCCTGAACTCACATGTGCCGGATCCCAGCTTGAGTTCAGGAGCCGCGAGACAATGGCAGCCGAACTGGAGTCCGCGCGGGAGATTCAGCGCTCTTGGAAGGGGCGGTGATCTTCGAGGACTTCTCGGGCAACACCCTCTCGGGTGCACCCGCAGTTTCGACAATGGAGTCTCCGGCGCCCCATGGACAGCAGGCGCGCTAGCGTTCCGTCACCGTGATGCCGCCGGAACCGGAGCTCAGCTCCTGGCCGACCTCGAGGAAGAAGACGCCGACCGCAAAGCCCTGCTCCACAAGCACGCCTTCGAATTCTGCGTAGCTACCGAAGGAATCACCGTAGAGGACGAAGAAGAGGCGGTCTTTTTCGGGATCCAGTTGCTGGAGGTACTCCTGGAAGGCGTGCCCCTCTTCGAGGCAGGACTCGAGCGGTTCGCCCCATTCGCCCTCGGGCGGCACGAAGACGACGCTCCACTTCGAAAGGGAGATGCGATTGCCGGAGACCGTGACCTGACCGGTGTACTCGCCGACCCAACCATCGATCGGTCCGACCGAACCGCTGAAACTGTGGTTGCGCTGGTTGTTGAGTTCGCTACGGAACTCCACGAAAGCCAGTTCGTTGATCTCCTCGTGGGGGTAGGCGACGATGCGACCGGCTTGGACGAAGAAGCGGTGCCACTTGCGGTCGGCGTGTTCGCGTGCGATCGGGGCGTTGACGTTAAGGGTTCGGCGCGGGATGTCGAGTTGTTCGTCAGCATCCGCAAGCCCGTTCGTTGCGATGCGCAGGCGCTCCGCCGCAGCGCGGGACGATTGAGCCAAACGCTGCTCCTCTGTGGTCATATCCTGACCGTTCTTGAGCGCGTCCCGCAAGCTCTCGAGGAGTGCAAGGAGTTCGACATCGGGGAGGTCGTCCGGCTCGACACTTGACTTAAATTCCTCCTCCAGCTCCTTCAGAAGGGTAAGCAATTGCTCGCGCACGTCTTCGTCGAAGGGCGCGTTGAGCTCTTGTTTCAGCGCGGCCAACTGGTTGTCAACTGCCAGGCGTCGTGCACTACTGTCGGATTGGGCCTGGGCGAGACTCGGCTCGGTCCCTTCGCCACCCGCCAGGGAAGCCTCAAGGCGTTCCAACAGGGTCA
>JBLHLB010000184.1:0-8107 GCA_047618505.1 Planctomycetota bacterium
CGCTCTGCTTGCACGTTGCAGAGGGCGCCTTGCGCAGGGGAAGCTTGGCAGCCACTGTCGGTGCAGATGGTCTATTGACAGCACGGACAGAGTTCTCAGTAGTCACATTGAACTAGTAGCCCAAATCCCGCAGCCCCTGCGTATTGGGCACGGCATCCCCAGCGAATTCACTGCCGCCGCGGCTAATGGTGCGGAGATGTGTCTCCAGGGCATTGCGCAGTCGGGCAACGTCGTCGCTCCTCTCGGGAGCTAGGTCATGCTCTTCATCCGGATCAGCGCGCACGTCGAAGAGCCAGACCTTCTCGCGTCCGTCGGGGAATTCTCCATGCACGAGGACCATGTCTTCCTCACGCCAGCGGTGGATCTCGCGATTTTTAGTGAATTGCTCCGAGTGCAGCGAAACGTGAGAAATTGACTCACCGCGCATGGCCGGCAGAAGTGAGCGGCCTTCGAACTCCCAGGCTGCGTCAGACAAGCTCAATCCCAATACGTCCACAACCGTGGGCACGACATCGATTAGCGATACGGGCCGCTCGTAGTGGAGGCCTCCGGCTTCCGGGAGTACCCCCGCTGGAAACCGCACGAACATGGGCACGCGTACGACTTCGCCCCACAGCGCGTGTCCATGGCCATACATTCCGTGCTCCCAGAATTCTTCGCCGTGATCCGAGGTGACAACAATGATTGCATCTTCGAAGTCCCGTAGTTCGCCGAAGCGCTGTATCAACCTGCCCAGCTCGCGATCAACGTGGCTCAGTTCGGCGTTGTGAAGGTCGCGGATGGTCTTTCGGAGCTCGGGCGTCAAGAAGTTGACACGCTTGCGCGCTTTCCATCTACCTAACGTGCCCATGTCGGAGAGGCCCTGTGCTGCCTGCTTCAAAGCATCGTCGTCGAACCCGGACCAATAGGGCTCGTGCACGTCCATGGCATGGACGTACAGGAACAGCGGATCATCATCAGAGGCCTCGAGATCCGCGATCGCTCCATCGATCAGGCGTGTCGCTCCGCCATAGCTGATCGGAATGATATTGCGCAAACCACCGCGCGTATCAAACGGCAAGAACGTTGCCGCCTGCATGGCCCAACAGAAATCCATTGGCACGCGCTTTTGAAAGCGATCAAAGCCAGCAGCGAATCCGTTGGATGGACGCAGTAACGTGTTGTCGATGTGCGCGCTGGTCTGCCACCCGGCGGAACGCAAGAGCTCGGCGATAGTCATCGCACCGGATGGCAGCAGCCCATTGCGCGCTCCAAGGGTCGCAGGATGCATGCCCGTGAGGAGGCCCGCGACCGATGGAATTGTCCATCCAGACGGAGCCTCGGCTTCCGTGAAGATCACGCTCTCGCGCGCAAGTGCGCCGAGGTTTGGGGCGTCTGGAAACGACAGGTCCTCACCATACAGTGAATCCGCGCGCAGGGTGTCGATCACGATCCACAGGACGTCTCGCGGAGCTGTCTTGGAGACCGTCCCATCAATTCCGTCCTGAACGACGTGCTCTTCAGTGCGCAGCAGGAAGAACGGCACCCCTGCAATGATGAACGCCAGCAAGGGCAGCCACCAACCGCTCGTCTCCTTCAGGCGCGGAACGATGCCCGCCACGCAACCGACGACAAAGCCGGGCACTACGTAGACCAGAGACACAATGGCCAACAGCGCATAGGTCTCCTTGCACGACACGAACGTGTCGCCATGCGTTGTGAAAGTTACGAGAAAATCGGCCAAGGCGACGCCAATGCCGACGCCCAGGCCGATAGATCCCCAACGAAGGACGCTCTTAAGCAGCGTCATGGAGTTTGATTTGTGAAATGTGATCTGAGGGTCGTGGGGTGAATGGCCAAAGCCTATTCGATCGGACTATTGCGTAGGCTCAGGCCGAGCGACCGACGATCTTCCGTACGGCACGCCGCGCCTTAAGTTTAGCCCGTGCCATACGGCTCAAGCCGGCGTCGAGATGGGGCAGGTCGGCCATCGTCGGAATTTCGAACTTGGTCGGCGGGGCTGCGATCTTGAGTTTGTTGTGGTAGCGATCAGTGCCGCGCATAGGCTGCGCAAAGACCTGTGGCCAGCGAACAGGATCAAACACGAGGTCATACGTCGCGTACCTAATTGCGAGCCCACAGCGTATGCCATCGGTCGTGTTCGGACCAGAACTGTGAAAGGTCGCGCCGTGATGGATGCTGAATTGTCCGGCCTTCATTTCGGCGTGGACCAACCCGCTGGTGCAATCCATGCTGTCTTCGGGCACGTGCGTCTCAAAGATGTACTTGTCGCGGTCGGCATTGGTTTCCAGCTGGTGAGGAATCGTCGGCCCGAGATGCGTGTCATTGAGAAAGCGTAGGCACCCATTTGCTTTCGTCAGCTGGGACACTGCAATCATGACGGTGGGCAAGCGCCCTACGGGTGCACCATCTTGAGACGACATTCCTTCGAGCTTTGCTCCGACGGAAGAAGACAATGGCCAGATACCGGTGCCCTGATGCCAGCGGATGACCTGATCCTTGTGAGGTTCCTTGTAAAAGACTCCCACACCCCAACAGAAGAAATCTGGTCCGATCAAGCTCTCCAGCGCATCTAGCAAGCGCGGGTCTGAAGCGAGTTCGTAGACCCAGTTATTACGAATGTTCCAGTTCCCCAGGTCACGCACGTGCACGCCCGGAGGCATCAACGCCAGGAGCGCTTCGAACTTGGTTCGAAGCCAGGCGACACTCTCAGGAGTATCGAAGCAGTCCAGACCATGCAGGCTTCCGTGCTCCTCGTAATGACGAATCTGCTCCGCCGTCAATGATCCGTTTGTAGTACCCATCGTTTTATCCTGGGTCCCCACTATGGACGGGGGATCTGATTCGGGTGGGGGGGGGGTATTTAAAGACAAGCCTAACTGAGAAGGATTCACCTCCTCACCTACGACTAACCTAGCGAGACCTGTTTATAATACGACGGGAACGTCTCGAATCCAGAGTGCGAAGCCGCATTCGCTATTCAATAGCCGTTAGGGGCCAATCTTGTCCTTGCAGGGGTGCACGGCGCACTTCGCTCATCGGCTGTGGTAGGTCGCTCACAATCCCTACGGTACAGAGTCGTTCAGCCAGATCAGACCCCGGCAACCACCGAGGGTGTCAATTGCGGATAGGATCAGAACGGCGAGCAGCCTGCCCAAACGAAGAGTGCACGCGCCACTGGCTTGGGGATGGGAGCAGCGTCGTGTTGACGGCTTCTCCAAAGTAGAGTGGGGAGGGAACCACTGGGCCGAAAATGAGCGGAAGTAATGGGTTGCGTCAGACGCGGCTGCCATCGTTCCCGCTCCTGGCGAACTGCCCGTCGCAGACTGCCTTTGAAACGCCTATCCTCACGGGGAGCAAGAGCACACCCAGTTCGGATAGAACGTCACGCAGGAGTTTCGGAGTGGAAAAGTCTGAGTCGGTTGAAGACAAAAAAGTCGTCAAGGCAATCACCGCCGAAACCCTGGTCGCCCTGGTCGCGCTTGGAGGCATTTTCGGCTTCATCGCATGGCGCATGGGCCTGGCTAACATGTTCGGGACAATGATGGCGACAGCCCATGACCTGATGCTCAACACGGTCTTCTTCTTGATGGCCGTCATCATCCTGGCCGGTGCTTTCACATCACTCCTGTCCGAGTTTGGAATCGTGAGCGTCGCCAATCGCATTCTGTCTCCGCTCATGAAGCCGCTCTTCGGGCTACCGGGGGCAGCATCCATCGGCGTGGTCGCGACCTACTTGTCAGACAATCCAGCCATCATGCCCTTGAGCTCTGAGAAAGGCTTCCTGAAGTACTTCAAGAGGTGGGAAGTCACGACACTTGTCAATCTCGGAACGGTCTTTGGCATGGGCTTGATCGTGACCACCTTCATGCTGACACAGTCCACGGATACGGCATCGATGGGCAGAGCCGTACTGCTAGGGAATATAGGCGCGATCATGGGAGGCATCGTAAGCGTCAGGCTCATCGGTCATTTCGGCAAGAAGAAGTATGGGCAGGATGCGGCCGTTGTTGCGGCAGACGATGAGACGTATGACCTCGTGCGCTATCGCGAAGTCCGTCTCGGGAATCCCATGCAACGCGTGCTGCAGTCGTTGTTGGACGGGGGAGTCCACGGAGTCAAGACGGGCTTAAACATCATGCCCGGAATCATCGTGATCACAACTGCGGTCATGATGCTCGCCTACGGACCAGGCCTGGAGGGATACACCGGTGGGCTGCACGAGGGCATCGGTTTATTTCCTTGGGTGGGAGCCCAGCTCTCGTTCATTATCGAACCCGTTTTCGGCTTCACTTCGCCAGAGGCGATAGCTTTTCCGGTCACGTCTCTCGGATCGGTGGGAGCCTCCCTGGCCATGGTTCCTCAGTTCCTGCAGAGCGGGATCATCGACGCCAACGGTATCTGCGTCTACACGGCCATCGGTATCTGCAACGCCGGATTTCTCAGTACACACGTGGGGATGATGGACGGCATCGGCGAACGCAGCTTAACCAGCGTGGCCATCGCTAGTCACGCCATCGGAGGCCTCTTCGCCGGCTTCAGTGGACACATGCTGTTCAACATCTTCGGCTGAATGCAGCGTACTTTGTTCAAGAAGCAGACATTTCGGACCTCTTCGACTCCAAAACAGCTCGTTTGCCCTTAGTCCTTGCGCGAGTTCAGAGCTCGTCGTACCACGAAGCGATTGTGATCACGAAATGGGCCGCATAGCACAGCCAAGACAGTCAGCACCAGCCCAGTAGTCCTCCTAAGAAGGAAGCAGACATGAGCACCCGATACGACGCGATTATCATTGGAACAGGGCAGGCCGGACCGTCCCTGGCAGGCCGTATGAACAGCGCAGGTATGCGCGTGGCTCTGATCGAGCGTGACCAAATCGGAGGCACCTGCGTCAACGTTGGGTGCACGCCGACCAAGGCCCTGGTGGCCAGCGCCCGCGCCGCCCATGTCGCCCGGCGCGCTGGGGATTTTGGCGTACTGCTCGACGGCCCGGTGAGTGTGGATATGGTTCGCGTGAAGGCGCGTATGAAGGATATAGCCGGCCACTCCACTCGCGGGCTGACCTCCTGGTTGGAGGGCATGCAGCAGGTGGACCTCATACGCGGCGACGCTCGCTTCGTGGGCCCCCATACCATCGAGGTGAATGGCGAAAAGCTTCAAGCCGACAAGATCTTCCTCAACGTAGGCGCACGGCCTCACGTTCCTGAAATGCCCGGTCTCAAAGAGATTCCATTCCTAACCAGTACAAGCGTGATGGACCTGGAGCAGGTACCAGCGCACCTAATTGTGATCGGGGGCAGCTATATCGGGCTCGAGTTCGGTCAGATCTATCGGCGCTTCGGAAGTCGGGTCACGATCATGGAAAGAGGATCACGTTTGATTAAGCGCGATGATCCGGATGTCTCCACCTGCGTGCAGGAGATACTGGAATCGGAAGGAATTGATGTGCGCTGTAACGCTGAATGCCTGAGTGTGGCCCCCCACAGCGAGGGCGTCGCGGTACAGACCGCCTGCGACGGGGATCAGGCCCCCGTGATCGGCTCACACCTCTTGATCGCCGTTGGACGGACACCGAATACCGACAGCTTGGGCCTCGACCGGGCAGGGATCGAAACTGACTCGCGCGGACACATCCTGGTGGATGATCAATTGTGCACGAACGTGTCGGGCGTCTGGGCCTTAGGGGACTGCAACGGGCGCGGAGCTTTCACTCACACTTCCTACAATGATTATGAAATCGTAGCGGCCAATCTATTCGACGACGATCCCCGCCGCATATCCGACCGCATACTCTGCTATGGCCTCTTTATAGATCCGCCCCTTGGCCGCATCGGCATGACCGAAAGCCAAGCGCGCGCCTCGGGTCGCAATGTTCTGATTGGCAAGCGCCTAATGAGCAACGTCGGTCGAGCTCGTGAGCGCAGCGAGACCGACGGATTCATCAAAATCCTAGTAGACCGGGACACCAAGGAGATTCTCGGTGCTGCCATCCTCGGTATCGGCGGCGACGAGGTAGTGCATTCGCTCCTTGATGTGATGTACGCCAAGGCTCCCTACACCGTCATCTCAAGGGCCATGCACATCCATCCCACCGTGTCCGAGTTGATCCCCACCACCCTGCAGAGTCTCGTGCCCTTGGAATAGAGATGGGGACCCATGCGGAGAGCAGCCTGCCCAACGATGAGCGTGGTTTCTACGGGCACCGCGACAAGGGCAACACTGTGTTCCAGCTAACAGATGTGCTGAGCACCAAATCCATGGAGAATGGGGGATGAACCGCGTCACAACAGTGAATGCAGGAAGCACCGCTGCATCTGCAATCTCGAACCCCGTCGCATCACGAAGCGATGCAGATCAAGAATCGGTCCGCGAAGCAACAGCAGATGAAGGAAGCACCTGGATGAGACGGGGCCGCTAGAGTAGACAGTCCTACTCGGGAATAGGCGCGGTATCAGACTGGGACGCCATGAATTGTGCCAGCGTTTCGAGCAGTTCATTGCCAGTGAAGGGAGTCCAACCGTGACCACCGCGCGGACCGTATTCGATTGTTCCGCCGTAGTGCGGGTTCGCAGTGCTTTCAAGAAAACGCTCGAGGCGATAGACACCACCTTCGAGGTAGTAGTTGTCCATGCGGCCGACATAGAGATGCAACTTGCCAGCAAGTTTGGGGCCCAGTGCGGCCCAGTCGCGCTCGAGGATATACCGTAGGTCGTAGTGCTCCCGCGCCCACTCGGCGACTGCGTGGTCGATCTTGCCCGTGAGGGGATCCCAAAGCGGTTTGGGGTAGCCGTCCTCTGCCACCGGCGCGAAGACTGCGTTCCAAATCGCCCATTGACCCCCTGAGCGGTAGCGTGTCCCGATCACTTCCTCGAACAGATTTTCCTGCTCCATAGTGTAGACGATATTGCCATCCGTTCGTCGGTTCCCCGGGCGCGCCACACGGGACCATTCATGCTCGATGAAGTAGGCATTTGGATCCTTCAGGAGGTTGACAACTTGATAGTTGCGGAAGTCCAACTGATCGGGGAAGAAGCTCCAACAGCCGCCAAAGAAATCGGGGTAGAGCACCTGCATGCCCACCGATATCCAACCACCGGTGGACCCTCCGGTTAAGACGCGTGTTACGGGAGTTCCGATGGCACGGAAGCGCCGCTCCACCTCGGGAATCAGCTCCGTCACCATGGCGTCCCCATAGGGGCCCAGGTTCTCGGAATTCACCCCGTAGGAATCATCGTAGTAAGGGTTCGCATGCTGGAAATTCACCAGGAGCATCTTCGGGGCTGCAGCGCTTTTCCAATACTCATCGAAGGCTCTTCCCCCGCCGAACCCTTTGGGTGGACGAGAGGAAAAGTGACCCTGCATGTAGACCACCGGATAAGAGCGATCGGGCTCCTCGTGGAATCCACGGGGGAGAAGAACGGTTGCGCCGATGGGCATGGGCCTGCCCCAGAATTCGCTCAAGAGCTTGCTCTCGATGCGAACATGCTTGACCCATTTGGTGTCCTCAGCAACAGCTATGGGCGGAACGACCTGGGAGAGGCTGAGCTTGATCGGAGCCTCTGACGTTGGATCCCAGTCGACTTGCACAGGTTCCGAGAAGAGGTTGCCGGGTGATCGCCGCCAACTCTGGCCTTCACCCTGGTCCATCGGAAGCGACACCTGATGTCCATCGGCCCGAGTGAACAATGTGTACACATGCAGATAAGCCTGGGCGTAGTACTCTCCCGCCGGGATGTCACGCAAGCTGCGGACCGGATGACCGAGGGATGTTGCGTCGAGCCGGGCAGAGCCCCCCGGCTTGAGGTTGTTCACGTCGACCCCAAAGATAGGTGTCCCATTCTCCCCGGGGCGAAATTGCTCTGTACGAGAGACCATCAACAGCAGTCGCCCGGTTACGGGTGCTGAGACGGTCTCTGGGCCAAGTTCGATTTCGAAGGACTGGGCTTCCGCCTCGGACGTCACGATCAGAAACGCCAACAATAGGAACAGAGATTGCTTGAACATAACGGGGCCGCAGGTGTATCGGTCACGAGTAGGTACCGGAGAGCAGATCCTACCCGGGGCGGGCCTTTTCGAAGACAAGATCCACTACCGCATATATGGAAAA
>JBLHLB010000185.1:0-8101 GCA_047618505.1 Planctomycetota bacterium
GTAGTGCGTCATGTCCTGGGGAACGCGGTACAGGGCGTGGCGCTTCCAGCGGGCACGGGGACACACGGTCGGCGCCTCGCCTTCGCGCGTTGGTTGATGGATGAGGGAGCCCTGCTGAGTGCGCGGGTCATGGCCAATCGACTATGGCAATTTCACTTCGGGCGTGGGCTGTGCCCATCACCTGGGGACTTTGGCCGCCTCGGGATCCAGCCCACCCATCCATTGCTTCTCGATCATCTCGCCAATCAACTGGTGGAGGACGATTGGTCGCTCAAGTCGATGCACCGCTACATCATGTCCAGTGCGGCCTACCAGCGAGCCTCAGAGGGGCCCGCTGAGGCGAGCGAAAGCGATCCGTTGAACAACTATTTCTGGCGCTTCAACCCCCGTCGTCTCACGGCGGAGGAGTATCGCGATGCGGTTCTCGCGACGAATGGGACCTTGAATAGGGAACTTCACGGCCCGGGTGTTTACCCGCCCATGCCGCAGGAAGCCTTAGCGAGTTCTTCCCGTCCCCAGTCCGCCTGGGGTCGATCCACGGACGAACAGGCCGCGCGTCGTAGCCTCTACATCTTTGTGAAGCGATCACTGCGCATGCCCTTGATGGAGAGCTTCGATCAACCGGACCCGGACTTGCCCTGTCCCGAGCGTTTCCCCACCAACGTCCCCACCCAAGCATTGCTCACCATGAATGGTGACTTCACCGCCAAAGGTGCAGCCGACCTAGCGACACGTCTCCGGAGCGATGAGGGATTCCTCGCGCAGCAGGTGGCCCGTGGAATCTACCTCACAATGGGGCGCGATCCCGGGGCAGATGAAGTCGCACGCAGCCTGGATTTCATTGCTTCGTTGATCGCAGAGCACGCACTGTCCGAAGAGGATGCTCTGCGCTTCTTCTGCCTCAGCCTCTACAACCAGAACGAATTCCTATGGGTCGACTGAACCCGGAACAGCCCGGAATAGATCGCCACAGGACAAGGAGCGGACAATGAACGGACAAGAATTCAATTCGAGCGGGAGCCTTTCGCGACGCGACCTCATGCGCGGTGCCGCTGGCGGTCTCGGGGCTGTCTCCCTCGGGGGATCACTAACGGCTGGCGGCATGTCAGATCCCGTCCGCGCAGCCACCGAGGGGCTACTTCGTCGCACAAAGGCGAAGAGTGTCATCTTCCTCTTCATGTACGGCGGGCCGAGTCAGGTCGATACCTTTGACTACAAGCCGCGGCTCTACGCGCTCGATGGCAAGACAATTGATGTGCCCACCTTCGGACGCGGTGGCAAGAAGAAGGGCGGACGGGTCGTCGGCCCTAAGTGGCGCTTCCGACCCTATGGCCAGTGCGGAAAGATGGTCTCGGATCTCTTCCCTCACCTTGGCCAACGGGTGGACGACATCGCCTTCCTGCATTCGATGCATGCGGAGAGCCCGATCCACGGCTCAGCACTGCTCAACATGAACTGCGGGCGGATCATCAGCGGACACCCCAGCCTTGGGGCTTGGATCAATTACGGATTGGGCACCGACAACAAAGATCTGCCTGGAAACGTGGTCATGCTGGATGAGTCGGGGGGACCGATCAGCGGTGCTAAGAACTGGACCAGCGGTTACATGCCCGCGTCCCTCCAGGGCGTCCAAGTGCGCACCGAAGGTGCCCCGATCCTGGCCCTCGAGCCGCCGTCGGACATGCCATCGGAACTCCAGCGGGACTTCCTCGACCACGTTGGCCAGGAGAACGCTGCCCATGCGCGCATGCGCCGTGGGAATCCCCAGCTCGAAGCGCGCATGTCGCAGATCGAGCTGGCCTATCGTATGCAATCCGCTGCTCCCGAAGCGGTCGACCTCAACTCGGAATCCCCCCGAACACACGCGCTCTACGGTCTCGACGAACGTCGAACCGCCCCCTTCGGTCGCAAGTGCCTATTGGCTCGTCGACTGGTGGAGCGCGGAGTGCGCTACATCCAGATCTACAGCGGCGGTGGTCACAATGATGACAACTGGGACGCACACGGCGATCTAGTGGTCAATCACACCCGACATGCGGGACGCACGGACCGTCCCATCGCCGGCTTGCTGACAGACCTCAAGCAACGCGGGCTGCTGGAGGAAACCCTGGTGGTTTGGGGTGGTGAATTCGGCCGCCAACCCACCGCGGAATACGCCCAGGGCACGGGCCGGGACCACAACTCCTGGGGCTTCACGATGTGGATGGCCGGCGGTGGCGTAAAGGGTGGCGTCAGCATCGGTGAAACCGACGAACTCGGCTCCAAGGCCATTGTGGATCGATTCCACGTGAGACGCCTGCACGCCACAATCCTGACACTGATGGGGCTCGACCCCAACGGCCTCAGTTACTTCTTCAACGGTCTTGACCAGAAGCTCGTCGGAGTCGAACCGGTGGAGCCGATCTACAAGGTGATGGCATGATCCGAAGTTTCCTACGAATCCCTGCTACTGAGCGGAGAGCCAAATCATGATGAAAATCCTCGGGGCCCTTGTGCTGCTGAGTCTTGCCCCTGTTGCAGGTGCTGCAAGTCCTGGCCAACAAGACTCACAAATCTTCATGCGAATGCTGGAGCAGCGCTGTATCAGTTGCCACGGCCCTGATAAGCGCAAGGGGAAATTGCGACTCGATACCAGCGCGGGAATCGCCTCCGTGATCGAGCCCTACGTCGCCCCGGAGAGCAAACTCTTCCTCTCGATCACACGCGCCCATGACGACCTGGATCGCATGCCCGCCGAGGGGGATCCTTGCACAGATGCCGAGATCCTAGCTGTCCTGCATTGGATCAATGCCGGGGCACCCATGGAGCAGATCGCAGCTCACATTGAAAAACGAAGAGAGGCGAGTTCTAGTAGGGAGTCTGGCTTGGGCGACTTGCGGCTTGCAACAGGGGCCCTCGTCCGTGAAGTTGCGACGGGGCAACCCGGAGCCACAGGCTTAATGGTGGATTACGCGCGTTGCGACACTGTCCCGAGCGCGGCCGCTCTGGTCGCATTGGCTGCTAAGGCAAGCGCTTTAGTGGAGCTCTCCTTCGCGGGCCAGCCCATAGGCTCGTCCGCTTTGCAAAACCTGCCGGCCATGCCTGCACTAGAGCGCCTCCACCTGGAGCGCACTGGGGTCGACGATGGCGCCTTGGAGCTCCTCGTGGCAAAGGCTCCGGCACTGCGCTACCTGAACTTGCACTCGACCGCAGTGACGGCAAATGGTCTGGCTGCGCTGACGTCGCTGACGAAGCTTGAGCGGCTGATTCTCTTCGAAACGCCTCTGGGTGAAGAGCAGTTGGCGTCCCTGCGTGCCGCGCTTCCAGGCGTCGAAGTCAGCGCTGATCTGGCCTTACCGTTGGACCCATTTACCACGGACGGTCCGCGGAAGCTTCTGCTGGCCGACGCCTCCAAGGGACGCATCGCTCTTCTCCGCGAAATAGGTCTGGGGAAATACGATCTGCTGTGGGAGCACAGCATCAAGCAGATCCATGACCTACACATGCTCGACAACGGTCACGTCTTGTTCCAAGAGTCTTGGACTCAGCTTGTGGAAGTCGACATCAGCAGCGGGGAGACCGTGTGGTCCTATGACGCTGCCCAACGCAATCGAGAACAGGCAGGGGAGCCCGTGGAAGTGCACGCCTTTCAGCGCCTTCCGGGCGGCATCACCATGATTGTGGAGTCAGGGCCCGCGCGCATTATTGAAGTCGACAAGGCGGGTGAAATCACCTTCTCGTTGGACCTTCAGGTGACGAACCCCAGCGCGCATTCCGACACCCGTCTGGCACGCAAGACCGCGGCAGGGACCTACCTAGTGGCCCATGAGCGCGATGGCGTGGTGCGGGAATACAACGCTACGGGTGAGGTCATTTGGTCGTTTGCCGTGCCTCTTTTTGAACGGGAGCGCAGTGCAGGTCACGGTCCGGATGCCTGGGGAAACCAGTTGTTCTGTGCTCTACGCCTCGCCAGCGGGAACACCATGATTACAACCGGAAACGGGCATGGCTTGCTTGAAGTTGACCCGAGCGGTCAGATCGTCTGGCATCTGAAGCAGGATGATCTGGAGGGAATTCGACTGGCCTGGGTGACTACGATTCAGGTGCTCTCCAACGGCAATCTCATTCTAGGCAACTGTCACGCTGGACCGGACCAACCTCAGTTAATCGAGATCAACCGCGACAAAGAAGTACTGTGGACCTTCCAGGACATGGACCGTTTCGGGAATTCCCTGTCCAACGCCTGGGTCATAGAGGACGTCTATCGCAACGTTGCACCGGCGAAATCAGACGGGGATTAGGGAGCGCTGTGCCTATCGAAAACCACATCCGTTGCTCCGGTTGACCATCTCGATCAACAGCAGAGTCTACCGTGAAGCCTGTCCGGGGCGTCAGTAGGGGGTCTCTGCGGACAGGGGCGGGAGGAAAGTGAGTGACGCCGTATCCCCCCTTATAACTTTTTACGCCACTGTGCCGCGGCATCGGGTCGGCCTGTGGCCTCGAAGAGCGCGGCCAGTCGTTTCGCGATCTTGCTACGCACTTCCTGTTGAGTCGCAACCTCCCAGGCGAGGCGAGCTTGCAGGAAGTGCCAAGGGCACGTGAGATATAGAGGTGGTGAAGTGGTCTACGCATCCCCCCAGGGAATAAACAGGACGTGACCGCTGACCTTGTCCCCCGATCTCCGCCGCTCGAATAGGCGCCAGAGGAACGAAAAGCGCGAGTACTCTTCGCCCGTGTCCCACGTGATAAACGGAAACATGTCGCGGTCGGTGCGCTTGCCGACTGTCTTCTGGCGGTACAGGTAGTACAGCAGGCTGAACTCCGAGTCGTCGCCCTGTTGTTCATAGTCCACCGCGCCCAACAGTGCGTCCCAGCTGCGATCTCCCTGGCGCCGTTCGTAGTCGAAAACGAGGGGATTGAGAACATGGAAAGAGGAGCCGTCTTCAAACTCCTTGTAGCTGAATACGGAGGTCCAGTCGGTCAGGCTTTCGGATCCGCCCTTCTCCGAGCGATAGCTCAGAAGAGGCCACATGCGGAAGGTTTCGGTCTGGTTGAAGCCCTCGCGTTTGATTAAGCCGCCCAGACCCCGGGTTTCGAACCAAGTCGGATTGCCGTCCCCGTCCTTCTTGACGCGCTGTCCGACCAGTGGCCAGAGGTCCCAACGGCTCGAGCGCGGGTTATCCATCTTCGTAAAGAAGGGCGTGATCGCAGTGAAGGTCCCGTCGCCTGCGATATTGTGCTGATAGAGTGGACCGAGCACGTTCATGAAGGTGGTCCGGCCGTCGGCGTTCCACTTTCGTCCGCCGAGTGGCGTGACGAGTAGCCTGCTGCCGTCGGTGCGCTTGCTATAGCCGACGAGCGGAGGCGCAATCAGGTACTGAAGCGTTCGATCCTCTCCCCGGGCCCAGAACACTGGACCCGCATTGTTAAAGCCGGGGCTGAAGTTCGCGATCGGGAACAGGCCACCTGCTTTGAGCTTGCCGACCTCGTCCCTTTTCCACCAGAGGGGGCCTGTGAAGTTGAGTCCCGAGCTGTAGTGCGCGATCGGGAACAGACCGCCCTGCTTGGTATTGCCTTGCTCATCCCTGGTCCAATAGGCGGGACCAAAATAGTTAAAGCGCGAGGTGAACTTGGCAATCGGAAACAATCCGCCCGCGTCGATGTCTCCCTGTGCATCTTTCGACCACCAGGCGGGGCCCACGAGTCCGAAGTCAGGGCCGTCGTAGGCGATCGGAAAGACACCTTTGTGCTCTACCTCTCCGTGGTCATCCTTGAACCAGAAGACCGGGCCGACGTGGTTGAATACCGGGCTGAAGTTCGCGATGGGGAAGAGACCGCTGAGCTTCGCCTTGCCCTTATCGTTTTTGTACCAGTAGAACAGCGCCGCGTGACTGAAGTGCGGGGTGAGGTCGAACAGCGGGAACAGCCCGCCTGCCCGCAGCGAACCCGAAGCATCTTTCGTCCACCAGGCGGGTCCGGCCCAGCTCAGGCCCTGGTTCAAGCCGACCACGGGAAATAGCCCGCTGTGCTTGACCCGGCCCATCTCGTCCTTGTTCCAATACAATGGCCCGGCGTAGTTGAATCCCTTTCCAAAGCGGGCGATAGGGAACAGCCCGCCCGTCGTGTTCGTGCCGTCCGAATCCCTGTTCCACCAAAAGGGGCCCACGTAGCTGAAGCGGCCACTTAGGGCGAGCAGAGGAAATAGTCCGCCGGCTCCTGTATTGCCCTCGCCGTCCTTTACCCAAAAGGCCAGGCCCAGGTAGTTGAGGTTGGGGCCGAAGAATGCGATCGGAAATACGCCTCCACGGGTGAGTGCGCCCAACTCGTCATAGGTCAACCAAGCAGGGCCGGCGAACTTGATCTTCTGACCAAGGTGAAGGACTGGAAAGAGCCCAGCACTTGTGACACTTCCAGTTGCGTCCTTCGACCAATACCCCGGTCCCACCTGGTTGAAGCCAGAGCTGAAATACGCGATCGGAAGGAGACCTCCAGAGGTTACGTCCCCCTCCTTGTCCTTCTTCCAAAAAGCGAGGCCCGTGAAGCTGAGCTTTGGGCCGAAATGAGCGAGGGGGAACAGTCCGCTGCTGGCGAGGTCGCCTTTGTCGTTCTTGCGCCAGTAGGCCAGGCCAGCGTAGTTGAATCCGGGCCCCAGCTTGACGACTGGAAACAGTCCACCCCGCTCGAGCTTGCCCTCTTCGTCTTCGCTCCACCAAATTGGACCAGCATTATTGATCCACCCGCGATTGTAGATCGGAAACAGGCCGCGGTCCTCGCCGAAGCGGTAGGCCAGCAATGAGAGCCAATTGCCGTTCTCTCTGTTCAGGTAGAGGAGCGGTGGCAGCAGTTCGAATCGCCCGCCGTCACGCGCAACCAAGGGGCGCAGTGCGAAACCCTGGTTGTCTTGGTCGTATAGAGGCCACAGGACGGCGAGGCGGTCGCCATCCTTGTAGGCGAGGGGCCAGAGGTTGACCCTATCGGCATCGGTAGAACTGGAGGCTAATGGCGAGTTGCGCTTTACCCGATCGAGGGAAGTGCAGCTGGCGACGAGCAGGCATGTCAAAAGCAAGCAGAAGCCGCGCGCGCTCACGCAGCTGACTCCGTTATCTGCTGTTACTACGCGGCCCATCTGTTGGTCTCCATCGCTTCGTGATACGGCGGGGCACGGGATTCCACAAGCAGCAAAAAATCCACGTGCAGAAAGGGCAGTGGGGATGCCTCTAGGGGTCAGCCTCTTGGTCGCGGGTCTGGCCGGCATCGCGGGAGTCCGGATAACACCCCTAAACTTCACTGAGCCATGGGGTCGGCCAGAATTGTAGGGGTAGCGGAGCTGTTCGAGGTGGCTGTCGAGCGTTGGCTTCTTCCTAGCGTGGCATGGTGACAGTCTGTTTAGGCCGTCCACCCTTTGTAGGGCGATGCTTGACGCTCGACACCACCGAAGAGATTCTGTTTCAACTTCGCCGTCCTTGATAGGGCATCACTTTGTCTGTAACTCCCGCGCACACGCTCCCCCCTGCGAGAGCGTGCGTGAGCAGAATTGGAGAGAAACCGCTGCTCTATCGCTTGCATCGTGCCTAGGCATTGGCAGGATGAAAACCTAAGGCAGATCCATGAGTAATTTGATCTTGATTGAAGTGCCGCAAGAGGCAGACCTGAGTCGCGCCGAATCCAAGACAGAGGATTACGAGCGCCTGCTTGAGCAAGGGGCCGTGCTGCTCTTCCCAAGCGGACGGCTGCCCCTTCCTCCCGAAGAGGATCTGGAGTTTCTACGGGATGAGCTGGCGAAGGGCATGACGCTCAAGAACATCAGCTATCACCCCCATGGGGGTTATCTGTCCGGACTAAAAGGTGACGCCCAGGCGCGAACGAAGACGATCCTGCACGCGCACAATCAAGTGGTGACGGATTTCCTCGGCGGGGTTTTCCCGAACTACAGTTCGGCTTGGTCGCTGGGCAAGGTCAACTATCGTCCTCTCCAGGAGGAGGGGCGCGAGCTCTCCCGGCACTCGTCAAACGAGCTGTTGCATGTGGACGCCTTCGCGAGCGGAGCGACCCACGGCGGGCGAACCCTGCGCTTCTTCACAAACATTAATCCCACCCAATCACGCAAGTGGAAGTCCGCGGG
>JBLHLB010000186.1:0-8090 GCA_047618505.1 Planctomycetota bacterium
TGCAGGGAGACTGCTCGGCGCCCGAGAGCGAAATCGCGGCGGCTGCCCGGATAGAGCACGACGGCCTCGAATCTGCGCTGCGTGCAGCGGGTGTGCGCACCCTTCTGATCGAGGACACCCCCGATCCCCCCAAGCCGGACGCACTCTTCTTAAACAACTGGGTCTCGTTCCACGGTGATGGGACTGTAATTCTCTACCCCATGCAGGCGCCGATTCGCCAGGCCGAGGTGCGGCGGGACTTGGTCGACGAGTTGCGTGCCCAGCATGGTGTAAGGATCGAGCGCGTCATCGATTTGACGCCCCTGGCCGAGCACGGTGCCTTCCTTGAGGGAACCGGTAGCCTGGTTTTGGATCGCCGACGCGGCTTGGCCTTTGCCTGTCGGTCCCCGCGCACAACCCCTCAGGGATTGGCCGCCTTTGCCGAGGCCACGGGCTATCGGGTGCAGGCGTTTGATTCTCTGGATGCCTCGGGTCAGCCTTTCTATCACACCAACGTCATGCTGTGTGTGGGGGATGCCGTTGCCTTGGCCTGCTTCGATTCACTTCCCAATGACGACGAACGTAGCGCCTTACGCGCCGCACTCGATGTCCCCGGACGCATCGTGATCGACCTGTCCCGTGGACAGGTCAGCTCCTTCCTTGGCAACGCATTAGAGGTTGCACAGGCAGATGGCTCGCCGGCGCTCGTTATGTCCTCACGGGCACGCGCCGCACTCAGCGCTGACCAAAGCGCAGCGCTTGCAAGAGCCTTGCCGCTGATCGTAACTCCATTCCCTACCATCGAGCAGGTCGGGGGCGGAGGTGTGCGCTGCGCCCTCGCCGCCATGCACTGTCCGATGGAATCTGAGCTGGCGGAATGATCAAGAGCATTTCGACGAGAGCAAACAGGCGAGTCAGGATAGTCCAGGAATCGAGCACGTTCCTCGGGTTTTGCTTCCTCGCGCTCACCAGTTGTCAGTCGACTTCGAATACAGGTGCGCCGGGCGAGCCAATCTCTAGAGAACCGACCCCCGAAGTGGCTGTCTCCCAGGCGGTTGCTGGCTCCGGCAACCTCATTGAGGGGGCAGAGCCCATTGCAGCCGCCGTCGGTCCAGCTGGGTTCGCCATCGGTCGCAGCAGTGAGCAGCGTCCCATCACGGCGCACTTTCTGGGCGACGGTCCTGAGGTTGTCCTCTTCCTTGCGACGATCCACGGCGACGAATCTGCGGGCACGGCATTGTTGGAGCGCCTTGCCGTGGAGCTCTATGCTGACCCCCAGGTGTTGCAGGGCAAGCGCGCCATAATCGTCCCCGTCGTCAATCCCGACGGCTACGCGGCCGGGCGTAGATCCAACGCCAACCGGGTCGATCTCAATCGAAATTTCCCCGCCGAGAACCAGGCAGATGCCAAGCGCGGTGGCGAGCGACCGCTTTCGGAGCCTGAGGCCCGGGTGATCGCAGGTTTGGTGGATCTCCACAAACCCTGGCGGGCCGTTAGCATCCACCAACCGCTGAATTGCGTCGACTTCGATGGCCCTGCAACTGAGCTTGCGGCGGCCATGTCGGAGGCCTGCGGGCTGCCGGTCAAGAGGCTGGGGGGACGCCCCGGCTCCCTGGGAACGTGGCTCGGGCAGGAGCGCGGCATACCAACAATCACCCTCGAGCTACCGCGCCGGGTAGACGCCGATCCCGAGGCCCACTGGGAGCGCTACGGCCCCGCGCTACTCGCGTTCTTGGCAGGAGCCTGATTCTTAAATTCAGGGCCGGGGGGGCGGATCAAAAGACCGCATCAGAGATAGCCCCCGCGAATTCCCTGTACGGCGGGGCGTGTTAGGATCTCGCACTATGAGCGAGGTCTCCGAATGAGTTTGGACAAGAGCGAGCCGCCGGCTCTCCCCCCTGATGTTTCTGCCCTATCGACGGGCGCTGACGCAGGTGCGTCAGAGGCCAGCGCGCGCCTGCTCTTCGTGGGCGATGTTCACCTCGGGCGTAGCCCCGGTGGCTTGCCTGCGGACGTCGAGCCTACACCCTTCGGACCGCGGGCTGCCCTGGCGAACCTCGTGGAGAAGGCCCTAGATGAGAGCTACGACGCGGTGCTTTTTGCCGGCGATGTGGTCGACACCGCGCGCGATTTCTTCGAGGCCTATGCTCCTCTGACGGATGCCGCCCGGCGTCTGCTAACGGCCGGAATTGAGGTGATCTGCGTTTCGGGTAACCACGATGTACAGGTCCTGCCGCGACTCGTGAAGGAGGTCCCCGGCGTACGCCTCCTGGGGGCCGGCGGCACCTGGGAGACGCACATTGTTCAGCGCGACGGTCAACCTGTTGCGCGCATCTTAGGCTGGTCCTTTCCGCGTCCGCGCGTGACGATGAGTCCCCTGGGGAACTTCGACGCAAGTATCCTTGCGGGAGGCCCCGTTGGTGTGCCAACGATCGGCTTGTTGCACGCGGATTTGGACGCTTCGAAGAGTCACTACGCGCCGGTCGCGCGCCGTGAGCTAGAGGCCGTTGCCGGCGTTGACGCCTGGATGTTGGGACACATTCACGCGCCCTCGAAACTGACCGGGGTTGCCCGGCCGATCGGCTACCTCGGCTCCCTTAGTGCTCTCGACCCCGGCGCGCCCGGCCGTCGTGGTCCCTGGGAACTGAACTGGGATCGTTCCGGCTTGAGCCTGGTACAGCTCGTTTCTTCCGCTCTGCGCTTTGAACGCGTGGACCTGGATGTATCCCCAGCCCAGGATGCCGACGGTCTCGAAGAATTGCTTGCTCGCGCTGTGCGCGAAACCAGTGAACGCGTGCAAGAGGATGGTGGGGAAGCGCGCCTGATCGGAGTGCGCGTGCGTCTGGTGGGTCGGTCACACCTAGCTCGTCTGGAGCGCGACCGCGTGCGCGAGGAAGCTCTGCGCGGCCTTGGCGGCGCAGGTGAAAACGGCGCGTACCTTGAGGCGATCATCGACGAGGCCCTACCCGCGGTCGATCTGGAACGTCTAGCGCGCTACGCCGATCCCCTTGGGCTTGTGGCGCGGCGCGTGCTTTCCCTCCAGGCCAACGACGGGGAAGGGCGACGCCTGGCGAAGCGCGCATTGCCGGAGCTGCGCTCACGTGCGGAGCACGCGACGTTCACTACACATCTGGGTGCCTTTGACTTAGATGAGGAGGGGGCCCGACTCGTCCTCCTGGAGGCGGGTCGGCAAATCCTTGACGCGCTCGTGGCCCAACGACCGGAGGTGCTCGAAGAGGACGACATGTTGGAACCCATGCCACGGCAGAAAAAAGGCGACAATGCTGGCGATGACGGCGAGAGCTTCGCCCTTGAGCAGGACGAAGAGGAGAGCATCCGATGAAAGTTCGCCGCGTTCGCATCCACCGCCGGCCCGGAATCCCCGAGGGCTTCGGCGTCGAATTGGGCACGGGGCTCAACGTACTCCAGGGGACCAACGGTTCCGGCAAGACGAGCCTTTGCCGCACGGTCTTTGAAGTTCTTTGGAACGATCGCGAGTTCCGTGGCGCTGCTGAGGTCGAGCTTGAAGTCAACGGTCGCACAATGCTGGCCACCCGTGAGGGCGGCGAGGACACACACTGGAGTGGAGGGCAGCCGGCTCTCCCCGGTTCCAGTCAGCGTCGTACCTTCTTCCTTGGGATTGACGACCTGTTTGACGCCCATGGCGATGAGGAACTTGCGACAGCAGTACGCCGTGAACTCGGTCGCGGTTTCGACCTGGCGACGCCCCTGGTGGATGAGCGTCGCCTGACCGGCGCGTCGCAGCAGGCCCATGCAGCCCGCCGAAGCGTTCAAAAGGCTGCCGATGCCCATCGTTCGGTGGCCCAGGCCCAGGATCTACTGGATGTGGAAGCCCACGAGCTGCGCGCCCGCAAGGACGAGGTGGCGCGCGCACGTAAGGCCGGTGATGAACTGGTTGCCGTCGAGAACGCCCTGGCGGCCTTGGTCGCGGATCAGCGAGTTCGCTCTCTGACGGTCTCCCTCGGGGACTTTCCGGAAGGCATCGAGCGCGTGCACCCCCGTGCTGACCGTGACCTCGAGGAACGCGAAGCAGTCCAGGATCGCGCACGTCAATCGGTCGAGGAAACCGAAGCACGCCTAGGCGCCGCCCGTGCCCGAGCCGCTGCCACCGGTTTGCCGGGCGAGGGCCTGAGCGATGAGGAGTTGGACGTTCTCGACAAGGCAGGACAAACTTTGATCAAGGCGCGCGAACGCCGCGACCGTGTCGCCAGTTCCCTGGCCAGTTCTTCGAAACTCTTGGCCGAGCTGTCCGGTGCCGGACTGCCGGAGGCGGCGCCCACCCGCGAAGACATACAGTCCCTGGAAGAGGGTCTGAAGATGTTGCGGCGTGCGGAGTCGCGCGTGATCGAACAGGGCGCCTACGTGGATGCCATGACGGGGGAGGAGGGTGATGAACTCAGCCCGAAGATTGCACTAGCTCAACAGTTTGTAAGGCTGGTGGTGTTTCTTGCCTGTGTGCAAATCGCCGCTGGCGTCTATCTCAAAGATCAGGGACTGCCGGGGATCTTGCTGCTTGCGGGGGGTGCATTGACATTGATTCTGGCCTGGTGCATTCGCGCTCCTCTGGCTGAATTGCGCGGCTTGACGGCCGAACGCGATGTACTCCGCCGTGCTGCGGAACGGCGCTTGGCACGGGATGAGCGCTTGGCAGAGGAAGCTAAGCAGGCACAGTCGACACGTCTCGAGGAATTCGGGCTGGACGCCGCCTGGGGCGGGCTCGATTTGGTCAACCTCGAAGCTCGTCTGGCCCAACGCCGGGAGGCACAGACCTCACTGGTGGAATCACGCGCGAGCCTTGAGGAGTCCGAGGAACAAGAATTGCTCGCCCGCCAATCCCTGGCGCGGGTGATCGATCCCCTGATGGAAGCCCTTGTAATTGACGGCGAGGTTCGTCGCGGCGCGCTGTCAGAGGATGCTGCCGCCCTGCTGCAGGTCACCGAACGCCTGCGCGGGCGCGAAGCGGAACGTCGTCGTGCTGCTGACTCGATTCCCGAACTAGAAGCTCGGCGCGAAGCGGGGCAGCGCGAAGTCGAAGAGGCTGCCCGCGCACTGCGACGTTTTTTCCAGGAGAACGGCGTCCCCGATGGCGATGTCGCCGGTCTGCGGGAACGACTTGCCGCCCACCCGCGTTGGCGGGAAATGTCCGAAGCCCTGCGGGATGCGGAGCGAGATGCGCGAGACGGTCGCGACGCCCTTGGTTCCAGTGAAGCGCTCCTGGGCGAGCAGATGGATGTGCTCGAGGCGCGTGCCCGCGAGCTGCGTGAAACGCGCGATCGTCGGGACGAACTCGTGTCCCAAGTGGCGGAATTGCAGCTGCGATTGGACCAGACGTCGCGGGGTAACGCCCTGGCCGAAGCCCGCCGTGCGGAACGTGCTGCCCGTGCCCAACTGGCGGGAATGCGTGACACTGCGCTCATAGGTGCGGCGGCCAACGTGCTCTTGTCCGATGTCGAAGAGGAGCATCGACGCGAGGTGCGCGACGGGGTTGTTCCCCGCGCTTCGCGCGCCTTTGCACGTTTCACGGACGGGGAATACCGCCTGGAAGCACCCCTGGCATCTTCACGGGAAGCCGCTGGGGAGGCGGCCCTCGGCTGTGTTGTCCGTTCCAGCGAGACCGGTCTGCTGGTGGCGCCGAGCTCGCTTTCGAACGGTACACGCGCACAGCTACTGTTAGCCCTGCGCGTTGCTCTGGCTGAAGAGCTCGAGGGTCCCGACCCCTTGCCGCTCTTCCTCGACGAGGTCCTGGCGACCAGCGACCCCCGTCGTCTGGAGGCGGTGGTCAAGAGTCTGGCGGAGTTAGTGATGGCTGGGCGACAGGTGATCCTGTTGACCGCGGATCCGGTCGTCGCCGCGCGCGTGACGGACGCCCTGGGTACAGACCAGGAACTCTTGCGCATCGTCGATGTGGATGCGGCCCGGGATCGTGACGCGATGATCCTGACGGCCAAGGAACTGGTGGCTCCGCGGATGCGTGCGAACCCCGATCCGAGCGCTTTTGCCTCAGCCGAGGATTACGCGGAAGCCATCGGCGTGGCCCAGGCGGATCCTTTCCAGCAGGCGGCTTCACTGCACCCCTTCCACCTCCTGAGGGATGAACTACCGGCGGTGCAGGCCCTTCGCAGTCATCACTTGGAGTCGAGTGGCCGTGCTCTGCGTGCCCTGGACGACGAGCTGCCCCACGGATTGGCCCAGGGCCAGGCCGAGCTCCTACGGCGTCGCGTCCTATTAGCCCAAGCTTTTCTAGATGCCTGGCGCGTTGGGCGCATGCCGAAGCTCAGGACGGAGTTTCTGCGCGGCAGTGCCCTGAAGCGATCGGGCAAGTATGTCGGCGCCGTGCTGGACGTCGCGGCTGATCTAGACTGGGACGGTCGGGCCTTGATCGATGCGCTGACCACTCGATCCGATCCGCGTCTCAAGGGTTTCCGTCAGACGATTACGGAGGACCTGCGGGCCGAGTTGGAAGCGGCGGGCTACTGGACCGACGCCACGCCACTGCAAGGTGCCGAGCTCCAACGCGAAGCCCTCGAACGGGCCTCTACTTCCGGTATCGCCGCCGACCCACGTGAACTAGAGCGCCTCTCCACTTGGCTACTCGTTTAACAGTGGCGGCAGAGCCTGGCCCGTTCCACCGTCAGGGCCTGTCCCGTACCACCGCCGGAGCTCCAACTATGTCATCTCATACGAAACAACACGACCAAGGCATGCTCGCGTACCTGCGCAATTCCGCGTTGCTACGGGAGTCTGACGAGCTGCGCGCCCTACGCCTGGAAACGGCGCCGATGGAAGATGCGGAGATGCAGATCTCCGTGGAGCAAGGGCGATTGATGGCGTTCCTTGTCGCTAGCATGGGGGCCAAGCGAGCGATTGAAGTGGGGACGTTTACGGGCTACAGCGCGCTTGCCGTTGCCGAGGTTCTCCCGGCCGGCGGCCTACTTGTGGCCTGTGACACTTCCGAGGCATGGACCAGCATCGGACGTCCCCATTGGGAGCGAGCCAATGTTGCGGACCGTATCGATCTACGTATTGGACCCGCTCTTGAAACCCTCGACGCGCTCCTCGCGGATGGCCAAGGGGGCAGCTTTGATTTCGCCTTCATCGACGCCGATAAGGAGCCCTACCCGGACTACTTCGAGCGTTGCCTCAAGCTCCTGCGTGTGGGCGGGACCGTGGCCTTTGACAACATGTTTTGGGGTGGCTCTGTCTTCGACGATTCCAGGACCGAAGGCGCCGCCCCCATCCTGCGTCAGCTCAATAAGGACATCGCCGCCGACACCAGAGTCGAGCCCGTCCTGGTCCCCATCGGCGACGGCCTACTCCTGGCTCGCAAACTGGGTTAGCAATTGGAGGTACGGAGCCAGCTTCCGTACCGCCCATACACAGCTCCCTGATGGGTAAGCTGAGCATTCCTGTGCTGACTGGGTAACTCATTGGTGGGGGGTCTTGTGCTGGATCAGGGGTCGTCGTCATTCTGTGGGGGTCGCCTCCTGGGCGTCACCCCCGCAATTCTGATTACCCCCGCGAGCCCGTATGTTTTCTCCCCTTCTTTTGGTTGGAGCATTGGCTGTGTCGAGTGGCACATCGCCAGTGCCCTTAGACCTGGAGACCCTGAGTCATTCAGATCTAACAGCCGCGATTGATGCGCTAGCAAGCAGTCATCCCCACGCGTCGAAATCCTTAGTCGCCACTTCGCGCGGCGGCCGCTTGGTGGAAGCGATCACCCTTGCGCCCGATGGTGCGGCCTTGGATCGGCCCGCGCTGTTGCTCGTGGCTGGTTTGACCGGAGCCGAAGCGTTCTCGTCGAGTTTGGCACTACACCACGCCCAGGCCTTGGCCGCGGGCTACGGCCAAGACGACGCGATCACCGCCTTTCTCGATCGCTGGACCGTACACGTGATCCCGCGGGTGAATCCCGACGCGGTCGAGTCTTTCTACATTGCGCCGCGCATCGAAGGGGCTGCAACGGGTCGCGGTGTCGACGACGATCGCGATGGTGTGCAGGGGGAAGATCCCCTGCAGGACCTGAACGCCGACGGCCTGATCACCTGGATGCGCTACAAGGATCCCGAAGGCACTTGGTTGCCGGATCCCAC
>JBLHLB010000187.1:0-8073 GCA_047618505.1 Planctomycetota bacterium
TCGTATCCGGCGCGAGGGCCCTTCTCATTCCATGCGCACTGTCTTTTTAGGGTCGCCGCCCTTCGCGACGCCCGTCCTGAACCGACTCCTGGCCAGCCCTGTGTCGCCAGGTCTCGTCGTGACGCCTCCGCCCCGCCCCAGGGGTCGTGGACGTACGGTTCAGCCCAGTGCTGTCTCCGAGCTGGCCCATGCCGCAGGCGTCGAGGTTTGGGAGCCGGACACCGTCAAGGACGGAGCTTTTCTCGAACGCCTGAAGGCCTGGGGCGCAGACTGTTTCCTGGTCGTCTCCTATGGCGAGCTCCTGCGCCAGGAATTCCTGGACCTACCGCGGCTTCGGTGCCTCAACGTGCACCCATCCCTCTTGCCGCGTTGGCGTGGAGCTACCCCGATCCCCGCCGCGATCCGTGCGGGTGATGCGATTACTGGTACGACGATTCAGGAGGTCGTACTGGCCCTCGATGCGGGGGATGTGCTGGTGCAGAGGGAGCTGCCCATCGAACCCGGGGAGACCTCCGGAGAACTGGCGGTACGCCTGGCGGAGCTCTCCGGCGAAGCATCTGTTGAGGCTCTAGAGGCCCTGGCCAGCGGCAAAGCAGAGTTCACGCCCCAGGACCCGGACCGCGTCACCCTCTGCCGCAAGATGCAGAAGGAGGACGGCGCCATGAACTGGTCCCTCTCCGCGGTGGAGCTCGAGCGCCATGTGCGCAGCTTCAACCCCTGGCCATTGGCGAGCACGCTGCTGCCCGCCGAAGATGGCACGGAACCCAAAAAGTTCAACGTGCTGCGGGCGACCACTAGCGAGCATGCCTGCGGCGCCGTCCAGCCAGGCACAGTCCTTGAGGCGAAGAAGGTGCTGGTCGTCGCCACCGGCGACGGAGCCCTGCAGCTGGACGAGGTTCAGGTTCAAGGCAAGAAGGCTCTGCCCACCACCGCCTACCTCGCCGGTGCACGCCTGGTGGTAGGCGATCGCTTTGGGCAGTAGGCGCCCAGTAACCCGCTACCAGCGGTAGCGCGGCATTTGACCCCGTATCGCACTGGCCGAGTTCGAGGCGCCACTTCCAGAGTCTCCCTCCTGACGCAGACCAACCTGAAGCTCGTAGACCATTGAGAAGTACTTCGTTTGGGTGCAGGTGTTCATCATGCGGAGGGGGAGTCAGAGTGGTGAGGGTGTGGGGTTCGTTCGCCGCGTGCGCCTAAACTCAATGGTGGGAGCGCGGGGCAAGTCGTGCGGAGTCTGGTGTTGATCGCGCTGCTCATTCTCTCTGTTTCGCCGGTGATTCCGGTCAATGGCGTATCGCAATCTCAGGCGAGTCAATGGACCCAATTCCGTGGGCAGGCCGGGCGCGGGGCGGCGGCGGACAAGGTGCCCTATCCGGTGAAGTTGGACCCGGAAGCAAGCATGTTGTGGGCGACGGAAATGCCCTCTGGCCATTCCTCTCCGGTGATCTTTGAGGAGCGCGTGTTTGCTACCGGGCACACCGATGGCGCCCTGGAGGTCCCTGTCTTGACCGTACGAGTGGTACCGTGCTTTGGCGAAGTGAAGTACAGGGCCTAAAGCCCGCCCGAGTCCACCGCGTCAACGATCAGGTCGCCTCCACACCAACGACCGATGGGGAGCGCGACGACTCCTACCTGGAGTCGATCGAACCAGACACTGAGGAGGTGCTCTGGCACCGCGAACGCGAAGCCTTCAAGTCCGGTTGGTCGACGCCCGTCGTCTGGGAAAATGCGGGCCGCCGGGAGATCCTCGTCTACGGGATTTGGTGGCTAACGGCCTACGATTTTGAGAGCGGAGACGAGTTGTGGTCCGTGCCTGGTTTGGCGGATGAGCCGATCGTCATGCCGGCAATTGGCGAAGGACTCATCTATGTCACCTCGTACAGCATGGGATCCAACCTGGAAGTGGAGGGCTTGCCGGATTCGCGAGCTTGATTGCGGACCTTGACCAGGACGGCGACGGCATGATCAACGCTGCGGAGGCAGCCGAGAACAAGAGCGTCCTCTCACGCGCGGATGCCGACGGCGAAGGTGATCACCCCCTGCGAATATTCTTTCGATTCCTGGATGAAGACAAGGACAGGAAGTTGACGGAATCCGAATGGCCGAAGCTCGCCCGATGGAGCTGCAAGTTCGATTCGAATGGTGACGCGGCCGGGGAGTCTTGCTCCGCTAGCGCACGACCAAGGTCACCTGTGCTTCGACTTCATCGCCATCCCGCAGGACCACCGCCGTGACGGTTTGGCCCGGCGCGAGCGTCTTCAGGACCTGGGAGAAGTCGCGCAGGCCAGTGATCTCGGCGTCGTCGACACGAATCAGAATATCGCCGGTTTGGAAGCCAGCTTTGGCGGCGGGTGAGTCGGGCGTGACGCCCTCGAAGCGCATGCCGACGCCGGTGAAGGCGAAGTCGGGGACGCTGCCGAAGCTGACGCTGCGGCCGCCTTCGGTGGGGCCGGAGCTGGCGGGAGCTACAGCGCCTGCTGTGAGCGAGGAAGTCAGCGGCTCCTCGCGCTCCAGCATGTATACGACGCCTTCTCGCACGAAGGTCGCGACCTTGACGAGGTCCGCGCCGGACACCTTGTCAGCCGTGTCGCTTGTGCGGTGATAGTCCGGCGTTGCCGCCGTGAAGATCTGCACTGCCGGGACCTTGGCCTGGATAAAGCTCCACTGATCGGAGGCCTCCGCCATTCCGGGCACGATCTTATTGGCGATGCCGGTGACAAAGCCGGCGCCACGGAAGATGTGTTGCCATTCGTCAGCCGTGCCTGTGCCGTGGATCGAAATCGATCCATCAGCCAGGCTGCCGACCGTATCCATATTGATCATTCCGCGCATACCAGAGACGGGGAAGCGCGGGGCAGACACATAGTGCTGGGAACCGAGGAGCCCGCATTCCTCCGCCGAGAAGGCGACGATGACCAGGTTGCGGGAACCACCACCGCCGGCGACGAGTTGGCGGGCCAGCTCGATTAATACAGCCACGCCACTGGCGTTGTCATCCGCCCCGGGGTGGATTTGCCCTTCTTCGCCGGCGTGTGCGTCGGGCCAACCGCGACCGAGGTGGTCGAAGTGCGCGCCCAGGACGATGGATTGATCGCTCCAGTCTGCGCGGCTGCCACGGATGATGCCGATGACGTTCTTGGCGGCAGTGGGCTGCCCGTCGGGCCCGGAGAGGACGGTGAAGTTCTGGAACCAGCTGTGGTTGTCGCCGGCGGGTTCGAGGCCTAGTTCGCCGAAGGCTGCGGCGATGTAGTCCGCACTCGCATCAAGCTCCGCCGTTCCGAGTCCGCGGCCCGCCCGTTCCGGCGCCGCCAACCACTGAACGTGGGCCTCCATACGTGCGGCCGAGAAGACCGGGGGCAAGTCAGCCAATGCCGCCCGCTCTTCCTTTACTGCGGGCAGCGCCGTGTCGCCCAGGTTGACGGCAAGAGGCGATTGGTCCGTGCCCCACTGCCCCTTGACGACGTTCGTCGGCTCGTCCCCTTCGAAGGCCAGATAGGAGTACTTGCCGTAGTGGGGGAGCTTGCGGGCGAGCCCTTCCTGGGCTGCATCCGGTCCAAGCACGATCCATCCCATGGCCCGCTCCAGGTCAACGGGATGGCGTGCGATCACAACGAAGCTGTGGTCGTTAAAGGCTACATCTTCGCCGGCGAGGGTCAGGCCAGAGTCTCTCCGGGAGGCTTCTTTCAACGATTCAAGCATTGCGGGGGCAAAGCGATTGTCGCGACCGAGGAGCCAAACGGGACGATCCGCGGGGAGTTCCGCTAGCTCGCTGTCCAAGGCCACCTCGATGTTGTGCTCCTCGCTCTTCCAATAGTCGATCAGGCCGCGATAGGAAGCGAGCGTGTCATCTCCGTCCGGCAAGACCGCAAGGACCTCAGCCTCGCCAAAGATCTGCCCGATGGACGGCGGCGTCTCGCGCGGATCCAGGAGGCGAAACAAGTCGAAGAGCGGGTCGACTTCAAGTCCGATCGGTCGGCTGTCGGTGATCAGGCTGAAGGGCGTCTCGCGACCCTTGGTCGCCACCGACAACTCCAGCACACCGCCCTCTGTCGTAACGTGCAGGGGAATCTCCAGGTCAAAGGGGGCCGCCTTCTGCAGCTGTGCCAGTTCACCCGAAACGATGTAGCCGTTCGCTACCTCTTGAATCTCCACCTTCGAGAGTCGCAGGTGCGGTGCGCCCACTCCCTCAACCCACTGTTTGAAGTACGCCTCCAGGTCTTCCCCCGAGACTGCCTCCATGGACAGGCGGAAGTCGTCGAAGCTCGCCCGCCGCCCGCGGTTGTCGCCGTAGAACTTCTGCACGCCCGCCACAAAGACATCATCCCCCAGGCGCCTGCGTAACATATGGAAAGTCATGGAGGCCTTTCCGTACCCAACGGCCTCCGTCGCCGCGTTGTGCCGCGACTGAAAATCACTGAGGGCCATGTCATTGCCCTCTTTCACGTAGTCGCGGTACTTCTGTAGGGTGCCACGGCGATACTCCGCTCCTTTGCCGCGTTGTTCTTGGATCAAGTGATCGGCCATGTAGGCCGTCAACCCTTCGCACCAGTTCCCGCTCTCGTAGTCGACAAAGACCGAGTTCCCCCACCAGTTGTGCAGGATCTCGTGGGGGTACGAGGAATGCAGGATGAAGGGGAAGCGCACGATTTCGGGACCGAGCAGGGTGAAGGATGGCATGCCGTAGCCCGTCTCCCAGAAGTTCTCCACCAGGGCGAACTTGTCATAGGGATAGGGTCCGATCAGACCGCGGTACATCTCGAGATATTGGGCCGTCGCTTCGAGGTACTTGGCAGCTAGGGCTTCGTCCGCCTCATGCAGATAGACCAGGGCTTCCACTTCGCCAGCTGCTTCGCTGAAGCGCGTGAGTGGACCCCCCACGAGGTAAACCTGTTCGAGGAGTCCCTGGGACTTCCACTGGGAACGACCTGGCGTGCTTTGTGAGGTGCCGCTGCCTTGGCTGATGACGTGCCAATCCGTGGGCGCTTCGACATCGACCTCGAAGGTGATCATCTGATCGCCAAAGCTCGCGATCCATCCGCTACCGCCGTGGAGATAGACACCAATCGGGGAAACAACACCGCGCGATTCGCGAAAGCCGCGGGTGTATTCTTCGCGCTGATCGGAGAGCCCGAAGTCAAAATTCCCGGCGTACTCGAGCACAAGCTCGGCCCCAGGATCGGCCAAGGCTTCGGACAGTGCATAGTGCGCGAGCCCGTCCTCCCCGTCCGTTCGCGTGAGGGACTGCGAGCTGCTAGAGATCTCGAGGGCGTCGTTGAGGTCGAAGCCGACCCCGTCCCCGCGCAGTTGTTTGGGTAGCGTGATGTGGTCTGTAACCACAAGCGTGCGACCTTCCGCATCGAGCTTCACCACGAGGTTGTGGTGAACAGAATCCTGCCCAAGGACAATGCCCGAGAGGGCGAAGGCAGCGGTGGCAATGGCAAACAGGCGCATGACATCAAGGGGTTCGGAGTCCGCCGAAGGCCACCCAGGGCCCCAGCTTTAGATTCAACCAGAGGCATTCTATCGCTGTGGCGGTACGGAACCAGGTTCCCCGCCGGCGATTGCAGGACGCTGGCGGGGAATCTGGTTCCGTACCGCCACTTCATCCGGCGTGCTATTGTCGTGAGCTATGCGCATGTCCTTTGTATTGATTGCCCTGCTCTCCTTTTGCCCCCCGGTTTACAGCGAAGGGGAAGCGCCCAACATCCTCCTGATCGTCGCGGACGACATGGGCTACGGCGATCTTTCGAGCTACGGCTCGTTGCAGATTGCGACCCCTAATCTCGACCGCTTGGCGAACGGGGGTGTGCGTTGCAGCGCTGGCTATGTCACGAGTTCAGTCTGCGCACCCTCACGGGCGGGCTTCCTCACGGGGCGTTCTGGGTCACGCTTTGGCTTCGAGCACAACCTCAGCCGCCCCAGCCACATCAAGGATGAGTTCGCGGCTATTCCCCTGGATGAGCCGCTCCTAAGCGAACGATTGCAGGAACTCGGTTACCGAACCGGCCTCGTCGGCAAGTGGCACCTGGGCGAGTCTGTGCCCGGGCACCACCCCTTGGAGCGCGGCTTCGATTCTTTCTTTGGGATGCTTGGGGGCAGCCATCCCTATTGGCCGACCCTGGAGAAGAATCGACTGCTCTTTGGGCACGACAAACCAACGTCCATTCGCACGCCCTATCTCACGGATTGGTTCACCCTTGAGGCGATTGATTTCATTCGACGCGATGCTGTCGAGAGCGCGGGCGATGAATCGAAGCCGTGGTTTCTCTACCTGTCCTACAACACACCCCATGGACCGATGCAGGCCCGGCCTGAAGATTTGGCGAAGTACGCCCACATCAAGAACGAGAAGCGTCGGGCCTACTGCGCCATGCAGCACTGCATGGACGAGAACATTGGGCGCATCCTGGATGAGCTAGAAGCGCGCGGCGAACTCGACAACACGCTGATCGCCTTTATCTCTGACAACGGTGGTTCCGTTGAAGTTAGCCACGCGGTTAACGCACCGCTGTGGGGAACCAAGGGGACGTTCTTTGAAGGCGGCATTCGCGTGCCGACTATTTACCACTGGCCTGCACAGCTCAAGCCGGGCACCTACGATCGACCCGTTAGCTCCGTTGACTTCATGGCGACCTTCGTGGCGGCCGCGGGCGGCGTCGCGCCGGAGGCTGGCGTTCGACAGTCCCGGGAGGGGCGCAAGCCGAAGAAGGGTCCGATCTTCGACAGCGTGAATCTTTTGCCCTACTTGAATAGGGACAAGCCAGGGGATCCCCACGCTGCGCTCTATTGGCGCATGGCCCTGCGCGGTTCCGCCATCCGTGCCGGCGACTGGAAGCTTCTGCGCCCCAATAGCCAGTCCGCCCAGCTTTTTGATCTCTCCGTGGACGTTGGCGAAGCCCACAACCTCGCCGCCGAACACCCTGAGATCGTCGAGCGCCTGATGCGACAACTCAACACCTGGGAGGAAAGCCTGGAGCGCAACCCGCTGTTCCTCTCTGATCCCTATTGGCTTGGCTACAACCGCCGGCTCTACGCCAAAGAATTCTCCCGCACTCAACCCATGCCCGATGACTCTTCCGACATCTGGGGGTTCTAAACGGGGGGCACGTAACCTGGTTCTGCATCGCCGTTTATGATCGACTACGCGGATGCTGATTGCGTGTGAGACGTGTCATCGTCAGTACGACGTGGCGGGCCAAGAGGTAGGGGCGCGGGTGCGCTGCTTTTGCGGGACCCTGAATAAGGTGCCGAGTCCGCGGGCGCGCCAGGTCAAGATGCAGCACTGCTCGAATTGTGGTGGTGCGATCGTTGGTGAGGCGAAGAGCTGTGGATACTGCGAGGCGAAGATCACCCTAGGGGAGCGCGGTTGGGGGGATTCCTGCCCCGAATGTATGGCGCGCATGGTGAAGGGAGCGAAGTTCTGTGGCGCCTGTGGCATTGCGATTCGGGTGCAAGCAGCCCTACAACCTTTGGTGGATCAAGCCTGTCCGCGCTGCCAACACAACCTCAGTATCTGCAGCGACAATGAGCACGCATTTGCTGAGTGCACGGGCTGTGGAGGGGTTTGGCTAACGGCAAAGGTCTTCCGCGAGCTCTTGGAGGATCGCCAGCGCTTCTCCGTTGCGGACATCGCTCTGCCACGCAGGGCCGAGAAGCCCGACGCCCTCCCGTCCCTTGAGCGTCACCCGGTGAAGTACCTGAGTTGCCCCGTTTGTGAAGTGCGCATGAACCGCAAGAACTTCGCGCGCCTCTCGGGAATCATGATCGACTTTTGTGCCGAGCACGGGCATTGGTTTGACATGCACGAGCTGGAACACATTCAGCGCTTCGTTGCCGACGGGGGGCTTGACCGTGCACGCAGTCATGAGTCGGAGTCGGACCGGATGCGCCTGAAACGACTCACCCGCGCGAACGTGCGCTCGAAAAGCCCGATGTCTTCCGGGCCGATGTCCTCTGGCGGAGGGGTCTTCACCCCGAGGTCTCAATTCTTCGTTTGGGACCTTGTGGTTGGACTGCTGTGCTCGTTTGTGGATTGACCTGTTCGTCAGAGCGGGGGGCGGACGGTCAGGTGGG
>JBLHLB010000188.1:0-8050 GCA_047618505.1 Planctomycetota bacterium
GTGCTCCCGCGCAGGGAAGCTGTGACCCCCAGCTCCGCAAAGACTTCGCCCAGAGCGCCGTGGATTCGTTCGTAGGATTTCTGCACAGCTCCTCTGTAGAGCGGGTGCTCCAGAGAGGCCGCGATGGAGAAGGTCAGCTCACGTGAGTGGTGGATCGCGCCTCCGCCCGTCGTTCGGCGTACGACGGCCGAGGCTAGTTCACGTTGGGGTACATCCTTCCAGCGCTGGAAGTAGCCCAGGCTCAAGGTGTCGGGGGACCAGGTGTAGAAGCGTAGGACGGGAGCGGGACCCGCCAACAACAGCAGAGCTTCATCCAGTGACATGTTCCAACCGGGCGCCCCATTCCAAGTGCGCAGCAGGCGCCAGGGCTTAAGGCCCGCGGAACTCCTGGGGGAATCCGCGGATGGATGCTTGTCCGTTCGCACGGGGCGGAAAGTGATTTAGACTCGGGGCGAGCCTAGTCGTCCTTCGAATCAACGAAGGCGTCGTAGGCCGGTCCGTCGATCATTTCACTGTCGTCAAAGGCCGCATCCGCGGGCGTGATGCGAACCATCCAGCCAGCGTTGAAGGGATCCTTGGCCAGGATCTCGAGGTGATCCTCGATGGCGGGGTTGATCTCCTTAATGGTTCCGGCGACGGGCGTGTTGAGATCCGCAACGGCCTTGACCGATTCGATCTCACCAAAGGTTTCACCGGTGCCGAGCACGCGGCCGACCTCGGGCAAGTCGCAATAGACAAGGTCGCCCTCGTTGCCACTGCAGAGTTCATCCACGGCGTAATCGGTGATTCCGATCAGGATGTTGTCGCCGTCTTTCTTCACCCATTCGTGGGACTTCGTGTACTTGCGGTCGTTGGGGCGCATGGCGCTGTGGCCTCCGGGGGCCAGGTGGGAAACTGGAGAGAAATTAGGGCGAGACAAAGACTCCATGGCGCGCAGCCCGGAGTGATTGAATCGTGAAAGGGGGGAGAGGAAGACCCAGGGTTCAGGCGTTCTTCTTGCGTGTGCGTGAGTAGAAGGGGAGATCTACGACAGTGCAGGCCTGGCGCTTGCCACGCAGGTCGAGCTCAAGCTCGGTGCCCGTGCTGTCCAAGCCTAGGCGAACATAGGCGGTGCCAATGTTTGTGCCCAGAGTCGGGGAAGGGCCGCCGGAGCAGATGTGCCCGACTTCCTCGTCGCCATGGTAAAGGGCGTAGCCCTGGCGCGGTGCGCGCTTGCCGTCGGTTGTGATGCCGACCAGCCGGCGGGTCATCTTTGACTTGAGTTCCTCGAGGGCTGTGCGACCGACGAAGTCACCCTTCTCTTCAGTCAGGGCGATGCCGAAGTCGAGTCCCGCTTCGAAGCCGTGGTGACTCTCGTCAATCTCATGGCCGTAGAGTGCCATGCCAGCTTCGAGTCGAAGCGTATCCCGCGCCCCTAGTCCGATGGGCTGTACTCCAGCGTCCTTGCCCGCCTCGAGGATTTCGTTCCAAACGCGGCAGCCCTCACTGTCGGGCAGGTAGATCTCGAATCCGTTCTCACCCGTGTACCCAGTGCGGCTGATACGCACGTTGGGGATCCCGCAAACGGTGGCGAAGGCGAACTTGTAGTACTTGAGCGAAGAAAGGTCGTAGCCCTCCACCAGGGAGGTCAGGACTTCGAGGGCATTGGGCCCCTGGAGGGCAAGCATTGCCGTCTCAGCGGTCTCGTCGATCACTCGAACATCGAAGCCGTCCATATAACTTTGGATGAATTCGAGGTCCCGGACAGTGTTTCCGGCGTTGACCACTAGGTAAACACCCTCGCCCTCTTCTCGGTAGATCAGAAGGTCATCGAGGGGAAAGCCCTCTTCGTTGCAGAAGAGGGAGTAGCGAATTGACTGGGCAGGAATCTTGGCGCAGTGGTTCGTAGCCACTCGGTCGACCAGGGCGACGGCATCCGGACCTTCGATTCTGAAGCGGCCCATGTGGCCGAGATCGAAGAGTCCGGCATGATTGCGGACCCGATTGACCTCATCGAGGATCGGGCCGTATTGAACGGGCATGCTCCAGCCGCCGAACTCGACGCAGCGGGCGCCGTGGGCGATGTGAAGATCGTGCAGTGATGTCTGCTTCATGGACGCTTCGAGCCCGGAGGCATCGAGCTGCTAAGTACTGTGTTGGGGGCGCCCAGGGGCGGCGCGGTCCAGGCAAGGCCTGGGAGGGTGGCCCAGAAGGGCACTGGCGGAACTCTGAAGGTACCTTGTGCGGTCCTGGAAGCGGATGAAGCCTGACCGGGCCGAGCTCCTTCACCGTCCAATAACCGTATTCGGGGGGGCGGGAATCTACCCCAAAGGCACCGCTGGGCCAAGGGTTGGGAGGGGGGGGGTGAGCGGGGTGGAGCCTCGACCGGGCAGCCAGCTGTGTCATGCCCATGCTCACAAGCCGCTTTTCAGCTTTAGGTCTACTCCAGTCGGCGCCGATATCGATCGCGACTCCCAATTCGATTCTCTTCCCAAAGCTCATCCTCTGCCCTCCCCCTCGGGGTTCTGTGATGTGCCGGGCTTCGTTGCTGCCTTGAGTCCACAATGGACATGTCCACCAGCCTCATCGTTCGAGACGCCACGCTAGCGATCAACGGTGCTACCCATCGGGAATCCAACCCGCTGGAGCACGTTCGTGCTCGCATTGAAGAGGCCCGGGGGCTGGATGCGGGCACCCTGGGAGACTGTGCGGAAGTCCTTCGGGCGTCAACTGGAGCCTCAGGCGGGGATCCGGAAGTTTTGGAGGCCCTGGTGGTGATTGCCCTGGCGAACCCAGGGTTGGCGGAGAAATATGGCCTCTCGCCCCAAGTCATTGGCCGCAGGCTAGCGGCCAGATTGGAGCGCATGGGTGGGGCCCGCCGGGCCCTGGCGATCTTGACCCTGCTGCTGGAGTCTTTTCCAGGCAACGGCGCCCTCGACCGTGAAATGGCGTCCCTGATGCGGCGCCAGGGCATGGTGCAGGATCTGGCTGATCGCTACCTCGAGCGAGCCCAGGGATTCATGGCGAAGGGGCAAGACGACGAGGCCATCGCTTGGTTCCGCGAGGTCCTTCTCTTAGATCGTTCGCGCACCGATGTGGCCCGCTGTATTCGAGAGATCAAACAATCACGTGCGGATAGCAAACGTGTCTCAAAGGGACGCACGCGCTTGATCCTCATCTCGCTGCTCCTATCCGCCTCCTCGGTGGCGGTCGTGCGACGTGAGAAAGGCCTGCACGAGGCCTACCAGAACTTGCCTGTATTCAGCTCGGCCGATGTGGACTCCCTCGGACGGCGTCTGCTGCAGGTGGAGATTTTCGTTGATGAACATCCCCTTTGGCACGGCTCCCTAAAGGCGTTGTCAGAGCGTAAAAGTCTGCGAACGGAACGCCAGCACCGCGAAGTTAATGCGCATGCAGAGGCTGAAAGGGCTGCCTTGATTACCCCTACGCTGACAGCGAACGAAAGAGCTGACAGCGCACGTCAATCGGGGATCAGTTTGATCCATGGCAGTGTCGACTACCAACGTGGTCTGGAGGAGTTGCAAGACGCACTCCAGCTGGGCGACGAGAGCTGGGAGTTGCGTGAGCAGACACTGCGCGACATCGAAGCCATCGAGGAGTACCTCAAGATGAACGCAAACAAATGAAGTTCTTCAGTCAGTTCTTTTCTCGTCGCCGGATTCGTACCGCACGGCGCGCCCTGGCGCGCAATGCGTCGCCCGAGCGCTTCATAGCCCTCGCTTCAGAATACGCTCTACTGGGCATGTCCCAGGAAGCCTTGGATGTTTGTCGCGAGGGGCTGAATGTCACGCCTAGCTCTTTCATTCTGAAGGGTGAGCTTGAGCGCTATCGCAGCGAAGCTCGAGTTGCACGCCTCGCGCAGATCAAGATCGAGCTTGCCGAGGGACCGCGCCCGGCTCTTTGGCGAGAGGCCTGCGAGATCTACATCGCTGCTGGCGACCTTGCCAAAGCAGAGGCTCTGACGCTGCAATGGCACGCTAAAGGTGCCTGCATCGGATCTCTGCGCACCTTGGCGAAGATAAGCCTTGCGCGCTACTTCGCAGACCGGGGCCGTGACCAAGGTCGACAAGCTGTCGTCGCGATCGATGCGGTCATGAATACTGACCCGCGCGACGTAGAGGGCCTGCGCCTACGGTTAAAGCTCTGCACGCGATTGGGTGCTTGGGATGACGCGCGTAAAGCTGTCCAGGAACTACTAGAACAACTGCCCGGCGACCCCCTGTTGGAGGCGCGCTTCCGTTCCCTCCAGGCGATGGGGGTGTGCGACGTGAAGATCGATCGCGCGATGCTCGAGGTCGAGAGCACAGGCTTCTTCGCCGATGAGTCTAACGGCTCCCCCGACCAAGGTGCGGACATCGATGTGCGTCCGGTTCTGCGGGACATCGCGCGCCGTCCTGAGGTGCAAGCCGCCATGTACCTGAAAGGCTCGACGATGCTCGTCCAGGGGCCGCGCGGTGCAACTGCGGAGCGCCACGCCCGTGTTGTTAAGTCGGTGCTCGGTTGCAGCCGAACCACTGGCCGTCGCCTTGGCCTAGGCCAGATCGTTCAAGTTCAACTCGAGGGCGACTTCGGAACCCTCGCGATTTCCCCTGGTGAGATGGATGCCGGCGCCCTCTGGGTTACCGGAAGAATCTCACCGAGCCTGCTGGCGACCCTTGGTGGGATCACCAGCGGTACCCTTTCCGACTCACAGGAGGTGGCCGCGTGATTGCAGCCCTCGAAAATCTACTGGCTGTGCCAGGCGTGAGCTTTGTGATGCTCACTTCACCCGACGGCGTTCCGATCGTGACCCCCGGAGATCAAGGGGGAGCCTCTAGCGCTGGCCTCGGATCCGAAGACGCACTGGCGGCTTTGACATCCGTGTGGTTCTCGGAGGTCGCTCAGCACACCAGCCAACTCTCATGGAACCAGCCTACCCGCGCCGTACTACGTGCATCGCGCGGCACCCTAGTTCTCCAACACCTACGTAATGCCGTCTTACTCGTGCTTCTGGCACGGGGGACTGAGCCCGAAGATGTTCGGCTCGCCATGGAAGGCACCGTAGGCCGTATCGATCGCTCCGTTCGAGGCATGGGTCGTTCCATGACCGCCTCGTCGGCGAACTCGTCCACCCCGGACGCCGCTCCCTCGGAACCCCGGTCCCCTTTGCCCGCGATACTCAGCACCGATTCCGGTGCTGACGTCAGTGCAGTAAAGGGTCAGGAAGCGGAAGACACCTCGGGAAACTGAAATGGTCCAAATCAACTTCGCTCAAAAGACTGTCAACGTGAAGGTCGTCTATTACGGACCTGGCATGTCTGGCAAGACGACCAACCTAGAGGTCGTCCATCAGCGCGCGCCAGATACCAACCGTGGTGATCTGACCAGCATCTCAACAGACGGGGATCGCACCCTGTTCTTCGACTACATGCCCCTTAGCTTGGGCACCGTAGCCGGGATGAAAACCTGCTTCCAAATCTACACCGTCCCCGGACAGGTGTACTACAACTCGACGCGCAAGCTCGTTCTGCAGGGGGTTGACGGGATCATCTTCGTTGCTGACTCCGCCTCTTCGATGATCGATCAGAACCTGGAGGCTCTTCGGAACCTCGAGGAGAACCTGAACGAGTACGGCAAGAGCCTCGCGACTCTCCCGCACGTTGTGCAGTGGAACAAGCGTGACCTCCCCGATGCCATGGCACCGGAGGAGCTCAGCAAGCTCATGAACCCCCACGGGGCCCCGGCATTCGAAGCTGTTGCGAACACCGGGGAGGGCGTCTTCCCAACGCTTAAGGCCCTGGCCGCGCTGGTTCTGAAGAACATCATGAAGGAGACCACCGGCGGTGGAGCTTCTCCTTCACCTCCGCAGAACCCCGCAGGCGCAACGCCAGGGGCTGCGCCGGTTTCCGCTGCTCCGCAGTTTGCTGCACCCGCGCAAAGTGCGCCCGCAGTAAACCTTGCTGCTCCGGCTGCTCCGGCACAGAAGCAGCAACCGGCCATGGCCCAGGGACTTGATCTTCAAACTGCCCCGGTCAGGCTTGCGCCGCAGGCCACGCCGTCGCAGTTGATGCAGGGAGCGCCGGCAGTAGCGCAGGTCGCGCCTCGCCCCAGGCAAGCGCGGCCCACTGCCCAACCCGCCCAAACCCGTCGGCCCGCCGCCGGGAAAAGCGCAGGCAAGCGAGCCCCCGTGGCTCCCCCCAAGAAGAAGAGTGGCGCCCTTACGGGTGTCTTTGTTGTCGCCGCTGCTGGGGTGGGTGCCGCCCTTGCATATTTCCTACTAACCGCACTCTAAGGAGGTCAGCCATGTCCCGTGACAATCACCTGAAGGACCAGCGCCTGGTCTTCTATGAAAACGACGTCCAACGTCTCGATGCCGAGATCGACGCATTTCTCGAACTGTCCAAGGGCCGTTGTGTCCTGCTCGTCGACCGCGACGGTCACCTGGTCACCCAGCGTGGCGAGCCGGTGAAGACCTCCGAAGAGGCCATCGCGGCCCTCATCGCAGGCTCCTTCGCGGCCACCATGGAGATGGCTCGCCTCTTGGGCGAGACCGAGTTCTCCCTGCTCTTCCACGAGGGCGCCCGTGACTCTATCCAGTTGCAACTGGTGGGTGAGCGAACCCTGATGGCCTGCCTTTTTGACGGGCGCACAAACCTCGGCATGGTTCGCTTCTATGCTCAGGAAACCGGCGAGCGCATAGGAGAAATCTTCGATGAGATTGCTCTTGAGGAACGCGAAAGCGGACTGGGCGATGACTTCGACAAGAGCGCTGAAGACGCCCTCGACAACCTCTTCTAGGAAGAGGCTCCGATTGCTGCGCGGGGGCGTCCATCTGAAAGGGTGGGCGCCCCCGTTGCAGTGGGGGGGACAACGGTTGCTCTTGTTATTGAAGGCCGTAAGTCCTTGATGGGTATGCGGTTGTGTAAGTGCGAGTTCGTGCATGTGGGCGGCGGTTATGAACGAACTCTATCTCCGTTTCGCACTCTGACCCTTCGTTCGATCGTACTTTTTTGACTACCTCGCGAAGCATGGAACCGTTCCGCAGCGATGACTTCACAGTGCGGAACTGTTCCGCACTCGCAGCTTCTTGGTTCCGACTGGTGGGCCAAGAAGTAAGAAAGTTCACAAAAGTTGGGCAAGAACTCAGGACTTCCCGCCGATGACGGAATTGATGTCGTGGCTAGGGCGCCACGGGTGTTCATATTGAGCACCTCCAAAGCCCCCAAGGAGAAATCTCTAGATGGCTAAGAAACGCAAAAAGGCCGCCAAGCGCGGCCCCGCTAAGAAGACCACGAAACGTAAGGCGACCAAGCGCAAGGCAACGAAGCGCAAAGCCACCAAGCGTAAGGCCACCAAGCGTAAGGCAACCAAGCGCAAGGCAACCAAGCGCAAGGCAACCAAGCGTAAGGCGACCAAGAAGAAGGCGTCTCGCCGCAAGAAGGCCTAGGCCTCCTAGCTCATGGGCCTGACCCCGCTCTTTCGAGGGATGGGTCAGGCCCTACTTCTTTATTCAGAACAGGATCCCCGTGGATCCACGCCACGGGGCACCAAGGGTAGTCAAGATGAACAAGAGCGAACTGGTTAGTCACCTCTCTTCGGAGCTGCACACGTCCAAATTGTCGGCGACACGCCTGCTGGACTCGGTGTTGAGTGCCATTCAGAAAGGGCTCTTGGAGGAAGGCAGCGTGACTCTTACTGGCTTCGGTACCTTCGAAGTCAAGAATCGGAAGTCCCGCGTGGGGCGTAATCCGATGACTGGTGAGCCGATTCAAATCGGTGCTGGGAAGCGCGTCGGCTTCCGAGTCGGCAAGACGCTCAAGCAGATGGTCTAGTGTAGGGGTTTGGGATGAGGTGCGCCGATTTGAGGGTGCTTCGGGTGGACCCTAGGGGTCGATCTGCATGGAAAGAGGCCAGTGGTGCAAGACCACTGACCTCGATGTTGGCCCGTTGACCGGGCCTATGGACCGGGTCTGCTGCCTATTGAAGCTCAGTCGGGTGTGCCGCGGAGGGCTTCCACTTCCGCCGCAATTTCCTCGTCTGTGATCTTCTGGAAGGGACCCACGATCTCGCC
>JBLHLB010000189.1:0-8020 GCA_047618505.1 Planctomycetota bacterium
GAACGAGCATTAGGCCCTATCCTGATCAGAAGCCGGTCCCTGAATTGATGCACAAACCCCTCCTTTCGGTGCGCGGTGTCCATAAACGCTACCCCGGTGTAGTGGCTCTGGACCAGGTCGACTTGACGCTTAACGCCGGGGAAATCCTCGGTGTGGTCGGCGAGAATGGCGCAGGAAAGAGCACGCTGATGAAGATCCTGGCCGGCATTGAGAGGCCGGATGCAGGATCGATCGAATTGGAAGGGCGCACCGTTATCATCGGATCCACGCGGGTCGCCAGCAGTCTCGGGATTGCTCTCATTCACCAAGAGCTGAGCCTGGCGCCCAATCTCTCCGTGGGGGCGAACGTGTTTCTCGGTCGTGAACCAGCGCGGTTTGGGCTGGTCGACCACGCTGCGATACGTGCGCGAACGGAGACAGCACTACAGCGTATAGGAGCGGACTTTTCCGCCGACGCGTCCGTGGAGTCCTTAGCTATCGGGCAGCAGCAAGGTGTTGAGATCGCAAAGGCGCTGGCGCAAGACGCCAAGATTCTGATTCTGGATGAACCGACATCGAGTCTCTCCCTTGCGGAGTCCCGGCATCTGGTTGCGGTCATCCAGAGCTTGCGCGAGAAGGGCGTTTCCATCATCTACATCTCACACCGGCTCAGCGAGGTCAGCGCGCTTTGTGATCGCGTGCTTGTCCTCCGTGACGGGATGAACTCTGGAGAGCTTTCTGCATCCGAGATCAGCCACGGAGCCATGGTACGCCTGATGGTGGGGCGTGACGTATCGGTAGAGCCATCGCTCGGGCATGCCGTTGGCGGAGAGCCTGTCCTGCGAATCACCGGACTGCGCACAGCGGCCAATCCCCACCACGCAGTATCACTCGCCGTGTCAAAAGGTGAGATTGTCGGCCTCTCTGGGCTTGTGGGCGCGGGACGCACGGAGCTGATGCGTACTCTATTTGGCGTGGATAGGCAGCTTGAAGGTCAGATCAGCATTAGCGGAACGATGCTCCCCGGTGGCAATCCGCAGCAATCGATTCGGGCCGGCATTGGTTTCGTACCTGAAGATCGCAAACAGCACGGCCTTTTCCTCGACCTAGCCCTGCAGGCGAACATTGGCATCGCCTCCCTGGCTCAGAATTCCCGCCATGGGTTTGTCGACATGCGTGCGGAGGCGGAGCTCGCCGTTGAAATGATAAAAGCACTCTCCATCAAGGCTTCCGGACCCGATCAGACCGCAGGCCTGCTCTCGGGCGGCAACCAGCAAAAGGTTGTGCTCGCCAAATGGCTGGCTACCCGACCCAAACTGCTACTTTTGGATGAACCCACGCGGGGTATAGACGTCGGTTCGCGCCAGGAGATCTATGCGATTCTCCGCAGGCTGGCGAAGGATGGCGTGTCAATCCTGTTCGCCTCCAGCGAAATGGAAGAAGTGCTGGCCCTATCCGATCGAACCCTTGTGATGCATCGCGGTCGGCTGGCCGGTGAACTGTCACGGTCAGAGCTCAGCGAGGAGGCTGTGATGCATCTAGCCGTAGGCGGCGTGCGCAGCACCTCGGCGGGTGAGGACAGGAATGATCCTGGTAGGACCGGAGTTGAGGGCGTCGCGCGATGAATAAGATCCTCGGAATATTTGGCCTGTTGATAGGCATCTGCGCCGTGACCTCTGCGATCAATCCGCAGTTCCTCTCCGCCTACAATCTGCAGAACATCATCCGCTGGAGCGCTCTATTTGGAGTTCTTTCCATCGGAGTGTCGTTCGTAATCATCACCGGCGGCATCGATCTTTCGATCGGCTCGGTGGTCGGGCTAGTTGGGTGCCTGGTGCCCTGGCTACTTGTTGAGCACAACTGGGGTGTGGGAGCAACCCTCGCCTTCGTCTTTGCAGTTTCACTTGGGATCGGGGTCTTGCATGGATTGCTGATCACCAAACTGCGCCTGCAACCATTCCTGGTGACTCTCTGCGGTTTACTTTTCTATCGCGGGATTGCGCGCTACCTAACCGACGACCAGACCCAGGGATTCGGCAATGGATATAAGGGGCTAAGGACCCTGGCCACAGGCAAGCCTTTCTCCATGGGTCTCCTGATGACAATCGTTGGGGCTCTAGCCTTGGTGGTCACCATTCTTAGGCGTCGTGCAGCGCGTGCAGCCGAGGATCAAGGGGGCAGCCGTTATCCCCTTGGCACCCCTCTTGTCTGTTGGGCTCTGGTCCTTGCGTTTGGACTAGCGGCACTCCTGTTCGATATCCCGGTGGCCTCGGAAATCCTCGCGCCGACACCGTTCTTGATTCTGTTGGTTCTGGGTGGACTAGCAAGCGTCTTCCTGAACGAGACAGTCTGGGGTCGCCACCTCTTTGCACTCGGTCGCAACGAGCAGGCCGCGCGCTACAGCGGAATCAACACGGATCGAATGGTGATTCTAGCCTACGTCTTCTGCGCCTTGCTGGCCGGCCTTGGCGGTGTCCTCTTTGCCCTCGATGTGAATTCAATCCAGCCTGCTCAGCAGGGCAATTTCTATGAGCTGTATGCGATCGCGGCTGCGGTCCTCGGCGGCTGCAGTCTGCGCGGCGGGGAGGGTTCGATTCTTGGGGTTGTGATTGGGGCAGCAGTAATGCGTGTCCTCTACAACTCGATTAACCTGCTGGAGATTCCCACCCAGCTCGAGTTTGCGATCATCGGTGTTGTCATTCTCTTCGGCGTCATCGCAGACGAACTCGTCAAGCGCTACCTCGCCAACCGCAGGCGGGGGAGAGAGTTTGGATAAGCGTACCGGCCCATTCGCCCATAGCAATACCGCCACACCCGAGGTCCCCAAGGTGAATTCACTTCGACACGCGTCTCTGTCCCTGAGCCTGCTTGGCCTTCTGAGCTGCTTCTGCTTGAGCCTAACTGGCTGCAGCGAGGCATCTCAGTCACGTGCCCAGCGTCCTCCGGCTAACCCTGCCATCTCAATGCGCTCATTTGGAACCACATCCTCCGGTGCTTCGGCATCTCTCTACACCCTGCGTAACGAGGCAGGAGTCGTGGCTCGAATCACCGATTTTGGAGCGGCGGTAACTGAGCTTCACGTGCCCGATGCAAAGGGTCAGACGGTTGACATCGTGCTCGGGTTTGATGACGTCAATGGGTACGAGTCAGATGCCAATCAATACTTCGGCTGCATCGTGGGAAGGGTTGCCAATCGCATCGCCGGTGGCCGGTTCACCCTCGGGGACGAAACCTACGAGCTCGCCACGAACAATTCCCCGAATCACCTCCACGGAGGTGAGCGCGGCTTTGGGCAGCGCCTGTGGAGCGCTGAGCCCCTCGTTGGCGCCAGCATCCGCTTCACCTATTCCAGCCCCGACAAGGAAGAGGGCTACCCAGGAGCAGTAGAAGTAGCTGTGGTCTATACCCTCACGGAGGAGAACGAGCTGCGCATCGATTACGAGGCCACAGCGGACGCGACGACTCCCGTCAACCTGACGAACCACTGCTACTTCAACCTTGCAGGAGCTGGATCGGGCACCATTCAGGGGCACGCTTTACAGATCGATGCGGAGCGCTATACCCCTTGTGACGACACCTTGATCCCAACGGGGGAGCTGGCTGAGGTTGCGGGAACCCCGCTGGACTTTCGTCAAGAGAGGCGCATCGGTGAACGCATCGCAGCCCTAACCGAAACATCCGCGATCGGGTACGACCACAACTATGTGCTTGATGGGAGCGCGGGGAACCTGAGACGCGCATGTCGCCTAACAGACCCCGGATCGGGCCGCGTCATGGAGGTCTTCACCACGGAACCTGGCCTGCAGTTCTACTCTGGAAATTTCCTCGAGGGTAAGACGGGCAAGGGTGGAAAGGTGTATGCCTACCGCGGCGCTTTGTGTCTCGAGAGTCAGCACTTTCCGGATGCGGTCAATCAGGAGGGCTTCCCCTCGATCCTGCTCGAGCCGGGCGAGACATATCGACAGACCACAGTCCATCAATTTAGCGCGCTTCCGGGCGCCAGTAAGTGACGCTTCACCCATGGAAAAACCCCTCAAGAATAGAGTCGCCCTGGTTACGGGCTCATCGACAGGCCTCGGTCAGACGATAGCCATTCAGCTCGGAAAAGCCGGCGCTAAGGTGGCGCTGAACTATTGCCACAACAGTGCGCGGGCGGAGGAGGCCTTGGCCAAGTTTGAGGCAGCCGGATGCAGTGGCGCACTTTTCCGTGCTGACGTCACGGATCCCGTCGAAGTACAAGACATGTGCTCTGCCATCGGCCAATCCCTCGGCCCCGTGGACATCCTCGTTCCCAATGCCACCTGCGAGCAACCCCAGCTGCCCATTGAGGAATACGACTGGGAATTCTACCAACGCATGCTCGACTTTTTTGTCAAGAGCCCGTTCCTGCTGACCAAGGCATTGCTGGGACATATGAAGGCCCAGGGTTGGGGCCGCATCGTCAACATCGGGTCCGAGGTGTTCGAACGAGGCTGTGGCAACTTCAGCGCTTACGTGGCTGCCAAAGGTGGACAACGGGGCTGGACGCGCAGCATGGCCACGGAGCTGGCACCCTTTGGCATTACGGTAAACATGATCTCCCCGGGCTGGATACCAGTGGAGCGACACGAACAAGACCCCCAGGACATGAAAGACTCTTACCTGGCCAGTATTCCAATCGGTCGGTGGGGGACGCCTAAGGACATCGCGGATGCTGTGGTCTACATGGCTAGCCCCCAAGCTTCCTTCGTGACCGGACAGACACTTGTGGTCAACGGTGGCCTGACGGTCGGCTAACCCGATACGCATCAGATGGTTCCCACCGTGCGAACCATAACCAGGGGCGCGCTCGTCGTCGTGCGTTTAGTGCAGTCGGCGTCCGCCTCACGAAGAGGACCATGGTCCGCGCAAAGGGACCGGACTATACGCGCGGTTCTCCTGGTCGGCAGGGGACAGTGGCTAAGGCCTCCTTTCGTTACAAGACGATGCTCGGTGACCGGCGCCACGCCCGAGGCATCAGTGCGCAGAGAAGTGGCAGCCAGAGAACTGGGGTCGCTCTTGGCTGCAAGGCCATCAATGCGCTGTTGGACTGCGCTAGCCCCAAATCGACCCCATGGCGCGCTGAAGTTATCAACGGAGGGGGACGCGAGAACTCAGCCGGGATTGCGCTTCAGCGCCACACGGGGCCGCTGGGCGGCATCCTGCGGCCATCCACGTATTGAAGGAAAACGACGAGGCAATGGACTGTTTGCGCACCATCATCAGGTGCGCTTACCCCGTACCGCGTGAACGCGGTGAGCGACTGCGTCAGGCGCTCGCCTGACGGCTCATCACATAGCGCACGTCCTCGAAGAAGCGGCGTACCTCATCTTCATGCGTTCCCGGGTCGACGAGCGCCAAGCGCACGACAGAGACTCCCTCGACCATGGCATGCCCGACCATGGCGCGTCCGGTTTCCTGCAGGGAATCGCACAGGGACTCAGACGAGCCCCCCTCTACGGTGAAGCAAACCGTCAGGGACTCGGGCTCTTTCACCAGCTCCATGCCCGGACTCTCACGCACGCACTCGGCAGCCAAGAGCGCTAGGTCACGCATGCGTTCGGTCCGTGCTCGGTAGCCGGCCGTGCCATGGTGCAGCCAGTTCGTCCAGAGCTTCAGCGCGTCGTTGCGACGACCACATTGGATTGAGCGCGTTCCTGGATTCCACTGGTCGTCCTCAGTCTGGAACAAGTAGCCCGCGGCCTCGTCGAAGCTGGCCTTCAGGCGCCCACGCTCGCGCACGAGCAGAACCGAGCATGTCAGGGGAACTCCCATCAGCTTGTGGGCATCCCACGCAATCGAGTCGGCGCGTTCGCTGCCCTCGAAGCAGACCTCGAAGCGCTCGTCGAATACCATCGAGGCACCGAAGGAGCCGTCCACGTGCAGCCAAACGTCACGGGGCTTGCAGACGTCGGCCAGCTCAGTAATCGGGTCGAAGGCACCGAGCACCGTCGTGCCCGCAGTCGCGTTAACCATCAACGGCACATAGCCGGCTTTGACGTCCGCGTCGATCGCGCTGGCAAGGGCGCGCGCAAGCATGCGTCCGCACTCATCAACGGGAATTCGAACGACGTTCTGGCGTCCGACACCGAGAATGGCTGCCGCCTTGGGCACGGAATAATGGGAGTCCACTGACGTGTAGACTCGCAGGCGTGAGCCATCCATGCCGCGCTCGCGAAAGTCAGGGCAGGCATAATCACGAGCCAGGAGCATGGCACACAGATTGGATAGCGAGCCACCGGGAGTGAACGTGCCCTCGTGGTGTTCGTAACCCATCAAGTTCCCCATTCGCTCGATCAGCCCGTTTTCAAGGAGGACCTGGGGTCCAGCTACCTTGAAGGTGTACATCGAGTTGTTGAGGGCAGTGGCGAGCACATCGCCGAGCACAGCAAATGGCTCGCGACCCCCAAACAGCTGGTTGTAGAAGCGGCTCGGCGCAGTGGACGGAGTTGCCTCAACGACAGCCCGTAGGCGCTCGGCAACCTCGTCAAATGGGAGACCCTCCTCCGGTAGCCCCAAGGGCAGCTCCTGGAGAAGCTTTTCTGGTGGCACGGCGGGCGAGACGGGCTCACGCTCTTCTTGCGCCTGGCGCTGATCGATAAGGGTCGTGAAGAGCTCCACGACCTGGGCGAGTTGGTTGTCTTGGCAGTCTTGCGTGTCCATAAACAGGCGCCAGCCGGGCCGACGAGGCAGCAGTATAACACACGTTCTTTCCCATCGGTCAGCCGATGCGGCCTTGGTGCACAATTCGCCCCTGGAGTGTCCCAGGCTGTCGTTTCCCATGCTTCAAGCCTCATGAAGCGAAGGCTCAAGCGTGAACTCTCGTGTGCATCCGAACTACAAAACAGAAGATTGCGTCACCAACTGGCCCAAGCATGACGGGACACTTGTGCGGAAAGGCGGGCTCACTCTGTTGAGATCTGAGACATCAATCAAAGCCTAGGTTGCCTCATCTTCTGGAAGCCGTGGGGTACCTCAGAGGTGCTCCGTATTGGCAATTGAGGGCCATCGCACCCTGCACCTCCTGTTTTTGCGTCAAACTCATGGGGTGCCTGCGTTCACTCCTCGAGCTCATGGACACCGCCTAGATGCACCGAGTCACGCGATACGATCCCGACTCTCCCGCAGGGAACAGGCGCTATTCGTCCAAATTGACGCCCCTCCGCGTAAGGGGCCCACTCACTTGATCTTGGACAACACAGGCCTGTCTATTTCACGCGAAAGTGAATACCCGGTAGCGAACCATTGGGGCAAGGGGGTAGCAACAACGGACAGTGGAAGCACCTCACGTCAGATGGGAGATTCTGCGCGTTAACGCCACCCAGCATCAAACCGCGCTCTTGGCCGCCCACCAGCTCCGTGGGGCGTTCCCATGGAAGGTGCTGCAAGTGCTTCTCCACGAGAAGGACAGGGTCTATGGATGGGGCTTCAAGGAGATGTTGCAGGCCCTTGGGGTCTGACCGATCCGCCCGATCCGTCCTGGCCCACGTTCACCCGGGCAAGACTGCATACATCAAACGAGTGATCGGAACTCTTCGTGCCGAATTCACGCACGACCTCATCTCTATTGGCCGTCGGCACCTGCCTCCGGTCTTCTCTGAGTACCTCGAGTACTACAACAAGTCGCGGCCGAATCAGTCGCTGGAGCGAGATGCACCGCAGCATCAATCCGTTGAGAGAGTCGATGATCTAAACGCTTGGTCCGTGCCCAACCGGCTTCATCGTTGGCACTTTCAAGCGAGCTGAGTCATCTTGCTGCCTGGGAAGATCACAATGCCTTAGGAAATGTCCGCGCGCTGTGCGCGGAGCGTTCCTTGCGCGGGAACAGGCAGGTCGGGTCTGTCGGCTTAGCTAGCCCTCTGATGGCCTGAATGGGGTGCTCGGCAGGCGCAGGTTGGTCTCCGCTTGCCAAGTCAACCGGGCTCGATTCTTTGCTTTCCCCCCAATCCAGCTCTGCCACGGCCCGCGGCCCTCAACTCGGTAAATCCCGGTCCGGGATAATACACTCAGGAGGAAGGCGGGC
>JBLHLB010000190.1:0-7883 GCA_047618505.1 Planctomycetota bacterium
GTCAACGACGACCTGCTCGTCAGCGACCTAAAGGCAATCGTGGCAGACATTCGTTCCATCGCAGGCGACCTGAGTGAGGGTCGCGGAACCCTCGGGCGCTTCCTCAAAGACGACAGCATGGCGGATGATTTCCAAGCCGCCGTGCAGTCGATTTCCACCTTCGCCAAGAGCTTGGTGGAAGGAGAGGGCTTGGTAGCGCGCCTGATCAACGACCCCGCACTCAGCGACCAGGCGGCGGAGCTCGTCACCAACCTTCGCCAAACCAGCGTAGACCTGGCCGCCATCATCGCCCATGCCCGCGCCGGCGAAGGCACCGTGGGCAAGCTCATCATGGACGAGGAGCTCTACGAGGAGATCCTGACAACTGTCGGGCTCTTGACCCGCAGCCTCGAGGATTATCGTGAAGCCGCGCCGATCACCGCTCTGACCGGCGTTCTCTTCAGCGTCTTCTAGACTGCCCGCCTAGGCGGGGGCGGACACTCGATAGGGGCCCACCAGGCGCTCGATCCACTTCCCCACCAGGTCGCCTTCCAGATGAATGGCGTCGCCGGGCTTGGCGCCACCGAGGCTGGTGCGCACGAGGGTCTCCGGAATCACGGCTACATCAAACTCGCCGGGGCGCGGATCAACGATGGTCAGGGAGATCCCGTCGAGGGTCACCGAGCCCTTCTGGATCAGCCAACGCTCGAAATCCGGCTCCACGCCAAAGGTCATCAGAAGGCCCCCATCGCCAGGGTCTCTGGAGCGGATCAGGCTGCCTATGCCGTCCACGTGGCCGCTGACTAGGTGGCCCCCGAGGCGGTCCGATAGGAGCATGGCTCGCTCCAGATTGACCAGGCGCCCTACTTCCGCCTGTCCTAGCCAGGTTTTCTCGATGGTTTCCAAGGACAGCTCAAAGGTCATGGCGCCGTCCGGAGCCAAGGCCGCCACCGTCAGGCAGCAGCCGGAGCAGGCCACGCTATCCCCCAGCTTCACCTCCCAAGGGGGGCCCCCCCCCCACTGAGATCCGTCAGGAGCCCTTTTTTGGGGCGCAGGGAGCACGAGGACGGCCCCCGTCCCCTGGGTGCGGAATTCCTTGATGGCGACGACAGCTTCTACGAGTCCTGTAAACATAGGCGCAGGGTGTCATGCGACCCTGCCTGCGGCAAGTTTCGGCGGCCTCCAGGCGATCCTGGGGTCTTGACCCTCAGCCCACTCAGCCCTACCCTGCTCGCCCTTTCTCCCGGGGCACTCCGCCCTTGCTGTTCGTCCTCCTCACACTCTTTCCCGAAGCCGTCGACCCCTATCTGGGCTCGTCGATTCTGGGCATAGCCCAAGAAAAGGGCAAGGTGGACCTGCGAACGGTGGATTTCCGGGACTTTGCGCGCGACCGAAACCGAACCGTCGACGACCGCCCCTTCGGCGGGGGTCCTGGGATGGTCCTGAAGCCTGAACCAATTCTCGATTGCATCGAGTGGTTGGAGCGGCGCCACGGATCCTTCCACAAGATCCTCCTGACACCTGCAGGGCAACCGTTTAGACAACAGAAGGCCGCATCGCTTTGCACACAGGAGCGCGTTCTCTTGCTGTGCGGACGATACGAAGGCTTCGACGAACGGATTCGCGACTGCGTGGAGTGGGATGAAATCTCGATGGGCGACTTCGTCCTGGCCGGCGGCGAGCTCCCGGCACTCACGGTTACGGAAGCGGTTGTACGCCTCCTGCCGGGTGTGCTCGGCGACGAGCGCTCTGCCCAGGAGGAATCGTTCCAGCAAGAAGGTGGTCTCGACCACCCGCACTACACACGACCGCGATCCTTTCGCGGGCGAGTCGTCCCCGACGTTCTACTCAGCGGTGATCACCAAAAGATCTCCGCCTGGCGCGAGAAACAACGCGACAGCAGGACTCGGGAGCGGCGACCCGATTTGAGCTGAGCTTCGCTCAGCTCGAATCCCCTTCGGGGCTTCTGGGTTTCTGGTCCAACGCCTTACGGCGTTGGGACGGGGTTTCTGGTCCAACGCCTTACGGCGTTGGGACGGGGTTTCTGGTCCAATGCCTTACGGCGTTGGAGCGGGGTTTCTGGTCCAACGCCTTACGGCGTTGGAGCGGGGTCGGGATAGATACAACCCTACGCGGTGGTGGTTCAGCCACCTGCGCCGTGCGGGGAGCAGAGACAACTTGAACACGCTGGGATCTTGGGTCCCGGTGGATTGAACATCGGCGCCTTTGATGGCGTCATTGATTCGGTGCCGTTGGCGCCGAGACCAGCTAAGTAGAAAGACAATGAGCCTCATCGATCAACTCGGCAAAGAGCTCGGCAAGCCCGCCCTGCCCCCCGTGCACGTGGGTGATACCGTCCAAGTCCACTACCTGATTAGGGAAGGGGAAAAGGAACGTGTGCAGATCTTCAAGGGCACGATCCTCGCCCTCACAGGCCGCGGAATCGCCAAGACCATCACGGTGCGCCGCATCGTGCAGGGCGAGGGTGTCGAGCGGACCTTCCCGCTGCACTCTCCCCGCGTCCAAGACGTGACCATTGACCGCCGCGGCAAGGTTCGCCAGGCGCGTCTCTACTACCTGCGCGATCGCGTAGGCAAGAAGACGCGTGTGTCGGAACTCGTCGGCGAAAAGGTGCGCGCACAGCGTGCCCGCGAAGATGCCGCCCGTCAGGCAGCCGAAGATGCAGCAAATGCTGCTTCTTCGAGCTCCGACGAGTAGACCCACGTCATGCGTCCCAGTGCGCCTTCGGTGCACGCGGCTAAGGCGGCCGCACCACCATTTGGACCCCGAGTGAGCCCTGCGGTACGCCGCCGAGCACCCTCGGGGTCGAAGTGTTCCTGGATCGTCGCCTGAGGGCGCCGAATCCAACCTAAGAAATCGACACCGTCAGCGGTGGGATTGGTGAATTCGCCGGTCCGACCAACCCGTTTGAGTCGCCATCGGATGCGACTCGGCAAATACTCTCCACGGCGGACCACCAAGCGGTCCCAGCCCCCTCCCCCGGGAACTCCCAGGGGATCTCCATCATGGTCGAGAACGTCTCCCGCAAGATCGCGCTGATCGCCGTACTCCTCACGGCTTCCCTAGCCTTGCTCCTTTTGAAGGATAAGCCCTTCAACCTGGGACTCGACCTGGCCGGTGGAACGCGCCTGACCTACAGCCTCGACCTCGACAGGGCCGTGGAAGAGGGCACCATCAGCCAGCAAGAGGCGAACGATCCTCTTCAGCTCCTGCAGGCGACGATCGCGATCATCAAGGATCGCGTTGACCCCACGGGTGTGCGTGAGGTTGTTGTGCGCTCCGAGGGCAACGAGCGCTTCGTAGTCGAGCTACCAGGAACCCTGACGATGGACAAGGAGCCCCTTAGGGGAACCCTTGGGCAGGACCTCGATCTGACCGCCGCGGGCTTCCTTTTGGTGAGTGAGGAGTTTGGCTCGTCCCTGCCGGTGAGCGGGTACCTGCAGATCGGCAGCGAAACCATCGTCTACGGAGGCAAGTGGGACACTTTGCCCGAGGGGAACCGTCCGCCTGCGGGGACCTTGACGAACGTCTCCCGTGCCCAGCGCAATAGTACCGCCACAGCTCACACGTCTGGCGAAGCCGTTGTGCAGGTCATCAACGACCCCATCCTGGAGGCCATAACCAGTCTGGGTGAGCTCTCGTTCCAAATCCAGGCTATGGACCAGGACTTCACTGACCTGGATCTGACGGCGGAGCGCGAGAAGTTGCGGAGCTGGGTCACGGCCAACGAAGGCGACACGATGTCGTCCTTCAACAAGATCACCACGGCAGACGGTGGGCCCCACCCCGGCATCGAGTGGTACCCCAACAGCTTCAGCGGCAATGAAGCGTTCACTGCCATGTCCACCGAAGAGCGCATCAACTCTGCGATGCCGGTGCTCAGGCCCACGGGCGAGGACGACACCCTGCGCGGTGAGCACCTCGATCGGGTCTACCCCTCCTCGGACCAATACGGGTATCCGGCCGTCGGGTTCATCTTCAAAGCCGTCGGAGGCAAGGACGACGACTTCACGAACTTCACCGAGAGCAACGTCGAACGCAACATGGCGATCGTTCTCAACGGTGAGGTGTACACGGCCCCCACGATCAACGGCACGCTCTACGGCGGCGGCATCATCCAGGGCCGCTTCTCCGATGAGGAGATGCAGAACCTGGTCAACGTGCTGCGTTCGGGCTCGCTACGCATCGAACCGCGGCTCGAAGATGAGATTCGAGTTGGAGCCACCCTGGGAGAGTCCTACGTCCGTCGCGGCATGATCTCGGGCATCATCGCGGTGGCCTCGGTGCTGATCTTCATGGTCGTCTACTACCGCAAGCTCGGGATCTACTCCGCGATCTCCATGCTGCTGGCCTTCGTGATGCTGATGGGCGGCCTGTCCTTCCTGGACGCGACCATGACCCTGCCTGGCATCGCCGGCATCCTGCTGACGGTCGGTATGGCCGTGGACGCGAACATCCTGATCTTCGACCGGATTCGGGAGGAGACAGACAAGGGGCGCAACATCAAGCAGGCCTGCAAGACAGGCTTTGATAAGGCGACCTCCGCGATCCTCGACGCCAACATCACGACGATGTTGACGGCGGTGATTCTCTACCGCGTGGGCACCGGCCCCGTGCGCGGCTTCGCTGTGACTCTGATGATCGGCATCGCGACCTCGGTCTTCGCGGCCCTTGTGATCACACGACTCCTGGTGCACTTCTCCCTGGAGAAGGGCAAGACTACTGAGTTCAAGATCGGCACCTGGATGGTCAAGGCCTCCTACGACTTCCTGGGCAAGTGGCGTGCTGCTCTGGCGCTCTCCGCCGTGCTGATCGTCGGCGGAGTCGGCCTCTTCATCGTCTACCCCTCCAACGAAAAGTTCGGCATCGACTTCCTTGGCGGTGGTGAAGTTCAAATCCGTACTGAGGTCGCGATGACTCAGCAGGATGTCGAAGCGGCCGTGGGCGCGATCACGGAGAGCGATATCGGGCGAACTGCTTCGGTGCGCTCAATCTCGGACTCCGAGGTCGGGGATGGAGAATTCACCCACTTCCAGATCGCGGTAAAGATGACCGCTGATGAACGCGATGTGGAGGACGGTGATGAGAGCGACGGCGCCAGCGCATTGCGTGCGATTATCTCCCGGGAGCTGAGCGATATCCTTCTGCCGGACGGCGTTCAAGTCATCGGCGCTCGCGCCCCGATCGAGGGCCAGGCGAGCCAAGAGACCTTGGACCTGCGCCTCGTCTTCGACGACTTTCACCCGACTGCTGACATTCAAACGCAGCTGACGGATGTGGCCCTCTTGGCCACCGCCACGGTGACCGAAGATCCGTCCACCGACGGCAGTACCTACCTCGTCTCCGCGACAGTGGCCACCGCCAGCACGAACATCGACGTGATCGAGCGTGTGCGCATTGCCTTCCGTAACACCACGGACTCCAGCGGTGGCAAGTTCACCCTGGCGACGGCGATCCCTTCCTCCGCATCGGTTGGTGCACAGGTCGTTGGCGAGCTGCGCGACAAGGCCATCCTGGCGATCTTGGTTTCGCTCTTCGCGATCGTGCTCTACATCCGAGTGCGCTTCACGGAGTACGCCTACGGCTTCGCCGCCGTGGCCGCCTTGACTCACGACGTCCTGATCACTCTCGGCGCCCTGACGATTGCGAACCACTTCAACATCCTGAATGGCGAGATCAACCTGGCCATGATCGCGGCTTTCCTGACGATCATCGGCTACTCCCTGAACGACACGATCGTGATCTTCGACCGTGTGCGTGAGAACCTCCCGCGCATGCAAGTCCCCCTGCGTGACGTCCTGAACGCGTCGATCAACCAGACCCTGTCGCGTACAGTGCTGACCTCCGGCACGACCTTGATCGCAGTGTCGATCCTCTTCTTCTGGAACTTGGGCACGGGCAACGTTCTGGAGAGCTTCTCCTTCGCCATGATGATCGGTGTGATCACGGGCACCTACTCGACGATCTTTATCGCCAACCCGGTCCTGCTCTGGCTGGAGGGCAAGGCCCGGGCCCGCAGGAAACGCAACAGCCATGGCGAGAACGAAGCCCCCGCGGTCTCCGAGAAGACCGTCGCAGGCGTCTAAGACCTAGCCGCCTCCCTGGGCGGACGAATCCGACAGCCTGACTCCTTTGAGTCGGGCGGCAGCGCCGAGGGCGCGATTCCCGCCTGGGGATCGCGCCCTCGGTGCTTTTGGGATGTACCAATCGAGAGTCTGCGAGATCCACGTGCTCTTTGTGGATCTGCTTCCCCTCAAACAGAATCCCCAATCCGCCTCTGTCGTCCGCCCCCCCTAAGCCGATGACTCCCGGAAGGACTTGTCGCCTTCGACCCGCCCACCTGAGGCCAGTATGCTGCGTACGACCTCCGGCCTTGCTATCTGAGCCCCAATGCCGTGGCCCAAGCCACCTGCCCCGTGTGAACCACATGATCTCCACACTTCTTCCCTTCACCGCCCTAGCGCTCCTGGGCTCATTCGAGGCCCCGACGCAACAGGCAAGCCATACGGTCGTCCGCGAGGGGCGTCTGGATAGCGAGGATGGAACCCTGACCTCCGGTGAATACATCGACATTCACCTCTTTGAGGTCACCGAAGCTGGCCCCGTCACGGTGCGATTGAACGGGGATTTCGACGGCTATCTGATCGTGCAACCCCCGGACTACGCCGCGACCAAGGAAGGGCAGCTCGACAATGACGATTGGAACAACGACCTGACCGAGAGCCGTATAGAAATCCCCGAGGCGCAGGTCGGCACCTGGAAGGCCGTAGTCACTACTGCGAGCAAGGGAGTCGGTGGAAACTACAGCCTGTCCCTCAAGCTGCCCGGCCAGGAGCAGATGGTTCGGAAGTCCACCCGAACAGAGAACGGTAAGCTCAACATCCAGGATAGCCAGCTGGGCGAAGGCGAGTATTACGATCGCTACGAGATCTCCTTGGTCGCTGGTGAGTTGCTTGAAGTCACGATGCGATCGACGGCCTTCGACACCTACCTTCTGCTTGCCACGATGGGTGGAGACTCCCTCCTCCAGAACGACGACTTCGATGATTCCATCCAGGTCTCGCACCTTGAGTTCACCTCCGAAGCGGACGAGACCTACCTCTTGATCGCCACCTCTGCGCCGGCGGAAGTCACGGGGCCCTATACCCTCACGATTGAGCAGACTCCCCCCGGGGCCACTGCTGATATTCCCGGTGACAAGCGTCGCTTGACCGGCAGCCTTATATCCACTGATGACACCCTGGACGCGGGCAACTACCTCAATCTCATCGAGCAGTCTGGCTCCCCTGGGGAGATGCTCACGGTGGAATTGAATTCGACTGACTTCGATACGGTGCTCTTCATCATGGGCTCCGACGCTGAACTCGTGGAGATGAACGATGACAAGCCCTCGGGCGGCACCGACTCCCTGGTCAGCTTCGCGGTGCCCGCCGACGGCATGTACACCCTGGCGGTCTCCTCCATCGGCATTGCCGAAGGCGACTACGAGCTGCTGATCAGCCAGGCCGCGACTGGTACTGCAGGTGCCGGCACCGGACCCGCCTCCTCCAACTCGGGCGCCAACGCGGAGGAGTTCACGGGAACCCTCGCGACCGATGACGAGAGCCTGGACTCAGGTGAGTTCATCGATTCGATCGACCTTGAGGTGACCGCGGGCGAGGCCCTGAACCTGTTCCTGCAGTCCAGTGAGTTTGACGCCTTCCTGGCCGTCATTCCCGTCGAAGGCGATGCGATCCAGGTTGATAATACGGACGGCAGCACGGACCCCCGCATCATCTATACCCCCACCGTAAGCGGAACCGCCCGCGTGGTCGTGACCTCCGCCCAAGCAAAGGAAACCGGAGCCTACCTACTGACCGTAACGCGCGGCGCACAGGCCAGCG
>JBLHLB010000191.1:0-7838 GCA_047618505.1 Planctomycetota bacterium
GCCGCGCGGGGCGCTTGACTGCGCGCCAGGAGGTGACTGTTCTTGTGCTCAAAGAAGGCCAACACCGAAAGAACTTGGTCGACCCGACTGCGGGATTGAGCGCTAAGGCCCTCCGCGGTCGCCAACTGATCATCCGTCGGCAGGGGGACGTGCCCCATGGCGATCAGGGCCATCGCCTTGAGTTCAGGCCGCCTGTCTTCACGATCCAGGATCAAGCGCCCGAGCACTGCATCGATGTTCATGCGCAAGGCATCATTTTGCGTGCGGTCGCCGAGGAGGCCGAGGGCCGCCACCGCGAAGAACTGCTGCCGCAGGGAGATGCGCTTGCGGTCAAGGAGCTTGCGTCCGGCCTCGTCGTCCAGTGCAACACCCGCAAGACCGGCAAAGATATCTTCGTTGCCACGCACACCCAGGCAAAGGATGGCGAGCTCAGAGATAGTCTGGTTGCCGTCCCTCAGAAGCGGATCAATCACTTCGTTGAAGGACTTGCCATGCTCCTCGGAGGGGACGCCCCGGAGCTTTGCGAAGGCCATGAGTGCGTGGCCGGCGAGCTGAACATTGGGGTTGCTTTCGAGCACCTCGATCAACGCGGGTTGCACCACCATGCGCAGTTCACTGCTGCCGGCACGTCGCGTTGGCGGGAGTTGCGGGGCTTGACCACGCCCCAGGAAAAAGCCAGTGGTACCGGTGGTCGGCTGAACCCCCACCGACGTTCCCTGGAGGTAGTCCCAACGGTTGTAGTGCCACCAGAGCTGCCAGGAGGTCGGACTCTCGGTCAGGGGGCGAGCACCCGGGCTGCGTGGCCCTGCGGGGGGAACAGTGGGGTCATTCGGTCCGCCGGGCAGGAAAGGCCGTGGGGCCAGGGGATTTGCCCCGGGCGCGTAGGGCGAGCCGGGAGGTGTGACTCCCGGGGGCAGGAACGGGCGTCCGGTAGTACCGCCACCGCTTCCACCGCCATTGCCACCACCACCATTGCCGCCGCCGGGAATCGTGTCCCCGGGGCCCCCGTAGGAACCACCCGCGCCGCCACCACCACCTGCGCCGCTTCCGCCGCCACCATCACCCTGGGCATGCAGGCTACCCATCGCCAGGCCAAGGCAAATAGCGAGACTTAGAAGAGTGATTCGAACCGGCTTAATCATGGGAGAAACCTTCGGGAGGGAAGTCGCGCGGATGTTCGGATCGGTTATTTGGCCCGTCGTCCGCACCCTCAAACCTATCAAGGATCGTGCCATCGGCAAATGCGTAGGCACAGAGGCGTTGGGGCCCACTTGGTCTAGGGGAACTCATAGGTGGAGTTACAGCCCTGAAACATGCATTTCCGCTGGGGCAAAGGGGATCTAGCGGGCGTCTAAGACGCCTCGACCTGATCCTCGCAGGGTCTCTGTGCGGGCATAGGCATTGACCTGCCAGCCTATGCGCGAAGGCCAGGGCACGGCGTCGGGCTCGCAGAGCATGCCAAGGGCGGCCACCGCTACGGAGCGAAGCTCGCTGGAGGCCGCTCTTGGCTGTGCCCAGGACAGGAGCGTGTCTAGGGCGCGCACGTCACCAAAGCGACCCAGGGCGAAGAGCATGGCCTCACGGCCCTTGAGGGAACCCTCTGCCTCGAGGATGCGTTCCAGGTCTCGAACTAAGTCGGGGTCGTCTAGGAGTGCTCGACCTAGGGATGCCCGCTCGACGGTTGCCGGTCTGTCCCGCAAGCTGAAGAACGAAGCACGCGCGCTCCCCAGGTATTCCTTGGCGCCTGTCATGCCAAGTGCAACCGAGACGTGCCCGCGCAGGAAGTCGTTCTGGGCCTTTAGCCCTTTGCGGCTCAGCCTTTCGGCGGCGCCCAGATCGCCGGCCAGGCCAACTGCCGTCGCGTAGGCCGACAGCTCCTCGGGCGAGTCCGTTCGCTTGAGCGCTTCCCGCAGGGCCGAGCGCACCTCGCTTTGGATCTCGCGATCCTGGGTACGAAGGTCGTAGCAGTGAACTCCCAGTGAGATAGCAGCCCAGGTCCTGAGGACCGTACTGCCGCGGGTTAGTTTTGCGAGCAGGAACGTTCGCGCTTCCGCAGCTCCCACGCCGGGCTCGCGACCCAACCCTTCGCGACCTGCGGCACGCCCAAGGGAAAGCAAGGCAAAGGCCTGGGTCAAAGTGTCGTCATGCAAATCGAAGACGCGAGTGAGTGCACGTCGACCAACGTCGCTGGCCTCGTCGTCATCGTCATCGATGAGACTGCCAAGGGCCAACGCTGCCCCCTGCATGGCTTCGCGGGGCGCACGTGTACCACGCTTCAGGATCTCCGCCAGGGGCGGGACCAACTCCGCGGCGAAGGCCTCGCGGCGGGGGGGCGGCAAGTCCATCACGAGACGACCGATGGATGTTGCAGCGTGACTACGGGCCAAGCGACCCTCGTCCGGATCCACCGCGATACGCAACAAGGAAGAAAGCTGCGCGCTAAGGGTCGTGAGGCCTTGGGACTCTTCACCTTCCTTGTCGAGTGCGCTGCCGTCATCTGCCAGGGGAAGCATTCCCATCCCGATCAGACAGGCGACCTCTAGTTCGCTCCAACGACCGGAGTCATCCCGGGCTGCGCTGCTCAGTTTCTGAACTGCGTAGCGGCGAACGTCCTCGTTGTCGATATCGCTGGCGGCCAGGGCCAGGGCGTAGGCAGCGTAGGTGCGCTGGCGAAAGGGAACTTCACTATCGTCGATCAATTGCTGCCCAGCTTCGTCCGCAGCAAGCAGATCACCCAGGGTGACAATTGCGCTGAAGTGAGCGCTAATCCCAAGGGCGATTGTCGCTGCCTCGGAAACATCGCGTGAAGAATCAGCGAGGAACGGACGAATGCGATCCACCACTTGGATGCGCGCCTCGCTGGGCTGTGTGCGCGCGGCCCGTGCGTAGGCGATGAGGGTCGCGGCCTGCACCTCCGGGATGCGATCCTTCTCAAGCAACAGGATGAAGAGGGGCAGTACCTTTTCTGCTACCACCTCGGGGGAGAGTTTGAGCGCCGGGCGCGGCACCTGGGGTTTCTCACCCCGACCGAGATAGAAGCCCTCGTCCTCCTGCCAGGGAAGCTCTCCGTGGATATGGGCGCGCCTAGCGAGGTAGTGCTCCTGTGAGACGTCCCACCAGATACGCCAGGAGAATGTCGCGATGTTCTCGTCTTCCTCAAGAGTGCGCGGGCCGTGCGTTGAGCCAAGTCCACGATCCTCTAGGCTGGCCCCCGGAAAGCCGTCGTCACCGGCAATACCACCAAATCCGCCCCCCTGCTGTGCTTCCTCCTGGGCCACGGGAAGGCCGCCGATGAGCGGAAGGAGGGCTGCAAGGAGGATGCTGAATGGATGGAGGCGTCGCATGGTGATTGGGGCTTGGGGGCACCTACACTGTGGGATGCAACAGGAGCGGATGAAAGGGTCGATGCAGCGGTGATGCCTATGAAGCTGCTAGGGGGCCCAGGAGAGGGGGTGACAGTGGTTGCTGGGAAAGCGTCGGACGTCCTTCTCCCCTTAATGAAACAGCGGCAGGGATCGACCTTGGGTCGTTCCGCTGCCGCCGAAGAGTCCAGGCATTCAGGTCGAATAGCCTATCGGATGTCAATAATCCCGGCGCCGGAGGACTGTTCCGTCAGGGTGGAGGTAGAGGCGCGGTAATTGAGGTCGACAGCCACTTTGGAGTTCCAGGGCAAGGACTCCTTGTCCGCGACGATCCCAAGGGATACCGCGGCGAATCCACGTGCTGTTGCGGTCAGGCTGTCGTCGGCGAGCATCTCAACCAAGGGAGTGATGGAGCGCCCGTCACCGATGAAGCCCAGGGCTGAGCTGATGGCAGCCTGCGTCGCCAGGTTTGTAGCGTTGGCGAGCATCTCGGTCAGGTCCTCGACCAGTTGATTGTCGCCGAGGAGGCCGAGGGAGATCGCGGCCTGTCGCAGCAACTCTGGGCGGTACTCGGATTCCCGAACGACTTTTTGAATTTGTTCACGGGCGCCGCTCACGCGGCCTAGCCCAAGGCCGAGTGCCACATAACCACGGGTCTCGTCGGTCCGTAGATCCTCCAGCAATTGCAGCAGTGTGGCGTTGGAATCCATGTCGCCCATGAGCCCAGCGGCGACGGCATAGGCGCCGATGCTCTGGGGACTTCCGCCCTTCTTCAGGCGTTGCCGAAGGGCGACTGCAAGGTCAGCACGCACGGACACACCAAAGGGTTTGGAAGTGTATTGAGCCAATCCGTATCCCATAACGCCGAGGCCTAGTCCGGCCCAGGGTTGCATGCTGGACTTACCGTCAACCAGTTGCTTCAGGAGATACTTGCCCGCTTCGCGCGCCCCTTCTTCTACGCCCTCACCGCTGCCTCTGTTGGAACCGACCTTAGCCATGGCGATGAGTGAGAAGTTGCGGGCTTGGGCATCCGAGTGATCACGGGGAACTGCGGCAAGGGCGGCACGAATCCGACGATCGAGTTCATCGGTGTCTGCGTCGCCAATGAGCCCCATGGCAAGTATGGCGCCCATGACAACCTCGCGGGGCTCCTTCGTGCGCTCCTCGAAGAGGCCAAGTAGAGATTCCGAGATGCGCAGCTTCTGCGTCTCATAGGCGCTTTTTTCAAGAGGGTCACCTTGGCCCGGAATGCCCGCGAGCAGACGGCCCAGGGCCGTAGGAACGTGGGCACGCACCATGTAGTTGTTGTCGTCGTTCTCTAGGAAGGCCAACAGGTAATCAATTTGCCCGATTCGGCTGAGGTGGGGGACAAGAGCTTGCCCCTCACTTGATACAGCCTCCGGTTCGATATCCAAGATAGGTACGAGCCCAAGCGAGATGATAGATGAGACCTTCAGATCGCGAGACTTGGTGTTGTCGTTGGAGATTGCGTTAACAAGGATCTGGACGATCGTCTGGCGGTACTCCGTCTCCGCGTCCGCGCCTATCAGGCCAAGGCCGTAGGCGGCGAAGGTCCGCGTGCGGTAGTTCACTTCAGCACGCCCAACCAACTCGCGCCCCACATCATCATCTTCAAGGAGATGTTGCAGGATCTCGATGGAGTGCTCATTCGCGAGGATTCCAAGCGCGATCGCTGCTGTCTCACTGATCTCCTGGTTGGAGTCGTCGAGGAATTCGATGATTACGTCTTCGAAGGCCGAATCGCCACTCTCTGACTTCGCATCACCGATCTTCGCTAGGGCGATAAGGCAGCCTGTGATTATGTCGTTGTTGCTCTCATTCTTCAGGGCAGTGAGTAGTGCAGGGACGACGAGTTGGCGTACCTGAACATCTGTCGGGCGCTGAGTATCCAGAACCTGATCGCTCGTACCTTGCCCGAAGTAGAACCCCACGGACCCAGTGCGAACGATGGGGCTGTGAATCGCGTCCTTGAGGTTCAGGTAGGGATCCTTGTTGAACTCCCACCAGAAGGACCACTGTGTCAGGTCGGGACCGTAGTGCATTCCTCCAAGCGACGTACCCGGACCGCCTGTGTTGCCCGGGATGCCGGGGCCACCCGGCCCCGCCGGGCCACCACCTGTTCCTGGTCCGACGGGTTGCCCAGGAACTCCACCTCCACCGGTTCCCGGACCTCGACCACCGCCGGCTCCTACTCCACCGGGCGGAACCGTGTCCCCGGGGCCGCGATACTGGCCGCCGTGTCCCCAGGTGGGAACGTCAATACCAACTGCGCAGGCGCCAAACAGGGCTGCGGCTATAACGAGTCTTTTCATGATTGCTTCGGATTGGGAGTCAGGTCGCAAGATGCACTCGATTCGTCTCGCCGCATTTGGTGTTGCTCTACACGAATGAGGAAAGGACGAATCAAGTTTCGATATCAGTGAAGTGGCAAAGCCTGTACCAACCCCATCACAGGCCCCAATTCGCCATTAGATATCTCCTACGACCGCCTAGCATCCCCATCGGAGAACCAACGTTCCCCTGGAGGAACAGAACTCTTCGCCTACTCCGCCCCAACCAGCCAAAGCAAGTCGGCAAGTTTCAAGCCAGCTAGCACTGAACCAGAGACTCTTCACTCACATTTCCGAAGTCGTTCTCAAATGCAGAACGCCAAGGCAAGAGACGAAGATCAAGACACCAAGCGCAAGACACCAAGCGCCACGCTATGGAGCGCCAAGCAAGAGCCCGTTGCACAGTCCATGTCTTCGGGCAAAGTAGCGCAGCCAATGAAGCGCGGCCCGTGAGCGCGCGCCAGCGTGCGAACCCAGAAATACTGCACACCGATTGTCCGAGGGGGAAACTCCCCCGCAGGCGGCATCCCCCAACAGCCCCCCGCAACACCCCGGCACCCGTTAACAAAAGAAAGCCGCACAGCGCGAACGCTGCACGGCTTCCGAATAACCGTCCTAACGCCTACAGGATATCAAGAATACCCGTACCCGCCGAAGCCTGCGTCAACGTCGAAGTCGAAGCACGGTAGTTCAAGTCGACGGCGATTTTGGAGTTCCAGGGAAGGGGCTCCTTGTCAGCGACGATGCCGAGGGCGACTGCGGCGAAGCCACGGGCGCTTTCCGTCAGGGTGTCGTCGGCCAACATCTCCACCAGGGGAGTGATGGACCGGCTGTCACCGATGAAGCCCAGGGCGGAACTGATGGCCGCTTGGGTGGCGAGGTTGGTCGCGTCCCCAAGCATGGTCACGAGGTCGTCGACGAGCTCGTTGTCGCCGAGGAGACCCAGGGCGATTGCGGCCTGCTTGAGCAGGTCGGGGCGATACTCGGACTCCGTGACGATCTTCTTGATGTTCTCGATCGCCGGGGAGTGATGCGCAAGTCCAAGGGCGACGGCGACGTAGCCACGGGCTTCTTCGTCGCGAAGCTCATCAAGCTTGTCGAGCAGGATCGAGTTAGAGTCAAGGTCACCCATGATGCCTGTGCCGATGGCGTAGGCGCCAACGCGCTGCGGGTTGCCTTCGTCTTCCAAGGAAGAACGCAGGGCGCGCTGCAGATCGATCAGACGGGCTGTCCCGAACGGGGAGGTGCTGTTGTCGCTGAGGCGACGACCCATGACTCCGATGCTGAGACCGGCCCACGGCTTCATCGTGGACTTGCCCTTCGCGAGGACGTCGAGGAGGTACTCAGCAGCTTCTGCAGCACCATCATCGGCGCCTTCACCGCTACCAAGGCTGGAACCAACCTTGGCCATTGCGATCAAGGAGAAGTTACGCGCCTGGGCGTCGCTGTGGTCCTTGGGGACGTTGGCGAGGGCAGAGCGGATCTCCTGGTCGATCTTGTCGGAGTCAGCGTCACCGATCAGGCCCATCGCAAGGATGGCGCCCATGACGACTTCGCGGGGCTCCTTAGTGCGCTTGTCGAAGAGCTCCAGCAGGACGGTTGCGACACGGTCCTTTTGGATCTCGTAGGCGCCAGCTTCATCACCGACACCGGGGATACCGTCGAGGAGACGGGCCAGGGCGGTGGGGACGTGGGCACGTACCAGGAAGTTGTTGGTGTCGTCCGCAAGGAAGCCCAGTAGGTAGTCGATCTGGCCGCTGCGGCTGAGGTGCGCGACTAGGGCTTCACCCTCTGCCGGCGCAGTCTCGGGGTTGATCGTCTCAAGGGGCACAAGTCCCAGGGAGATGATCGCCGAGGCCTTGAGGTCCTGGGAGCTGGTGTCGTCGTTGGTGACGGAGTTGACCAGGATCTCGACGATCCGCTGGCGATCTCCTTCTTTGGCAGCGACACCGATCAAGCCCAAGCCGTAGGCGGCGAAGGCGCGCGTGCGGAAGCTGACTTCCGAGCGACCGACGAGCTTGCGTCCATCGGGGTGATCTTCAAGCAGGAGCTGAAGGGTCTCGATGGACTCCTCGTTTGCGAGGATGCCCAGGGCAACGGCCGCCGTCTCACTGATCTCCTGGTT
>JBLHLB010000192.1:0-7783 GCA_047618505.1 Planctomycetota bacterium
CCACCGGCGCGGGATCGACGACCCACAAAACAGCAGACGACCCCCAAGCCCTATGGCTAAGCAGATGGTTTTCGAGACGGACGCGCGTGAGAAGGTTCTCGCAGGCGTTCAGAAGCTCGCCAAAGCGGTCACCAGCACCCTCGGCCCCCGTGGACGCAATGCGATCCTCGACAAAGGCTGGGGTGCTCCGACGATTACAAAGGACGGTGTTTCCGTCGCGGAAGAGATCGAACTCTCCGATCCCTACGAGCAAATGGGCGCCCAGCTCGTGAAAGAAGTCGCTAGTCAGACCAGCGACAAAGCCGGCGATGGCACGACCACCGCTACGCTCCTGACCGAGGCGATCTTCAGCCGCGGCCTGCGCGCCGTCGCGGCCGGGGTTGCCCCCTCGCGCCTCAACGCCGGAATCCGTGCCGCCACCGAGGCGATCGTGACTCAGCTCGGCAAGGCCTCCCAGCCCGTCGGCGCCGGTGACATCCAGTCCGTTGCGACGATCTCCGCGAACAACGACGCCTCCGTCGGCAAGCTCATCGCGGACGCGATGAAGAAAGTCGGCAAGGACGGCGTGATCACCGTTGAAGAAGGCAAGTCCCTGGAGACAGCCATCGAATTGGTCGAAGGCATGCAGTTCGACCGTGGCTTCCTCTCGGCCCACTTCGTCACCAACCCCGACGAGATGGAATGCGACTACGAGAATCCCCTTGTACTAGTGCACGAGGACAAGATCTCCAACGTGCAGAAGCTCCTGCCCCTGCTCGAGGCGGCCAAGGAAGCCAAGAAGCCCCTCTTCATCATCGCCGAGGACATTGAGTCCGAGGCCCTGGCGACCCTGGTCGTCAACAAGATGCGCGGCATCATCAACTGCTGCGCCGTCAAGGCCCCCGGCTACGGCGAGCGTCGTAAGGCTATGATGCAGGACATCGCCGTCCTGACCGGTGGAACAGCGGTCATGAAGGACTCCGGCAAGGAACTCGACGAGATCACCCTCAAGGACCTCGGCACCGCGAGCCGCATCACGATCACCAGCGACACCACGACCATCACCAAGGGCGCCGGCAAGCGCGATGCGGTGGAAGCCCGCGTTGCTCTGATTCGCAACGAGATCGAAGCAACGACTTCGGACTACGACCGCGAGAAGCTCCAAGAGCGTCTCGCCAAGTTGACCGGCGGCATCGCCCAGATCAACGTCGGCGGCGCCACGGACACCGAGGTCAAGGAGCGCAAGGCCCTGATCGAAGATGCCCTGCACGCGACCCGTGCGGCCATCGAAGAAGGCATCCTTCCGGGCGGCGGCTTCGCGCTGCTGCGCTCCCGTGATTGCCTGAAAAAAATCAAGACTGGCACCGACGAGGACTTTGACATGGGAGTCGAGGTTGTCTTCGACGCCCTTGAGCGTCCGGTCTTCGCGATCGCCGAGAACGCAGGCCACGACGGCGCCGTTGTGGCTCACCGCGCTCTCCAGGAAAAGAGCAAGAGCTGGGGCTTCGACAGCCTCAAGGGCGAGTACTGCGACCTGCTTGAGTGCGGGATCGTTGACCCGGCCAAAGTGACGCGCACCGCGTTACAGAACGCCTCCAGCGTTGCTCAGCTGCTCCTTACCACCGACGCCATGATCGCCGACAAGCCCGAGCCCAAGGGTGCCGGCGGTGGTGAAATGGAAGGCATGGACGGAATGGACGGAATGGGCGGCATGGGCGGCATGGGCGGCGGAATGGGCGGAATGGGCGGCGGCATGGGCTTCTAGGCCCAGCACCTCAACAGCCACCGCCTCCACCCCCCCCCTACAGCACACACAGCACAGCAAACACACAAAGACAATGGCAAAGCAAATCCTCTTCGACGATGACGCACGGGCAAAGGTTCGCGCCGGCATCGAGAAGCTCGCCAAAACTGTTCGAGTCACCCTCGGCCCCGGCGGGCGCAACGTCATCCTCCAGAAGTCCTTCGGGGCGCCCCACGTCACCAAGGACGGTGTCTCGGTCGCCAAGGAAATCGACCTGGAAGATCCCTTCGAGAACATGGGCGCCAAGCTCGTGAACGAAGTCGCCAAGAAGACCAACGACGTGGCCGGTGACGGCACCACCACGGCAACGGTCCTGGCCTCTTCGATCTACAACGAAGGCCTCAAGTACCTCGCCACGGGCGTCAACCCGATCGCCCTGCGCACCGGCATCGACAAAGCGGTCCTCGTGGCGGTCGCGAGCATTGAGTCCCAGTCACGCAAGGTTCGCTCCACCCAGGAACGCGCCAGCGTCGCGGCCATCTCGGCCAACAACAACAAGGCGATCGGCGACCTCCTAGCCGAAGCCTTCGATAAGGTCGGCGACGACGGTTCTATCACCGTCGAAGAAGGCAGCGGTCGTGAGACCGAGCTGGAAGTCGTCGAGGGCATGGAGTTCGACAAGGGCTACCTGTCGCCGTACTTCGCCACCAACGCTGGCAAGCTGACGGCCGAGCTCGAAGACTGCTCGATCCTCATCCACGAAAAGAAGATCTCCAGCGCCCGCGAGCTGCTGCCCCTCCTGGAGCAAACTGCACAGGCAGGCAAGCCGCTCCTGATCATCGCCGAGGACATCGAAGGGGAAGCCCTCTCGACCCTCGTGATCAATAAGCTGCGCGGCATCCTCAATGTCTGCGCCATCAAAGCACCTGGCTTCGGTGAGCGTCGCAAGGCCTACCTCGGCGACATCGCCGTCCTCACCGGTGGCATCGCTGTCACCGAAGAGTTGGGCTTGAGCCTCGAGAATCTGACCCTGTCCCAGCTCGGGAGCGCCAAGCGCGTGGTCATCTCCAAGGACACGACCACGATCATCTCCGGTGAAGGCAAGGCCAAGTCCGTCAAGGACCGCGTCAAGCAGATCCGCACGCAGATCGAACGCACCACTTCAGACTACGACCGTGAGAAGCTCGAAGAGCGCCTCGCCAAATTGACCGGCGGCGTCGCCGTCATCAAGGTCGGTGGCGACACCGAAGCCGAGATGAAGTCCCAAAAGGACCTCGTTGAAGATGCCCTCAGCGCCACCCGCGCCGCCATTGAAGAAGGCGTCGTTCCCGGCGGTGGCGTGGCCCTCGCCAATGCCTCCCTTGCCGTTTCAGAAATGCGCGTCAAGGGTGACGAACGCTTCGGCAAGATGATCATCGAGCGCGCCCTTGAGGGTCCGCTGCGCCAGATCGCCGAAAACACCGGCGAGAACGGTGCGGTTGTACTCGATACGATTCGCTCCAAAGGCAAGTCCTACGGCTTCAACGCCTTGACCCGCAAGTACGAGGACATGTTCAAGGCCGGCATCCTCGACCCCGCCAAGGTCGTGCGCTCCGCCCTGCAGAACGCCGCCTCGATTGCAGGTCTGCTGCTCACCACCGACTCGATGGTGACGGACCTCAAGGACGAGAACGACGCCGTGACAGGCTCGATGCGCTAATTTCCGCTTCACCTGGGCGTCTCTTTTGCGCCCACTGATCGGCACAATCCAACGGGCGTCGCGTCGCATTCGCGGCGCGACGCCTGTCTCCGATATATAGAGCCCCACAGGGCACAACGAAAAGCCCAAACGATGAGCGCCCAGCGCGACTACTACGAAGTCCTTGAAGTTGACAAGGGCACCTCACCCGAGGACATCAAGCGCTCGTATCGTAAGAAGGCCCTCGCCTTCCACCCCGACCGCAATAAGGACAACCCCGAAGCGGAGGCCAAATTCAAGGAAGCGGCCGAGGCCTACGACGTTCTCGGGGACAAGGACAAGCGCGCGCGCTACGACCAATTTGGTCACGCAGCATTCGGACAGGGAGCCGGTGGCGGCGGAGGGTTCTCCAACATGGAGGACATCTTCTCGCGCTTCGGTGACATTTTCGGCGGCGGCGGTGGTGGTGGCGGAGGCGGTGGCATCTTCAGCGACCTCTTCGGCGGCGGAGCACGCAGACGCCAGGGCCCGCGCCCCGGACGCGACCTGAAGATCACCCTCGACCTAACCCTCGAGGAAGTTGCCCAGGGCGTTGAAAAGACGATCAGCCTCAAGCGCCACGAGAATTGCAACACATGCAAGGGCTCAGGTGCCAAGAAGGGTACCTCGCCCGAGACCTGCGCAACCTGCGCAGGCCGCGGCCAGGTCACCCGCAGTCAGGGCTTCTTCGCAGTGGCCACCGCCTGCCCCACCTGTCAGGGCGCGGGCAAGACGATCAAGGACCCCTGCAGCGATTGCCGCGGCAAGGGTCAAACGGCGAAGAAAGCCGACGTCAAACTCGCCGTCCCCGCCGGCATTGAAGATGGCATGCGCATCCGCGTCACAGGGGAAGGCGAGGCCGGAGCACCGGGCGCCCCGCGTGGGGACCTCTATGTATTCATCCGCGAGGATGAGCACAAGGTATTCCAACGCTCGGGCCCCGACCTCATGACCGAGGTTCCCTTCTCCTTTGCGCAACTGGCCATGGGCGACAAGGTCGAGATCCCGACCCTCGAAGGGCGCGTTGAGATGTCTATCCCATCGGGTACCCAGAGCGGCAAGGTTTTCCGCCTACGCGGGCAGGGTTTGCCCTCCCTCGAAGGCCGTCGCAAGGGCGACCAGCTCGTACGCGTCTTCGTAGAGATCCCCAAGAAGCTCTCGGATCGACAAGAGGAACTGCTGACGGAATTCGACGAGATCGAGAATGAGCGCAGCGGCTCTAAGTCCTTCTTTGAACGCATCGTCGACTACTTCGGCTAGGTCCGGCGAAGCAGAGAACCACCCAAAGCTATGGCCAAGAGTAAGAGCGAGAACGAAGTGAATCCCGAAGAAGCAAGTGAAGTCAGCGAGCACGACGCCGTGTACGCAGAGGGTCAAGGGTCATCCCAGGCGGATAACCCTATCGACGAGGATCTCCCCGAAGCCGAGGTCGTGGAGGACGTGCCCAAGCGCGAGCTGACGCTAGAGGAACAGGTCATCGCGCTCACCGAGGAGTGTGCTCTCATGCGCGAAAAATCCTTGCGAGCACAGGCGGATTACCAGAACCAGAAGCGCCGCACCTTCGTCGAGCGCGACATGGAGGTGCGTCGGCGCCTTCAGCCGCTCCTTACAGAGCTGCTCTTCGTCTTGGACTTCCTCGACATGGCCCTGCAGTCCCCGGCCACGAACCCGGAGACCAAAAACCTGGCCATCGGTGTCGACATGACGCGCACACGCTTCCTCCAGACCCTGGAGAACGCCAACGTGACTCCTATCGTGACCGAGGGCGTCTTCGACCCCAACTTGCATGAGGCCACCGAAGCCGAAGAGGTCGAGGGCAAGCCAGCGGGAACGATCCTGCGCATGGTACGCCGAGGATACGAGTGGAATGATGTCGTCCTACGCCACGCCCAAGTGGTCGTCGTAGCCGGTGACGAAGAGCCTGCAGAAAACGCACCGGGGAAGCCCTCTCAAGAGCAGGCTCAGGCCGGAGCCTCCGCCGAAAGCGACGCTCAATAGCGCCAAGAAATACGCCAATGCCTACCTACGACTATCGCTGCGATGCCTGTGGACACGAGCTGGAGCTGTTCCAATCATTCTCCGAATCCGCCAAGCGCAAGTGCCCCGCCTGCAAGGAGCTCAAGCTCAAGCGCCTGATCGGCATGGGCGGCGGCGTGATCTTCAAGGGCAGCGGGTTCTACCAAACCGACTATCGCTCCGAGTCCTACAAGAAGGGCGCCGAGGCGGACAAGAAGAGTCGCGAGACGAGCCAAAACGACAGCAAAGAAGAATCCAAGGCAACCGGCGCCACCGAGACCAAGAAGGCCGACAAGCCCGCCGCAACGAAGAAGCCTAAGGGCGCCGAGTAACGCCGGTCGTCCCACCTCCGGCAAGAACAGAACAGGGCCGCCCACCGAGAGTCATCGGTGGGCGGCCCTGTTCTTGAAGACGCAGACGGATGGATGGCTCGCGTACGTCCCCAACTGCGCATCTCCCTGGGGAGAGCAAGGTGCAATGACCGCCGCCCTGGGTTGGCAATGGGCCAAGAGACTCAGCTCAAGAACAGCTCTTCGACCAACTCCGCAATCGTATCCGTTTCGCAGGACCCAATCGTTCGATCGGCCACCTCACGCGCTTCCACCATGGATTCTTCCATCACGACGCCGAGGCCGGCGGCCTCCAGCATGGGGACGTCGTTACTGGCATCGCCGACGGCAACGACACGCTCCGGCGGGATGCCGTAGGTCTCCTGCAGGAAGCGCAGGGCTTCGCCTTTCCCGCGACAGGGAGGCTGAATGTCTACGACCCCCAGGAGGCTCTCGCGGTGCCCCGCCAGACAGTTGAGCGGGAAGTCCGTCAGATAAACCGGCTGGTCCATGGAGGCTTCCAAATCGCTACGAAGTCGTGCCGAAGTCATCCCCTCAAGTCCGAAGAGGGTAATGCGAATCAAGGTCTCGCGTGGCAAGTCCTGGGCAGGCACGATCTTTAGCTCTTCTAACCACTTTGTCGCCGCACGCTCTTCGTCGGTACGCGGCGCCATCCCAAACTTCTGGCGTGGACGCATGACAACCGTCAAAAGCTCCCGTTCGGAGGCGAAGGCAAGCGTGCGTTCGACAGCCCGGTTGGAAAGCACACGTTCTTCGATCAATTTGCCCGCCCGCGGACAGTAGATTCCCGCGCCATTGTAGACGACCGCGGGCCCGTCGAGTCCCAGAGCCTCAATCACCGGTAGGGTCCCTTCGGCGGAACGCCCCGTGGCGATCATCACACGGATCCCAGCTTCGCTGGCTGCATGCAGGGCGCTTCGAGTACGGGGGAGAATCGAGCCTTGGCTGTTGACCAAGGTCCCATCCAAATCCAAGAGGATCGCGTCGTATGTTTGCCCGTCATCCTTTTGCACGGGCGCGATCATATCGCCGGATCCTCGGCGACCCCCGGGACAATCGCCCAGGGGTCCCAAGATTCCAATGCTCAGGGCATGTCGAAACGCAACTCGGCGGTTTCGTTCTGGCGAACCACAACCGTTTGCGACTCCGGAGACTCGGCGTCATTTCCACCGAAGCCCATGGCCCGTATCGAAATCTCCCAGGTGCCCGGGCGCAACCCTGTGAACATTCCCTCGCCGTCCTGGATGACTTTCCGTTGGGGATCCTCGGATTCAGTCCCCATATAGGCGGCCGAAGCGAGGCCCATTCCAAAGGGGTCGCCGTCCGCGGTGAAGACTTCCAAGGCGATGGAACCTCCGGCGGCTACTTCGAGGTTGATCCCGTCCATGGTTTCGTTCGGCCCGACTGTAATCGGATCGGATTTCAGGGGCTGAAAGTCCCCGCCATCCACACTCACCTGGAGAGGCGTATCGGCCAGGACACCGCGCAGGATGTAGTTGCCATTAGCGTCGGTGCGCTCCGTCGCCATGCCGGATCCGCCACCGCCGACTTGAACGCCACCACCACCGTCAGCGACCATGAACATCATTTGGGTACCTCCGGGAGCGGTGCCTTCTGAGGCGCGCACCACGCTAACGGCTGCTCCGACGACGGGCTCGCCCGCCTCATTCGTGACACGTCCGGCGAGGATTGACAGGGGTAAGTCCACATCGAATGAGTTCTCGCCCGCCTTGATTTCCACCGGATAGGTCATGGGCATCTGCCGAGTCGCATGGGAAATGCTCAGGGTGTATTCCCCGACCTCAATGCCCTCGAAGGTGTAGTCACCAGAACCGCCGCTGCGCGCCTTGGGACCGCCACCGCCGAAGCCAGGCATGCCACGCATACCTCCGAAGGGTGAGCCGCCTTCAGCTGCCCTTTCCTCCAGCGACAAGCTCGCTCCCACGAGGGAAGTACCGCCCTCCGTAACGCGACCAA
>JBLHLB010000193.1:0-7733 GCA_047618505.1 Planctomycetota bacterium
GTGGCGGCTTTCCAAGCGCTGGATTCGTTGGAGGGCGAAGCCCTAGGGGCGGTCATCGATTTGGCACTTGCCGCGCAGGACGGAGGTCTGCGCGCGGCGGGGCTAGAGGCGTTGCAGGAACTTTCCCCCGCGGATGTCCTTCCGCGCCTGGACGGGATCTTGAGTGACGGCGAACTCCCCGAAAGACGCGCTGCCTATGCCATCCTGGGGAAGACGCACACACCGGAAGCGGTGGAGATGTTGCTGTCGGAACTGCGCGCCCTGCGCCGGGACGAAATCGCGCCCGAGCTGGCCCTGGATTTGATCCTGGCGGCGGAGGCTAACGGCGACGAGTCGGTGATTGAGGGGCTGCACCATGTCGCCGCCCTGCGCAACGAAGATTCAGCCCTGACGCCCTACCTCGACAGCTTCTTTGGTGGGGACGCCCAGGCCGGTCGGCGCGTGTTTGAGCGCGCTGACCTTTCCTGCTTGCGTTGCCACGCGGTGAACGACGAAGCGGGGGATACGGTTGGACCGGACCTGCGCGGGCTCTCAGCGCGTCTCTCGCGCCTGCAGATGCTGGAGTCCATCCTAGAACCCAACGTCCAGACGACCGAGGGCTACGGAGCCACCGTCCTATTCTTCGAGGATGGTTCTGCCCTCAATGGACGCATCCTGAAGGAAGGTCTGACCTTTGAAGGCGAAGCAGGGACCTGGTTGCGCCTGCAGGATTCAGACGGCGAGCTCCACGACGTCCTCGAGAGCGATATCAGCGAGCGTCGGGCGGATCTATCGGCCATGCCCGAGGGCCTAGGTGACCTGATCGACCGTCGAACCATGCGAGACCTTTTGGCCTACCTGGCTTCCCTTTAGACTCTGGCCGTCCCGTGGCCTGGCCCCGGGTGTCCGCTCCAGCCTCCCCGCAGCGCATCTGCGCCGTCCCCGATGTCCAAGCCCCTCAAGGTTGCCCTGATCGGTCAGAAGTTCATGGGCCGTGTGCACTCCAACGCCTACTCCCAGGTGGCGCACTTCTTTGATCTTCCCCTGGATCCCGAGCGCCATCGTATCGCCGGACGCAACGCGGTCGAACTGAAAGAGTTCGCCCGCAAGTGGGGCTGGGCGAACCAATCCACGCGCTGGGAAGACATCGCCGAAGATCCGGAGGTTGATCTAGTGGATGTCGCCACACCGAACCATGTGCACGCGCAGCAGTCCATCGCGATGTTGGAAGCGGGCAAGCACGTGGCCTGCGAGAAGCCCCTGGCGGGGACCCTAGATGATGCGCGCGCCATGCGCGACGCGGCCCGCAAGGCCAAGCGCAAGGCCAAGACTTTCGTCTGGTACAACTACCGTCGCTGCCCCGCAGTAGCCTTCGCCCACAAGCTTGTGAAGGAAGGTCGCATCGGACGTGTGTACCACGTACGCGCGAATTACCTGCAGAACTGGGGTGGTCCGGATACGCCGCTCTTGTGGCGTTTCAAGAAAGGCTCCGCCGGCTCTGGCGCTCACGGTGACCTGAACGCCCACATCATCGATATGGCGCGTTTCATCACCGGAGACGAGGTGGCCGAGATCAATGGTGCGATAGCCCCGACCTTCATCAAAGAGCGCAGGATCATCGGTTCCAAGAAGATGGGTAAGAGCACGGTGGACGATGCAGTGCTCTTCCTGGCGACCTTCAAGAGTGGCGCGGTGGGAAGCTTCGAGGCCAGTCGCTTGGCGGGCCCGAACCAAAACGCGAACACGATTGAGATCAACGGCGAGCTGGGCTCCTTGCGCTTTGAATTTCAGAACATGAACGTTCTCAAGTTCTACGATGAGACGGATGGCGCGCGCGAAGGCGGCTGGCGTGAGATCATGTGCACCTCCGCGGGCAACCATCCCTATGCGGCGAATTGGTGGCCTGACGCCCATGTTCTCGGGTACGAGCACGGCTTCATTAATATGTTGGCCGACGTCGTGCGCGTGATCGGCGGCGAGGAGCCTGAGGTTCCCTTGCCGGACTTCGCTGATGCCTACGAGACTCAACGCGTGCTCGAGGCGGCCATGCTCTCCGCCAAGGAACGCTGCGCCATCAAGCTGAGCCAGGTCAAATAGATCGACCCAGCTGCCCTTTTTTTCATTTCCCCATTTGAATCCCTGACCCGTTCCGATCCATGGCACGTCCCGTCTGTCTCTTCACCGGCCAATGGGCCGATTTGCCCCTCGAAGTTCTGGCTAAGAAGGCCAAGTCTTTCGGCTACGACGGTCTTGAACTCGGCTGCTGGGGGGATCATTTTGATCCCGAGCGTGCGATGACTGAGGATGACTACTGCGCCAAGCAGTGGGCGATTCTCGGCGCCGGGGGCGTGGGCAGCTACGCGATCTCCACACACCTTGTGGGCCAGGCGGTGTGCGACAACATCGACGAACGGCACAAGGAGATCTTGCCGAACCGCGTCTGGGGCGATGGCGATCCCGAGGGGGTGCGCCAACGGGCGGCTAAGGAGGTGATGCAAACGGCGCGGGCGGCACGGCGTTTCTATGATGCCGCACCTGCGCAGGTGAAGGAACGCCTGGGAATCACCGGACGCGTCGTCGTCAACGGCTTCACCGGCAGCAGCATTTGGCATCTGCTCTACTCTTTCCCGCCCGTGAGCGAGGCCATGGTGCAGCGCGGTTACGACGACTTCGCGGCCCGTTGGAAGCCGATCCTGGAGGTCTTCCGGGAAGAGAACGTGCACTTCGCCCTGGAGGTTCATCCGACGGAGATCGCCTTCGACATCACCACGACGCGGCGCACCCTCGAGGCCATCGACCATCACCCGAACTTCGGTTTCAACTACGATCCCTCGCACCTCGGTTACCAGGGGGTTGACTACCTGAAGTTCATTCGCGAGTTCGGCGACCGCATCTTCAATTGCCACGTGAAGGATGTCTATTGGTCGACACAGCCCCAGGATGCTGGCGTCTTCGGCGGACACTCGAACTTCGGCACAGATGGGCGCTTCTGGGACTTCCGTTCGCCCGGGCGAGGTTGCATCGACTTCGAAGGTTTGATTCGCGCCCTGAACCACGCGAACTACCAGGGACCCCTCACAGTGGAGTGGGAAGATCCCATGATGGATCGCGAGGCGGGTGCCACGGAGGCTGCGGCCTTCACGCGCCGGCTAGACTTCGCGCGCGCAAACACTGCCTTTGATTCCGCCTTTAGCGACGACTAGCCCAAGTCTCGCGCCCATCCCTTCGCCTCTCCGCCCTGACCCGATCCAGGAGCGCGCCCCGACCGGGCACGAGCCAACATGAACGCCACTGCCCCGCCCCTTGACTCCGGACTTCGGGCCCGACTGTCGCTGATGATGTTTCTCCAGTACGCCATCTGGGGAGCCTGGCTGCCGTTCCTATGGTCTTTCCTGGCGGGGCACCGTGGCATGACCGGTGATCAGATCGGCTGGATGTTCGCCGTCGGCGCAGTTGGGGCCATCGTTGGTCCCTTCCTCGCGGGGCAGATCGCCGACCGACACTTTGCCACGGAGAAGTTCCTAGGGATCAGTCACCTGATCGGTGCCGTGTTGATTTGGCAGCTGAGCTGGATCGACTCCTTCGGCATGTTCCTGGCCTTTTCCCTGGTCTACGGGATGGTCTATGCGCCGACGCTTTCGCTGACGAATTCCCTCGCCCTGCACCACTTGCCGGACCGTGACCGCGACTTCGGCCGCGTGCGTCTCTGGGGCACCTTCGGGTGGATAGCCGTCGGGCTGATGATGGGGCATTGGCTGGCTTTCAAGCACACGCCCGGTGGTGAGTCAGAGGCTGCGATCCTTGCGGCCCAGGTGGCGGGCAAGGCGGACGCCTTCCGCCTAAGTTCGTTGATCGGCGTGATCATGGGGATCTTCTGCTTCAGCCTTCCGAACACACCGCCCTCCAAGGGGGCGAAAAAGAGCGCGACCTTCGAAGCGATGGGGGAGGTCAAGCGTCAGCCGCTCTTGACCCTGTTCCTGCTGGCAGTGCCCATTAGTTGCATCCACCAGTTCTACTTCGTGCACACAGAAGGCTTCCTGGGGAATGTAGCTAAGGAAGCGCCGCAATTCTTCCGCACGGTCTTTGGAGTAGGCGGTGGAGGACTGATGACCGTTGGGCAAATGTCTGAGGTGCTGGTCCTCGCCGTGATCCCATTCCTGGCCAAGAGACTCTCGCGCAAGTCATTGCTCGGCATCGGGGTCGTCGCCTACGGATTGCGCATGGCCTTATTCGCCTACTACGATGTGTTGCCCGTGCCCATGATGGCCACCCTTCTGACGGGTATCGCCCTGCACGGCCTGTGCTTCGGCTGCTTCATCTTCGTGGCCTTCATGGTCGTCGACGAACAGACCACGCCGGATGTGCGCGCCAGCGCCCAGAGCCTCTTCAACCTTGTCATCATCGGCATCGGCGTGATCGTCGGTAGCAAGATCGCAGGTTGGGTCTCCGACTGGGCCGGGGGCGATTATCGCAAGCTCTTCTCGGTGCCCATGTGGGCTTCCCTGGCTTGCCTAGTCATCCTTGCGTTGGCCTATCCTTCGAAGTCGACGCCGATCGAGCCCGTGGGCAACTAAGCGCCCCGGGCCCCTTCGTCGCTGAAGATGACCAGGTCGTCGTGGGGGGCGAGTCGGGCCGCCGGCAAGTCGGACGATGATTCAGCGGACAGTAATTGTCCAAGGATCGGTCCCTTGCCGGTGCCCGTCGCCAGGATGCGCACGGTTTTGGCTGCACGTAGTTCGACCAGGCCCAGGGTGATTCCGGTGCGCGGAAGTTCCTGGGGCTCGAACTCCTTCTCTAGTCCCTCGATGGTCTTGGCGGCGAGCTGTAACAACCGCGCTCCGTCCGTTGCTCTTGTGCCCGGTTCGTTAAAGGCAACGTGACCGTTCAGGCCGATGCCGAGGACAGCTAGGTCCACGGCGCCTAGGCCTTCGAGATCTGCCCCATGTCGGGCGATTTCCTCGGCGGCGTCATCGGCGTCACCGCGCATGAGATGGTCCCGCGTGCCGTCTCGGCCCAGGGGCTTCAGGAGGAAGTCCCTCAGGAATGCATTGAAGCTACGGCTGTCCTCCGGCGGAATTCCGACGAGCTCGTCCAACTGCACGATGTGGGCCCGGCTCATATCGAGAGTGCCCTCCTCGTGGCGTCGGACCAGCTCCCGGAAGAGCGGCTTCGGCGTGTTTCCTGCCGGTAGGATCAACACGGCCTCGGGTCGTCGGGCCAGGATTCGGGCGATGTCATCGGCGCAGGTGGCCGCGACGTCCTCGGGGGTGGTGCAGGGGTGGTGCTTCATGGGGGATCTGGAAGGGAGACTACACGCTAGTTGCCCTTTGGCGCAGTGCGTTGCCCGTAGGCTTGGGGAGAATCCCGAGCATGCCATTCCCGAGTGCTCCGAGATTGGACCAGATCCCGTAGACTGTTCTCGCGCCCCACCCTCGATTCCACTAGCCAGCACCTCGATCCATGACCGCGAAGCCCCGTTCCTTTCTAATTGCCCTGAGTGTCCTGCTGGGGGCAAGCATCCTGGGCTCGTCGGTTTCGGCCGCCCCCCAGGAGGCCTTGACTATGAGCGAGACCTGGGGCCCCTGGATGCAGGTCTACGGACGCATTCACTTCGCCCTGGTGCACTTCCCCATCGGGTTGTTGATAGCGGCGGGAATCATCGAGCTGTGCCGCGTGCGTAGCATGGGTCCGCGACCCTGTAGCGCGACCCTGGTTTGCCTTGGGCTGGGTTGGGTTGCGGCGGCCCTGGCGGCCTATTCCGGTTGGACCTACGCCGCGGTCGAGGGTCACGGTCACCCGGCGGACGGATTGATCTACTGGCACCGCTGGGGCGGAGTTGGCGTGGCCGTGGCCGGCTTCTTGACCTGGAGTTTCGGGCTGCTTGGGCGCTCCGGCAAACGCAACTGGGCGCGTACCTGCTTCACGCTGTTGCTCTTCGTTACGACGATTGGAACCGGCGTAGTCGGTCACCTGGGCGGCAACCTCATGCATGGCGAGGATTACCTCTTCGAGCCCTTCGACGAGAAGGAGATCACCCGCCGCGAGAAGCGCATCGAGGCTCGAATGGCAGAGGACGAGGAGCCGGTGGAAGCCGGAGAGCCGACTGCTTCGGAGCCGGAATCCGGAACAGACACCCAAACAGACACACCGGCAGAGACACCGGCTGAATCATCAGTGGATGTCACGGAACTGGAAACCGGGGCCGCAGGCGCCGGGGCGATCCCAAATCCGGCCGAAGTTGAGGACCCGGAGGAGGAGACCTCTGAGGCGGAGGTTGAAGTGCCCAGCGTTGACCCGGCCTTGGTTAGAGAGATCAGTAGCGACGAGGCCGCGGCCTACGCCAAAGTGCAGCCGATCCTTGAGCTGACCTGCTACCACTGCCACGGACCGCGCAAGGCCAAGGGTGGGCTTCGATTGCACGAGTTTGAGCGCATATTCGAGGCGGATCAGAGTGAGTGGGTCATCGTTCCCGGCCATCCCGAGAAGAGCGAGCTCGTGCGACTGATCAGCTTGCCCACGGGGCATGAAGATTCCATGCCTTCCGACGAGGATCCCCTGGTACGCGACGAGGTCGACTTGGTCATCGCGTGGATCCGCTCCATGGATCCGGTGGCCCACGGTTTGCCAGTAGACGGCGGAACGGCAGGGTCGGAGATCTTCGGGGATTGGTCCGAGGTCGTGTCTGATCCCTTTGGCGACCCGCCGGCGGAGACCGAGACGCCCGTCACCGACGGACCGACCGATACCGTTGATCTCACGAACCTGACTGCGCCCACACCCGTGGGATCTCCGGCCGCCATGGCTGCCTTGGTTGAGCGCGGAGCTCTCGCGAATCGCATCTCCGCTGATTCGCCGATGGTAGACGTTGTCTTCGGACTCCTGCGCGAGTCGGCCGGGGACGATGACTTAGCCCTGCTGGCGGGACTCGAAACGGTTCTCTCGTCCTTGGACCTCTCGGGAACCGCGGTCACCGATGGGGGACTTCTGGCCTTGACCGGATTCAAACAGATCGAGCGTTTGCACCTGGAGAACACCGCCGTAGGTGACGCCGGGCTCGCTCACTTGAGTGACCTGAAAGCTCTGACCTACCTGAACCTCTACGGCACTGCGGTGACCGACGCAGGGCTGCAACAGCTCGCGGAGCTTGGCTCCCTACGGAAGTTGTTCCTGTGGCAAACGGCTGTGACGGACGCCGGTGCAGAGGAACTCCAGTTGCAGTTGCCTGAGCTTGCGATCATCCGCGGTGTTGACGTGCTCGAGTTACCGCCGGCACTTGTGATTGTCGAGGGAGCTACGACCTTTGCGGAACACGTCGGTCCAATCTTCAGCGCCAAGTGCACCAGCTGCCACGGCGCAGAGGAACCCGCGGCGGGATTGCGCTTCGACACCTTCGACGCTGTCTTCGAGAAAACCTGGGCAGAGTGGGCAGTCAAGCCGGGTGATACAGAGTCGAGTCGACTCATCGCCGCGTTGCGCCTTGAGCCCGGCACAAAGGGGGCCATGCCCAAGAAGGGTGACCCCTTGACCGCCGAGGAGTTGGGCCTGGTCGTAGCCTGGGTGGAGGGCCTGCACGAAGAAGAAGTTGACACATTGGAAGTCGACACAGAAGAAGGCCAGGACGAGGACCTCTAGCAGCCCGTTGAAAAACAGCAACTCCTCGCTCGGCCCCCACAAATCGCCTGGCTGCGTTGTCGGAACCACCCGTGTAGGTACAGCTACGCGGAGAACCCGACGCCTTGCCAGGAAATTTGTGG
>JBLHLB010000194.1:0-7716 GCA_047618505.1 Planctomycetota bacterium
GAAATCGGCCTTTGGGGTCGTCCGATCGTAGCCGAGGCGGCTGCGACCCGTGGGCAGGCTGCCCTTGACGCGCCGGTCCTTGATGTGGCCCGCATCGCAGTCCTTAAGCGACGTTAGAAGACGGTCCGTTGGTCAGCACCTTCGCCTCGCCTTACCCTTACTATCCCTACGGAACGGCTCGCCGTGCCATGGGAGCCAGCGGAGCCGGGCCACTCAGGGACTCAATCTGGAAGCCAGTTGTGAGGCCAGTTCAGGTGCAAGCATGAGTCGGATCAAAGCCACACTTGGGAGAATCTGGGCCCTCGTGAGGGGTCTCTTTCCCAGCAGCCGGGTCCTTTGCGACACGTGCAAGTACGACTACGGACACGTGTGCGTGCGGCCGGAGCGTCCCAATGCGACGAGCTGCCCGGACTTCAAGCGGCGCTGAAGTCCGCCTGTACTTGATCGCGGCCTAGCAGTCCGTTGAAAAACAGCAGCTTCTCGGTTGGTCTCCACAAATTGCCTGGCAAGGCGTCGGGTTCTCCGCGTAGCTGTACCTACACGGGTGGTTCCGATAACGCAGCCAGGCGATTTGTGGGGGCCGAGCGAGGAGTTGCTGTTTTTCAACGGGCTGCTAGGGGTGTGCCCCTGTGTCAGGGTCTCCCAATTGAGGGGGCGACCTGAACCCGCTCAGGGATCAGAGAGGGTCAGCCCGCGGAGCTCTTACGCGACATTCCCTGGTTCTGAACGCGCTTCAGGATTGACTCTATATTGCCGCCCAGAATCGCAACCCGCAGATCCTCCATCAGGTGAATGAAGTAACGCAGGTTGTGCAAGGTCAAGAGAATGCCCGCGAGCATCTCGTTGGTCTTGCACAGGTGCCGGACGTAGCCCTTGCTGAAGCGTGTGCAGCAGGGGCAATCGCAATTCGCGTCCACAGGTGACTCGTCGCGGGCCCAGCGACTGTTGCGTAGGTTGAGACGACCGATGGATGTGAAGGCCTGGTGGTTGCGCCCGTGGCGCGTGGGTGTCACGCAGTCGAAGAGGTCTATGCCACGGTCTACGGCATCGACGAAGTCGAGCGGCGTGCCCACGCCCATCAGATAGCGCGGACGATCCTCCGGCAATAGGGGGGCTGCAACCTCTACAGCAGCCAACATGTCCTCGCGACCTTCGCCCGTGGCCACGCCGCCGATGGCGTAGCCCGGCAGATCGTGTGAGGTGACCGCATCCACCGAGGCACGGCGAAGCTCAGGGAAGATTCCGCCCTGGACGATGCCGAAGAGAGCATTGCCACTCGCGAGTCCTTCGCGCTCGCGCCAGCGACGCACGCAACGCTCAAGCCAGCGGTGGGTGCGCTCGGTGGCACGCTCGACGGCTGGGCGCTCCGTCGGGTTTGAAGGACACTCGTCGAAGGCCATCAAGACATCCGGTCCGAGGGCCAGCTGAATATCCACCACCTTCTCGGGTGTCAGGCGAATCGGAGTGCCGTCCACGACCGACTTCATGGTGGCGCCGTCGTCGTCTAGGGCTGTCATGTGCCCGAGGCTAAAGACTTGATAACCCCCGGAATCCGTCAGGATTGGGCCATCCCAGCCCATGAATCGATGGATTCCGCCCAGCTCTCGCACCACATCTTCGCCAGGTCTAAGGTGTAGATGGTAGGTGTTCGCGAGCAGCATGCTCGCGCCCACGGTCTCCAGTTGATCGGGCATGATCCCCTTGACCGTCCCCCGCGTTCCCACGGGCATGAAGGCTGGCGTTGGAACATCTCCGTGGGGAGTGTGGAAGGTTCCGGCGCGCGCGCGGGAATTGCTCGCAACAGCCTCGAGCGTGAAAGAGAAACCAGACATGCGCTGCGCCTATCCTTGGGCGTTAGTGTCGTTCTGCAGGGGCGGTAGCCCCACGGCGGTGCGACCCGCGGGGGTGATGATACGGCCGCGCCCAGTCTTGCGCAGGAAGCCTGAACGCAGCAGGTGCGGTTCGTAAACCTCTTCGATGGTGTCTTCCGTTTCGCCAACTGCGGCAGCGATGGTCTTCAAACCTGTGGCTTCGCTTTCGTTTTGCGAGAGGCACAGCAGCACGCGACGATCCATTTCCTCGAGGCCGTTCTCATCGACCCCTAGACGTTCCAAGGCTTCCCGGGCGAGGGCTTCATCGACCTTGCTCTCGCCACGCACCTGGGCTAAGTCCCGAACCCGTCGCAGGAATCGGTTGGCAACTCGAGGTGTTCCGCGGCAGCGCGCGGCAATGCGCGTCGCTGCCGTGTCCGTAAGCTGCACATCCAAAATGGAGGCCGCACGCCGAAGAATTTGCTCGAGTTCGTCAGTGGGGTAGGGGTCCATGCGCTCCAGCAAACCGAAGCGGCCCCGGAAGGGGGCGGAGAGCAATCCTTCGCGCGTGGTCGCTCCCACCAAGGTGAAGCGTGCGAGGGAAAGCGGTAGAACTCGTGCGTTCGGACCCTGGTCGATCGTGAAGTCGATCGTGAAATCTTCCATGGCGCTGTAGAGGTACTCCTCGACGGCAGCCGACACGCGGTGGATCTCGTCGATGAAGAGCACGGAACCCGGGGTCAGTTGGGTCAGGATGCCCACAAGATCCTTTGGGCGATCCAGTGCCGGCCCCGTGGTTGTGTGCAGGTCGGTGTCCATTTCAGCCGCCAGGATCCGCGCCAGGCTGGTCTTGCCCAACCCAGGGGGGCCAGAGAGCAGCACGTGGTCCAGGGGCTCCCCGCGTCCGCGGGCTGCCTGAAGGGCGATCTGGAGATTGGAGACCACCCGACCTTGGCCAACGAACTCGGCCATCGTGCGAGGTCGTAGGACGTTCTCAAGTTCTCGCTCCCGGGGGCCAGCGGAGGGGGCGGTCCAGGCGTCTCCGGATTCACCGTCCGGGGCATTGCCCTTGTCGGAATCCTGGAAGGCGTCGGGGCGTAGGGTCGGTTCGTGGGAGTTCACCGCCAGAGAGTAACCCCCCGGGGCCAGGGGTTCGATTCCGACCTGGCTGCCTGTTGGGATTTGGCCGGTGGTGGCGATCATTCGCGCTCTGGGGTCCAAAAGGCGAGAGGTGCGAAAGCGCACAGAGCCGATGGAACTCAGAACTCAGAAGCGCCCGGTGGGTCGGATCGGGTCATCAGTGACTCGCGGGCGAATCTCCGTAAACCGTTGCCATGCAAGGGAGTAGGGCATGAAAGCGGGGGTGACTGGCTCGTTTCGTACACTTGGCACGCTACTTGTACAGACAGAGTTCGGCACCCCTTCGAAGCATTCGAATCCCGGCCTCAGCGTCCCTACGGCGCTGATTTCCCGCTCCAGCGCCCAAAGTCGTTGAACGGGAATCGCCCCGCAGGCTTGGCCTGGGGAGTGAGTCAGGATTGAATGTTGCACTTGGGAATGCCCCCTCACCCCGTCTCCGACTTTTTTCCCCCCTTTCAGTCAGTTGTCACAGCGCGCGGATGCCCCCTGCGCGGGACCACTGAGTGATTCACGGTTGACGCCCCTGGCGTCGAGACAATTCAGCGCCAACCGGCGTTGGGACGAATGATGCACAACGCAGACAACTCGCCTCGAAAGCACCGTAACTCCGCCGTGATCGCAGGCTCACTAAGCCTCGCGGCCGCATTCACGCTTACCGCCTGTGGTGGTGGTGGCGCCGGTTCTGGCTCGCGCATGGACCTGACTGAGGCTTCCAATGGCTTCGGCCGGTTGCTGCCCCACCGGATCTATGTTGCGGATGGCAACGGCCTGCCGACGAATCAGCTGCTTGAGATTCGCGATATCCAGGACCTGAAGGACAATGCCACTTCGACGAACGGCATCCTGCCGCCCATCGAGTGGCCGCTGACTGCGAAGTTGCCCAATGGTGATGCGGGAAACCACTTCATCTACGCGCGCTTCACACAACCCATCGATGTGAACTCCGTCCTAGACGGAGCCGTGAGTGCGGGCAACGCTTACAACCTCACGGGGACGATCGCTGTCGAGTCGGTTGACTCCACGGGCACAGTGACTCTGGTCCCGGGGCGAGCATTTGTAGGGGGCTACACCTACGGTTCGGTTGACCCGGCGGATTCCTCACGACTTCTGCTTGAGGAGTGGATCGGTTCAGCCAACGGGCTTCCCTCCGCACTCGACGTGAATGGCGAGACGCCGGGATTGGGCTTCCCCGGTACACAGAGCACGACCTCCTTTTCGGGTGGGCTAGATCTCGTGTCTCCGAACACCTTCGTTTTCATTCCCGATATTGACGGCGAATTGACCTCCTTGGAGACCTTCCGAACTGATGCGCAGATTCGCATCCGGATCACCAAGAGTGTGCTTGCGGTCAATGGTGGAGCTCTACGTGATGCGGGCGTGGCATTGGCCACTGTGGGCCCTGACACGATTCCCATTGAAGTCGGGAACGCTGCGAGCGACCCGGCCATCCTTCCCTTCGATGGAGCGCTGGACGTCGATCCCGAGACTTCGATTCTGGTCGAGTTCACGGAGCCCATTCAGATTCGCAGCCTTGGAGAGTTTGACGACGGCACGGCGCCGGTCCTATCCGCTGCAATCCAGATCGAGTTCGGTCCCGATGGCGGTCGCGTTCAAGTTCCCTTCCATGTGAACATTGAGTCGCCCTTTGACCTGACGCACATCGAGCTTATTCCCACCTACAATTTCCCGGGCTCCGGGCCCATCATTGATGGACTGTCTTGCGGGTCCTTTAGTGAGATCGAAGTCTCGATCAACCCGGATCAGTTCTCTGACCTTTCGGGCAACCTGAACAGCTCTTCGCCCTCGATTAGCTTCACCACGGCCGAGGGTCCCGGCATCGTCAACGCGCCGGTTACACCGGACACGATCTACGTAAACCGTGGTGGTAGTAACCCCGGCATCTCGGTCATCGACCTCAACGGATTTGGACAGGGGCCGGGCAACCCGACCTATGACCTGAACAACCCGATTATTGAAGGCAACACCAACTTCCGGAACAACCCGAACCTGGCTCTCCAGGGGTCGATCATGATTCCGTCCCTGACGGCCGGAGTCTGTGTTTTCGACGGTGGTTCCCCCGGAGTCTTCAGTCTTGCGACTGACACCTCGTTGAACGATCGACTGATCGCTTCGCCCCTGTTGACGGCGCCCTCGGATATGGCCCTTGGTTGGGCCTTGGATCTGACCTTCAACAACTCGCTGCCTTTCGGCTGTCAGGCTGGCGGTGGCAACATCTGCTCCCAGACAGGCCTCAAGATCGTCATCGTCGCCTCCGGCGGTCCCTCGACCTTGGCGCCGGGCGCAGCGGGTGGAAACGTTCCTGTGAAGACCGTCATCGGTGGTCCGAACTTCGCAAACTGGGCTCCGCACCCGAACCCGCCGCCGTTGATCTTCCCGCCCCTGTGCTTGTCGCCGCTGCTGGCAGCCCAGGAGCCGTCCTCGATCGACCTACCCCTGATGCTTCCGCCGGTTCAGAACCTTTTGAGCCCCGGCAGCTCTCCCCTGGGTAACCCGGATCTTGGGCTGGCCCCCAACGGTATTCTTGCCCTCGAGCAGAACGCCTTCTTCCAAGGCCCGTCGCCGCCCCAGACTTCGATTCAAGCCTGCAACGCCTACGGCATCCGCCAACAGATCGGGCACTTCCTCTACGTGGCGGACCGTGGTTCGAACGAAGTCGTCGTGCTCAACTCGAACCGCTTCACGGTGATCGACCGGATCCTTGTTCCGGACCCGACCTCCCTGGCCATGGGTCCCAACCTGGACCTCTTGGCGGTTACCAGTTCTTCGGCTGACCTGGTTACCTTCATCGACACGGACCCCTCCTCCTCGACTTTCCACCAGATCGTCAAGGTGACCCCCGTGGGTAGTGGACCGACCGGGATCGCCTGGGAAGGTGGCAACGAAGACATCCTCGTGGTCAACACCCAGGAAGGCTCGATGTCTGTGATCTCGGCCTTCAGTCTGAACGTTCGTAAGACGGTGACCAGCCAGATTTCGAACCCCATCGACGTGGCCATCACTCCGCGCCAAGGCACCTTCGGCTTCCTGCGCGGCGTCTACTTTGCCTACATCCTGAACGGCGACGGTTCCGTTGCTGTCTTCGAGTCCGGTCCGGACGGCGTCAACGGCTGGGGCTTCGATGATGTCATCGGTGTGCCGTCTTACCGCTTCCCGCGCCCGAAGGCGATCCAGCCTGACATCCTCGACCTGCGTTCCGCGATCTGGGTTGTTCACGAGGATCCCCTCGACACGGCCGGACTGCCCACGGGCCTCGGCGGGGGAGCGATCTCCAACATGGCCATCACAGGTGGCACCAGTGGTCAGATCCCCCTGGCTTCCGGCGCCTTCGGCAACCCGGGTATCCGTGACATCCAGTGGTCGATCAAGGTCTCCATCGGTGAGGGCCCCAACGGCCTGACCGGTATCCCGACCGATATCGCCTTCGACAACCAGCGCAACCTGGCGCCCCTGACGAACTTCTCGACGGTCTTCTCGGCCGGCGTTGCAGCGAACGTCAACGGCAAGTCGATCGTGCGCGTCAACGCAGGTCCGGCACCCACGACGAACCCGCAGTTCATCTTCCTCTCGGTTCCCATCTCTGACGAGGGACCGGGTGTTGTGGATGTGGTGTCTTTGAACGGTCTGCGCCGATTCGATACCAACCCCTTCCTCACAGGGGTTCAATCGATCCCCTGCTCGGATGCCGTGAGTCTCATGGACTACTTCCGACAGTAGGTCTTTCTGACAGTAGGTCTTTCCGACAGTAGGTCCTTCCGACAGTCAGTCCTTCTCCCGGTTGGGCCTTCCCTGAGCTTTGGGTCTCCCCGGAGGACAGCCTCGGGGTTGTCCACCAGGATTAGCTGACCCCAACGGCCCGTTCCAACTTAGGTTGGGACGGGCCGTTGTCGTCGGGTCGAGGCTTTTTGGTTGGTTGGATGTTGATCGGGGATTAGGTTTCCGGGGTATGCCCGAGGCGACACAAGTTCGATCGATGTTCGCGCGCATTGCGCGGCGCTATGACCTGCTCAACCACGTGCTTTCCTTGGGGATTGACCGTGGTTGGAGACGGACCGTTCTACGGCGAGCGGGCAGGCTCGAGGGCAAGGTCGCCGTTGATGTGGCCGCGGGCACAGGGGACCTGACTTTCGTCCTGGAAAAAGCGGGTGCAAAGACCCTGGGCGTCGACTTCACCCACGAGATGCTGGTCTTGGCGGAGGGCAAGCGCGGAACACGGCCCTGCCTCTTTGTGGATGGGGATGCACTACGCCTGCCCCTCGGTGATGACGTCGCGGACGTTTCGACGATCGCCTTCGGTCTTCGCAACCTTGAGGATCGCGTACGCGGCCTGGCGGAATTGGCGCGAATTGTGCGACCCGGTGGCCAGGTCTTGGTGCTGGAATTCAGCATGCCCACGGGGCGTATCCTCGGAGCGGGCTATTCCTTCTACTTCCGGCGAGTCCTGCCTTTGATCGGCGGTTGGATCTCCGGCGACGCTGGCGCCTACAGGTACCTGCCAGAGACCGTTCAGGAATGGCCGGAGCCTGAAATCTTGCAGGGAGAAATGGAATCGATAGGGCTCGTGGACTGTGGCTTTCAGCGCCTTTCCGGTGGCATCGCCTGTCTTTCCTACGGCACTGTCCCCGTTGATACTGGCCCCGTTGATACTGGCCCCGTTGATACTGGCCCCGGTGGGCACTAGCGGAGCCGAAATAAGATGAGCTGGTACGCCGACGAAGATGAAGAATGGGAAGAGGACGAGCAGGAT
>JBLHLB010000195.1:0-7713 GCA_047618505.1 Planctomycetota bacterium
GCGAGGGCCCAACAGCTAGCCCTGCTCGCGCGCCTTCAAGAACCTGTGAACAGCGCTGTCGAAGCCATCGAGAAGGCACAGTCCGACGCAGAATTCCTGCGCGCTAAGGAAAACCTTCTGGCCCTCGGGCCCGAAGCCGCGCCCCTGATGGTGAAGTTCCTCACCCCTGGAGATAACGCCACCAGCAGCATGTTCCGTCGGGCCAGCACCGTGGGCGATGTCCTAGCAGGCTGGGGCGCGCCGGGAATCTCCCGCGATCTCTTCGCCATGGCCCGCAGCAAGGACAAAGACACTCGCCACCAGGCCCTGCGAGTTCTTCCGTACATTTCCGATCGAATCCAAGTGCGCACCGTTCTGGCCGAGTTCCTTGCCGGGGATGACCGCCAGGGTCGACTCGATGGCGCCCAGGGCCTGGCGCAGTTGGCCAAGACCGGCGACACCGCAAGTATCAGCCCCCTGCGCGGCCTGCTCTTCGCCGAAGATACCGACCTGATCAACATAGCCCTTGAGACCTTGGCGTTCGTCGGCGACACGCAGGCTGAACCCCAGGTTCGGGAAATTGCCAAGTCCGCATCGCGGGCCGCTGCGACAGCAAATTCCCTCCTGTCCTACTACCAGATCATCGGCCGTGAACAACGGGCTGCGATCGCCGCAGACCTCGTGAGCGTTTCCGCAAGGTCGGGTCTTTCCCTGGCAGCTCGTCGCATTCTACTTGAGCTGGTCGTCGACCTTGAACCGCCCCTTGTGCGCGAACTCAAGCTTCTCTTTGAACCGCTCCTGGATAACGCTGCTCCCCTGGTGCAGGACGAGGCTCGTATCTGCCTGGCGCTGCTTGGTGATCGCTCGGCGGAGCGCGAACTGGAGCGCAAGTACGACGACGACATCAAGCGAAGTCCGTTTGTTCCCGCCTTCATAGAGGCGCGCGCCGCCATCAAGTTGCGCCTGGGGGAATACGGCGATGCATCCCGGGACTACCAAACGGGCGTCGACATGCGCCTTGCCGGAGACATGAACGTTCCCCGACTTCTCTATGTCGAGCTGGCTCGGGCCTATTGCCTAAACGGCAAGATCAAGCAGTCCCGGGATGCCCTGGGCAACGCCTTCCTCTCGGCCGGGCAACGTCGCGCCACGCGTGAAGACGAGGACTTCCGCGCCCTGTTGGAGCACTCGCGCTACGGCAAGATCCTTCGGGACTGATGCGCAAGGGCTAGGGTCCCGGAGACCTCTTTAGTTGGTTGCGTAGGCGTCGGCTGCAGGCACAAAAACGAACTCATCCCGCTCCGGGCAATAGGCGGTCAACTTGCCGCCGTAAACACAGCCGGTGTCGAGGCCAAGTGCAACGATCTGCCCATCTACCTTGCGCACCAGGGGCTCCTCATTTGGGGTGTGGCCAAAGAGAACCAATTCCGGTCCGCGGTAGCGTTCGTACCAGAGCAAGGAGCGCAATCCGCGCAGGCGCGGCGAGTAGACCAATTCCTTGGGGCCACAGGTCATCGGATCGCGTTTCGGCGGGATGCCCGCGTGTACAACCAACCAAGCTCGCCCATCGGGGGTCTGCCCCGCGTTTTCGATCATGTCGGACTTAAGGACATAGCCTGCATGTCCCTGAAGGAAGACCAGCAGCTCACCCAGCTGTGCCGCTGGTGCCACCAAAGGACGTCGACCATCGCCGACCAGGTCTTCGACGGTCATCGGGGGAAAACTAGTGCGCAGGGGCGGCCGATCTGAACCATCCGCGAGGGACGGCGCCAGACCAACGCGTTGAAGCATGGCTAGCTCGTGGTTGCCCAGAACAAACTGCACACCGTGTTCACGCATCAACTGCACCACGCCCCAGGCGTCGGGTCCACGGTGAAAGAGGTCCCCGACCACGACAGCTTGATCGGTGGGCTCTAGATCAAGCGCACCGAGCAGCTGTCCAAGTTCTACGGCGCAGCCGTGAACATCGCCAATAATCCAGGTGGCCATGGCTCAGTGAATCGCGACGTTGCGTCCACGGGAGACGTTGCGTCCACGGGAGACGTTGCGTCCACGGGAGACGTCGCATCTCCGAGAGGGGATGTGGTAGTAAGAGCGAAGCTTCACGATTCCAAGGACTTCGAGGGTTGGGCGACGGAGTCGTGCTGGAGATGTGGCGCCAGAATGTGTGGCCAGGTATCACCGACCAGCTCCCGATAGACCCCCAGGGTTCGACGGATCACTATTTCTTCGCTGAAGCGTTCGATCACCCGACGCCTGCCGCGTTCCCCCATGCGCCTACGCAGTTCGGGATCGCGGAGCAACTTCCCCAGGGCCTCCGCAATCGCCTCGGGGTTGGAGGGCGGCACCAGGTATCCGTTCTCGCCGTCGACGACAGCGTCACGACATCCGGGCACGTCCGTCGTGACAATCGGGCGCCCGGCCGCCGCCGCCTCAAGCAACACCATCGGAACACCCTCGCGATAGACACTGGGCAGGGTCAAGATACTGGCACGCTCGAGCAATCCTGGCATGTCCTCGGTCTCGCCAATCCACTGGGCAATTCCCTGGGCGGACCACTCCCCCAACTTGGACTCGGAAATGGAACGGGGATTGTCCGGATGGGTGCGACCGGCCAGGACAAGTCGTAGGGGCATGCCCTCTTGCCGCAGGCTCTCCACTGCCTTCACTGTGTCGCCAACGCCCTTGCTCCAGAGCATGCGCGAGGCGTGAACGATCAGCGGTGCGGCTCCGTCGAGGGCTTCCGGACGCTGACGGAATCGATCGGTGTTGACGCCGGAGCCCGGGACCAAAGTGATGTCATCCGCTTCAGCAAGACCGCGCGAAACCAGGTGATCGCGGTCCTCCTTGTTCTGCACTAGGACCCGCACTCCGGGGCCGCGTAACACACGGGCATAGGCGCGCTCTACGCTCCAGCGCAGGAGCCTGCGTCGCACGCCACCATCCACAAAGGCATGGCCTAGGCCTGTCACCGCATTAACTATAGAGGGGACACCGGCGCGTCGGGCAGCCAACGTGCCGTAGAAAATGGGCAAGAAGGAAACGTGGTGCACCAGGTCCGGCTTCACTTCCCGATAGAGTCGAGTGAGTCTGCGTAGGAGGGCTAGGTTCCTGACCTGATCCCCCACCCGGCGCGAGAAACACAGCTCGCGTACTTCGAAACCCTCCGCCTCAATATCCGCCAACTTCCCCCCGTCACGGGTAGCAACAACAACCTGGCATCCCGCATCACGGGCGGCACGAGCAAGGGCCACACGGTGCGAAAGGAAGTACCAGTCGTCCGTAACTAGAAAAAGGACCTTCACGTGCCCAAGAGGGTAGGGCAGGGCGCGCCTCAATCAAGGGGCTGCAGTCCCGGTAGCTGCCCGAGTTTCCCGAACTCCGAGCGAGAGGTGGTTTAGGAGGCGTTCAGAACAACGCCGAGAATTCGGGCACCGACCCGTCGCAGGGCCGCCGCGGTCTCTACGACATCAGCTTCACCGACCTTACCGGCGCGGGCCAGGAGCAGGACCCCATCGGCGCTTCGACAGATGGCCAGGGCGTCCGCAGAGTCCCCCACGGCGGGTGCGTCAAAGAGCACGCGGTCCCAGCGCTTGCCCGCCTGGGCCAGGAACGCTTCCTGCTGGCCCGCATCGACCTGATCCGCGAGGGAGAGATCTCCCCCCAGGGTGAGCAGGTCCAGCTCGTCCACGCCTGCGGACTGTGCAGAGATCTCCGGGGAATTACCCCCGAGTCCGAACTCGCCACTTTTCTCACTTTTGAGCCCCAGGCCCTTGGCCAGTTGATGGCGACGGGTATCGGCGTCCACCAGGAGCACGCGTTCACCGCTGGCCACGAGGGCAAAGGCTAGGTTGGCGACCACGCGCGTACGCCCCTCAGAGCGACGAGTGGATGTAACGGCGATGGAGAAGCAGCCCCCGGCCTCCGAAGCCCTCTGTAGCAGGCTAAGGCGCAGGGCGCGAATGTCGTCGGCAGCACGTCCATCGGGGGCATCCCGCGAAGGTAGCCAGCGCTGAAAACGGCGCCTCTTGATCGACGCAAGAACGGGCGCTCCGGCCAGCTCAGCCAGACGCGTGACCGTCACGATCGGCCGCTTCAATTCGAGGAAGAATCCCACGATAGAGCCAAAGGCGAGCCCAAGGATTAGGCCGATCGCAAGATTGAGTCTCAAGGACGGGCGATCCCGCAGGAGCGGGATCACCGCTCGATCCAGGACTTCAGCGTCAGCAGTCGTGGCCGCCAGACGCAGGTTTGCGTCCTCGAGCTGTCCCCTGAAGAAGATCTGGATTTGACTCAGGGTCATGACGCTGCGTTCGTGGCGCGCAAATTCCAGCTGCGCCTGGGGCAGCTTGGCCAAATCCGCCTCGAAGTCCTCAGCGATCAGGGCCAGGTCCGCCGCAGCCCGACGCTGTTCATCGATGCGACCACGCAGGGTATAGGAGACTCCTTCGAGGCGGGTCTGGATCTGAACTCGAACAGCTTTTAGCGCAGGCCACTCATCGTTGTAGATCGCGCTCAGGCCCTCACGTTCGGCCACGAGGAACGACAACGGCTCCACCATGCTGCCTTCGAAGACCTGAGATGCATCGATGGCTAGGAGATCTTCATCGCTCAACTCGCCGTTCTTGATCGTCGCCAACAAAGCGGCGAGGCTGTCCGCCGTGAAGGTCGCGCGCGTGCGCTCAAGCTCCACGCTACTGAGCACTTCCACGAGGGCCAGGGCCGACTCTGGCAGGGCGCTCGGGCCGGTGTCCATACCCCACAGGAGCGCATCTTCCTCCGCCTGGGCGAGGTCTAGTCCAATGCGTTCAATCTCGTTCTCAAGGTAGGTGATTGAACGTGTTGTCTCCCCCTCTGAATGCTGCTGGCGCGAGACAATGAACTCCTCCAACAGGCGATTGACCAATTCCGTGGAGTACTCCGGTGAGGGACCGTAGTAGGTCAGGCCAAGGACGCTCGTTCCGCGACCGATCTCCTCAACATGAAGAACGTCCATGAGGTTCTCGACGGCAGTCCGAAGGGTCTGACCGCCGAGGAGAAAAGTGCGACCGGTGAGGTCACCCCCGGGCCGCAGGATGAAGCTGGCCCCCTTGAAGTCCAGGGTCTCTCCGTCAACGAGGGCGAATTCGATCGTCTGTGGATCAAAGAAGCGATTGAAACCGATTCGCACTCGATCCTCCCCCAGGAACGTCACCCGAAAGAGCCCCTCGAAGTTCAAGGGAAAGTCCCAGCGCGTCACCTCTGCCTCTAGTCCCCCAGATGTCGGAGCTGATGTCGGAGCTGCCCCCACTTCGGAGAACCCGAGCTTGCGCTTGAGCCCCGCCAGGATCGAAGTCGCGTCGTCATCCAGGAGAACCGTCAGAAGATCGTCGTCATTTTCAACCGTCGCATCCGGCCCAGCCAACACGCGCCGCAGGAAGGAGCGCGAAAGGATGCGCTCAATGTCCGCCGCGACAACCGATGACCCACCGGACAAGGCTGACAGCCCCGGGATTCCCACCAGGCTCGCAAGGGAAGACGGCACGCCATCTGGACTCTTCAGCAGGATCTTCGCCTCCGCCTTAAAGGATGGCCGCGCGAAGAGGGTAAAGACCGCTGCTGCGACCAAGCCCAGGCATACGCAGAATGCCAGTACACCAGCACGTCGGCGGCCGGCGGCCAGCACGTCCGCCAGGGTTATGTCACCGGTGACGCCCACTACAGTCGCTCCAACGTCGCGGCCTGGAGACCGAGTCCCAGGGTGCTTGAGATGCCCTGGATAAGCGGCAGGATATCGCGCACTGCTTCGGACACATTGGCCCAGTCGCGACGACCAACAAAAATCAAGTCACCGGCCTCCACGGGCATGGCTAGCAACATGTCGAGTTCATCGGCGTTGATCAGGATAAGGGGCTCGTCCTCGCGCCCAACCCGGAGCCAGGCTACATCTTCGCGGTTAGCGAAGGAGTTAAAGCCCCCGCCGATCCCGATGGCCTCAAGAATGTTTGTCGGCCTCCTGAGCGGGAAGGAACCGGGCTTCTTGACTGCCCCGAAGACAAAGATGCGCTTTGAGCCGTTCTCGACCACTGCAACATCCACACGGGGAGCCTTGATGTACGGCAGGAGCCTCTGTTCCACAAGGCGACTAACCTCCGTCGGCGTCAGTCCCATGACCTCCAGGTCTCCGATGAGCGGTAACTGGATGCTGCCGTCGCCCTGGATCGGAGATCCGCTCAAGCCATCGCGTAAGAGCATCGAGGAGAGCTGCGGGTGGTCAAAGACATTGACGCGCAGGACGTCACCGGGACCGAGGGTCTGCACCCAGGTCGCCTCACGCGCAAAGCCCTCAACCGGCGGCTGGATCTCTTCGTCCTCCCCTTCGTGTCGCAGCACCTCCGGCGGTGACGACCCACAGGAGGCGCCCCACATCACAAGTACCAAGAGCAACAACTGGTTCCAGACGGCGATCCCGGTGGCCGAGCCATGGGCTCCCCGGGTCGAGCAATGATGAGATGTCGTGGGCATAGTGCACCGAGTCCGCGACCCACTGCCGATGGAGACAGGGGCGGCAAGATTGGGGTCCGCAAGATTGGAGTCCATCGCGGGACACGGTTCCACCCAAAAGATCCGCGCGCCCAGCGTCGGAGCCCATTTGACTTCGCCCGACAGCCAACCCGGGGCTCGCGATGGAATTCGCAAAGTCCCTTGGGCAGTTTTTAAGGTCAGGATCCTCGATCGCCGGCAAGCTCTTCCCAGAGGCTCACGTAACGGTCCACATTCGCGCCGATTGAGTGCTGCCCGAGCATGTGCGCGCGGCCCAGCTCCCCCAGGCGAATTCGCCCACTGGCACCCAAACGAATGACTTCGGCGGGGGCGTCGCGTAAAGCGACAGCGTCCCCCACGGGGACAACGCGCCCGGCATCATCAACGACGAATCGGGAGTCCCCCGCATTGGTTGAGACACTGGGCGTTCCACAGGCCAGGGCTCCCCCGAGGTCCTTAGGGGCCCGGGACCCTGAGTTCAGCGCCGGACAGTGCTACGCCACCGCTTTTGGGTTCCTCGGGGCACGGTGTTGAGTCCCGCCGGGACACTCAGAGGGCCGGGACTCTCAGAAGACGGGGATTCTCAGAAGACTGGGACGATAGGACAACGGAGCAAGCAGCCCCACGGGTCATGCTCCCCGGCGGCTGATCGCAGATGCCATCTTCAGCTCCACGGTGTTAGCGCTCTGCGGCTTCGCCTTTACGCACAGCACCGCTCAACTCTTCCCAGAGCGATACATAGCGCCGCGCTATCCCGCCGATTGAGTAGCGCTCCAACATTTGTTCGCGGCCTCGGGCCCCAAGCGCGACGCGCTCTGCTTCGTCCATGCTCAGGATTTCCGCCAAAGCCTTTTGGAATCCTGTGGAGTCCCCCACAGACACAACCCGTCCCGCCTCACCGACTAGGGCGAGAGAGTCCCCGGCATCAGTCGCGACGCAGGGTGTGCCGCAGGCCAAGGCCTCTCCTAAGACGTTTGGGAAGCCCTCGTGCGTCGAAGCAGAGACGAGCACATCGAAGCCAGACATGAGCGCAGTCACGTCGCTTCGGGGCCCGAGACCGATGATCCGTGGGGAGCTTCCGGCTGAGGAATCGATCGAGCTAGTCGCGGAAGCGAGCAATCTCTCGAAGCCCCGGTCCCCCGGCGCAAGCCCATCGCCCACCAGCACAAGCACGGCATCGGGGAAGTCTGCAGACAGCGCATGCATGGTACG
>JBLHLB010000196.1:0-7684 GCA_047618505.1 Planctomycetota bacterium
TGGCCGCCGCCGCCTTGGCGTGGCTGTTGCACGCAAACTCGTCCTGGGCCAGACGCGTGATGTCGTACTTGTCCGCGACCAACTCGCCCGTCATTCCCATGTGGAAGTCGTTGTAAATGTCCCACAGCCCGTCGTGGACCATGGAGTCCAAGAGCTCCGTGTGACCCAGGCGCGCACCGCCCCGCGCGGCGGGCATGATGTAAGGCGCCTTGGACATGCATTCCATACCGCCGGCGACAACGATGTCCGCGTCACCATTGCTGATCGCCTGGGCCGCCAGCATCACGGACTTGAGTCCGGAGCCGCAGACCATGTTCACGGTGAAGGCCCCCACCGCGTCGGGGACGCCTGCGGCGCGCGCTGCCTGGCGGGCAGGGTTCTGCCCGAGGCCGGCCTGCAGCACGTTACCCATGATGACCTCTTCCACCTGATCGGCGGAGATGCAGGCACGGGCCAGGGCCTCTTTGACGGCAAGGGCACCCAGTTCCGGGGCGCGGAAGCCCTGCAGGCCGCCCTGGAACTTTCCAATGGGCGTTCGGCACGCGCTGACGATGACAACTTCCTTCACGGGTGGATTGCTCTCGAGGTGTTCGTGGCGGCGACCCCGAGAAGGGTCCAGCGCCGGGATTCGGGGCAACAGTATAGCTGCGCGAGCCCTCAAGCGCTCCAGGCTGGTTCCGCCCTGGGGACGCAACAGCCCTCGAGGACACCGAGCGACCTCAATTGCAGGGCCGAGACGCCACCTTGGCCTCGAATTTGAGCAGCCACAACTTGCCCAAAATCGGTGAACATCCCGCCCCTGGAGCCCGAGATGAGAACCGTGGGACATCTTTTCCCATTCCGCCTCAAGGAAGTCCCCGATCACGACGACGAGTGGCCTAGCGCGATCCCCGTGGAGGTTGCTGGGACCAAAACCCGGATCGGGATCTGGAGGCTGCCCGTGGGCCACCAGGAGCCGTGAGTCTTATGAGCCGGTGGCCGCCGAGAGGCGCCTGCCGGCTCTCACTCTATTAAGGCGTCCCGAACGGCGGACGGCGCAGGCACAGGCTCGACCCTCAGGCCGCTTCCGACGAACCGTCTTCGTCAGACAAACGCCGGGTAACAACATCCAAGAGGGCGATCAGATCGGCGGGACGCACCGGCTTGGTGAGATAGTCGTCCATGCCCGCCTGGAGGCATCGCTCACGGTCGCCCTTCATGGCGTTGGCCGTAAGAGCCACGATGTGAATGGGCCTCGCATCAGCACCCGCCAGGGCCCGCACCTGGCGTGTCGCTTCGAAGCCATCCATGACCGGCATTTGACAGTCCATTAGGATGACGTCGTAGTCCTTCTTCTTGAGCGCATCCAGGACCTCGGCACCATCCCCCGCGAGGTCATACACATAGCCCGCGCGCTCGAGGATTTTCCCGGCCACCAGTTGGTTGATGCGGTTGTCCTCCGCCAAGAGCACCCGCAACTTCTGACGCGGTACATCCACGGACACATCCCCGATCTTTGCCACCGTATTGTGGGACATCGCGCGTTTGTCGAACTCGCCCTGGGAGGCATCGATCACGACGTCGAAGAGGCGCGAGGGGCTGACCGGCTTGGACAGTACGGAACGCACGGCCCGCAGGCGATGCCCATTCCCACTGCCCGTGCCCCAGGAAAGCAGCACAACGGTGGGTGATTCTTCCTTGTGCTCGGTGGAGTTCGATTCCGGCTCGAGGCAGTCGCTCATGGCAGACATGTCCGCCTCATCTTCCAGAAGTACGAGGCTGAAGGGTCGATGCTCCTGCAGGGCTTTGGCCAAAGCTTCCCGCGCTCGCTGGGCGTTAGCCGTGACCACGTGATCAATCTCCCAGGCGCTAAGCTGGCAGTGCAGGACTTCGCGCACAGCGGCGTTGGACTCCAGCACGAGGATGCGCGGGGGTTCCATGCCCTCCGGCAGGACGAAGGTCAGCGCCGGCTTGGCGTCCGCTTCCCGCAGACGAACGGTGAACCAGAAAGTGGAGCCTTCGTCTTCAACGCTTTCGACACCGATCTCGCCACCCATGAGCTCGACCAGCTGCTGCGAAATCGCGAGCCCAAGTCCCGTACCACCGAACTTACGGGTAGTCGACGCATCGATCTGGGAGAAGGAACGGAAGAGTCGATCGCGACGCTCGTCCGGAATCCCGATGCCCGAGTCTTCCACCTCGATGCGCAGGAGCGACTCGCCCAGGGGAGAGGCTTTGCCGAAGCTTGCAGCCTCATCGGAGGCCTTGATGTTCGCGATTCCCCGCTCTAACACGGTCAAGCGCAAGGAGATCCTTCCGTCTATGGTGAACTTCAGCGCGTTCCCAAGGAGGTTCGTTACAACCTGGCGGAAGCGCGTTGGGTCGCCCTTTAGGATTTGGGGCACATCCGCTGCAACCAGACAGACCAGGTCGAGCCCCTTCTTGCGAGCGGGTCCCGAAAGCAATCCTACAACCGCCTCGAGTTCCTTGGAGGGACTGAACTCGATCTCTTCCAGATGTAACTTGCCTGCTTCGATTTTGGAGAAGTCGAGAATGTCACTGATGATGTCCAGCAACGTCTCCGCCGAACCCTTGACGATCTCGGCGTAGCTCGTCTGCTGCTGGCTAAGATCTGATTCCAACAGCAGATCATTCATGCCCAGGATACCGTTCATCGGGGTCCTGATTTCGTGACTCATATTCGCAAGGAACTGCGACTTCGCCACTGCGGCGCTACGCGCCTCCTCCATGGAGACTCGAAGCTGATCGTTACGCTCGCGCAACTCATGGGTGCGCTGCTCAACCTCGTTCTCGAGGTCTTCCTTGTTACTTTCCAGGATCACGTCGCGGGACTGAATAGCTTCCAACATCTCGTTGAAAGACATCGTCAAAAACCCGATCTCATCACGCGCATGCGGAATGGCACGGATGGAGTAGTCTTTGCGACGCGAAACAGCTCGCAGAGTTTCGGAGAGCTCGATCAGGGGGATCGAGATCACCTTCTGTAGGCGGTTCGCCAGGAGGAATGCGATCCCGGTCGCGACACCGAGCACCAACAACACGATCGCGATGATCTCCGAGCGACGGCTATCCAGGAGCTTCAGGTCCGCCTCGATATAGAGCACACCAAGGTCCTCTCCGTGATCGTAAATGGGTGAGTAGTAGGAGAAGTAGTCCTTACCGAACTCTGAACCCTCGCGTCGGAAGATCGGATCCGTCACCCCTGCCTGTATTCCGGGCGGAGAGAAGGACGCTAGGCGGTTACCTTCCATATCGAACACCACGGCATGCCGGATGGGCCCGTGGAAGGAAAGCACGTTGAGCCCGGACATGATGTCGTCAGGCATCTCCAGCAGGATCGGTGTGGCGATGTTTTGTCCCACCGTCCGCGCGATCACGGAGACTTCCTGAACCATGTTCTCGCGGGAGACACTCCAGTCAAAGCCAATCCAGGCCGCGCCTGTAATCGACAAGGTCACTGTGCTGATCAGAGTCATCAGTAAAGTCAACTTGCCCCGGATGAGCAAGTCTCTGAATCTGCGGTGCCGTTTACTCATCGAGGAGCCCGGCTTTTTCCCCGTCCTTCTTCTTGGGATCTCGCACGAGGCGCGCAAGCTTGAGAAGGTCAGAGCTGATCTTGATGGAGCGCCGTTTGGCCTCCTCTGGATTAACCTCGAAGCGAACTTTGGCCTTACCGTCGCGCTCCTCTAGGTAGAAGTTCATGACACCACCCGCCTGGACCAAGCCGGGGTTCTCGCCCACCACAAAAACACCCTTCGCCGGAATGCGGGCGAGGATGGCCTTGAGCGATTCCGTCTTGCTTGCGCCTGCGGTGATGTAGAGCAGATGGCAATCGCGCACGTCGGACGGCTTGGCGAAGTGGCGGAAGGTGATCGGCCGCAGGCCGTAGCGCTTACCCTCCATGGCCTTCTGTAGGGCCTTCACACTCAAGCCCGACCCAACGACACCGATCTGAAGGGGAGCCTTGTCGCTACCGAAACGCGACTTGTCCCAGGTGACAAAGCGCAGGATCTTGAAGACAAGAGCCGCCCTCACTTCGCTGACTTCGCGCTCAGCCCCACCATTTGCGTTCGGTGTTGGGTCACCACCGCCGCGACCCTCGCCCAAGCTCGTTGCATGAGCCGCATTCGGTACAACAAGGGCAAGAGCACCTAGAGCAATGAACAACAACAGGAACCAGGTCCCCTTAGATCTGCAGCTCCTCAGCGGAGAACGCTGCAAGCGCGAGCTTCCAATAAACGAGGGAATCGATACGCGGGGACACGTTCGATCAGAGTCCAAGAAGGACGGAAGGGGCTTGTGGAAAGAGGTTGCCATGGACGGCAATGGGGAACTCCGGATGCCAGTCTTCGACTATTTCACCCCTCCCGCTCTAGGGTGCACCTGAACTTTTCGCCAGAGTTAGGAATCCGGAGCACGCCCGGCTCGACGGCGTGGAATCGCATTTTGACCTCAAGACTCACGGATCTCCGACCACGCAGAATAGAGGTCGGCGCGATCATCCCGGCGGACGGGCACCTGACGCCGTAGACGGCGCATTCCGTCCATGTCGAGTTGCGCCTCCACGAGCCCCTCTGCTCCAGTTCCCGCCGCAAGAACATCACCGTGGGGTCCGACGAGGAAAGAATTTCCAGGGAAGCTTAGCTCCAGGCGCCGACGCCCAATGTGATCGACGCCGGTGCGGTTGCAGGCGATCACATAGGCCTGGCACTCGACGGCGCGTCCTGTGACCAAGCCGCTCCAGTGGGGAGCGCGGGTCGCCGGCCACTGCGCCGGGAGGACAATGATCTCTGCCCCACTCAAATAGGAACCACGGAAGAGCCAAGGGAAACGCAAGTCATAGCAAAGACCACAGGAGATCTTCCCCAGCCGCGTATCCACCGTCGGCGGCTCCTTGTCCCCCGCCGAGAAGGCCTCCGCTTCCGCCGTTGGCGTAAAAAGGTGGACCTTGTCATAGGCAATAAGTTCCTCGCCTCGATCGACGAGAAGAAGTCGGTTGCGCGGACGCTGTCCTAGATCACCGGGGGCGAAGGAGCTACCGGCCACCATCAGATCCAGCTCAGCGGACAAGTTGCTCACGTGCTCAAGTGCTGCCTGTGTCTCCGGCAGCCAGCGCGCATCAAACTCCTCTAGATCAACAAACGAAGTCGGCCACATCTCAGGCAGAACAACCAATGAGATCCCACGGGAAGCGGCCTCGCGCAGTCCCTCTTCAACGCGAGCCAAGTTCGCCTGCACCTCGCCACGACGAACGTCGAATTGAAAAGCGGCGACACGCGGTCGGGAGTCGGTTTCGGTATGTGCGCCCAAGGATCAAGTTCCCCTCTGAGTTCCCCCCTGAAGATTCCTTCAGGGTTCATCTGGAATGGTCGGAGAGCAAGATTCTAATCCAACGCTTCTCTCTGGCTGCTTTGATTCTGCCGCTTGAATCGCATCGGTCAGGTGACTCCCGGACCTTGCTTAGCACTGCCTTGATCTGCGTCGTTTCCATCAGGGAAGCTCGTGTCGCATCATTCGATGGGGAATCCCAGCGTCGTCGAACTCTTCACCAAAGGCTTCGTAGCCAAGGGTTTCATAGAAGCCGATGGCGGTCAGTTGCGCGCCAAGGGAGATTCTGGAGAGCCCACGTGTCTTGACCTCTTGTTCGATGGCGAGCATGAGCATGCGACCGATCCCACGACCCCTGGCCGCGGCTAGGACAGCGACACGTTGGGCCAAGGCTTCCCGACTTGAGTTGATCATCAAGCGGGCTGTCCCCACCGCAGCGTCCAGTTCACCTGTCGGGCCGGCACCGGCCTCGTCTGCCCAGGCGATAAAGTGCGTGCACCTGGATTCCATGCCGTCCAGTTCCAGGGCCAGGGGAACACGCTGTTCTTCGACATAGACCTCGCAACGGATCTCCAGACAGCGCTGGAGTTCTCTTGCTCCTTTGGTGATTCGTGCGGACATGGAGTGCTCGTTGATTGTGGGGAGACCTAGGACGACGCCGCCCCTTCCCCGGCAAGTCTAGCGGTACGCCCTGGGGAAGACACACAACGCAGTCGCCCCCGGTCGACGCCTGCAAAAGAAATAGAGGCCGAGTGTCAGCTACCCAGCTCAGGGCACCCAGGACTTGGCTGATGCCACCATGACACAAGTGCGACAGCCCCAGAGCCGCGCCGTCCTGGACGAATCATGGGGCACCACCGAGGATGCTCCCATGGGTATTCGACTTCACATTGCTCTCGCACTCGCCCTTGGGCTTCCGATCCCTGGCGTGATTCTTCAGCTTGATTCGGCGAACCATCTCGCCGTCAGGGCCCCCCAGGAAACCGATGCTCGAGATGGAGAGGCCGCGATGCCCGGGGCCATAACGGATGCGGCGCGTGAGCGCATCGAAGAGCGTTGCCTGGAGTACCTTTGGGGTCTCTATGAGGCCAAACGCTTCCCCGGGTGTTCGGCGGCCTTGGTTCTCCCCGACGGTAGCTCGCTAACTTTTCCTGTAGGCCTCGCGGATGTTGAAGCAGAACGCGACATGACGTCCCAGGACCGCATGCTCTCCGGCAGCATAGGCAAGACCTACGTGACGGCCGCAGCACACAAGCTGATGCTCGCAGGCAAGCTCTCCTGGGATCAGCGAGCTGTCGAATTCTTCGCAGGCGAGGATTGGTTTCTGCGTGTGCCCAACGCCGAAACGATGACCCTGAAGCAACTACTACGACACCAAAGCGGGATCGCTCGGCACGTCTTCAAGCCCGAGTTCCTCCCCGACTGCTACGCCGACCCCGATCGAACTTGGAAACCAGAGGAGCTCTTGGCTTACGTCTTCGACGAGGAGCCGCTCTTCGAAGCGGGGACGAATTGGGCCTATGCCGACACGAACTACATCGTGATTGGAATGATCATCGAGCGCGTAGCCAAGAAGCCCTTCTATGAATACGTACGCGACGAGTTCCTGACACCCTTGAAGCTTGCGGACACGGTGCCCTCGGACTCGCGCCGGATCCCCGGCCTGACCCAGGGCTACATCGCCGCCTTCCAGGGAACCGGCGTACCGGAGCGGGTGTTGGAGGACGGCGTCTTCTTCTGCAACCCCCAATTCGAGTGGTGCGGCGGGGGCTATGCCAGCACTTCACTTGACCTAGCACGATGGGCACACGTGCTCTACGGCGGCGAAGCGATGGAAGGTGACTACCTGACCTCCATGCTGGAGACCGTCCCCGCGCGCCTGGGACCCAACAAGGAGTATGGGCTGGGGGTCATGGTGGCATCGACGGACCTGGGGCCGGCCATCGGACACGACGGCATCATGACCGGGTTCGGTGCGACTGTGAGTCACTTCCCCGAGCAGGGTATCTCGGCCGCACTGATGCTCAACACCGACGATTCGCGCATTCTCGGGATGCCCCTCGATCGGGTCAGCCAGCAGCTCACGCGCTTCGCAGCAGAGGAGCTGTCGAAGTAGCGCAGGCGGTGATGTACCCGGGCTCGGTTTTCGATACGCCCCGACTGGATTTTCGATACGCCCGGGCTGGCCTATCGATGCAAAGTCCGGCCCGCGATCGACCTAGCCGAGGACCGTTCCCGAAGAAACATGGGCACCGCGCAGTCGCGAGAAGAAGCCCACGTTGAGCTCGAATCCGCTGCGGGGAAGCAGAACCACCAGGGGATCCGCGTCATGGTCGCGCCCGGCTTCGCAGGCGTC
>JBLHLB010000197.1:0-7652 GCA_047618505.1 Planctomycetota bacterium
TTCCAGCTCGAATCCCTGGGGCAAAACAACTTCGCCCCTAAGAACGCCCTTTCCCTTGAAGCGGCTGGGGTCTTCCTCCGGGAGCAGGCCGCCGACTTGGAGTCGCACTCCATGCTCCAGGTTAGAGCCCGCCTCCGGGGGAGTTTCTAGCCTCCGTACGTCCTCTCTCTGGAGGGCAGTTCTGCCCGCGGCCCCGTCCAATTCCTGGGCAGGATCCGCGTCGCCGAGGCGGGCCTGAGGAGAGGGGATTGCCGCCCCTGAGCCCACGTTGTGGTCGCCCTGGGGCACATTATTCACCCCACGGGCTACGAACCAGCCGGTGAGTCCGAGGGCCACAAAGAGCATTAGGACGATCGGGAGTGAGCTCGCTGTATGGCCGCTTTGACTCCTGAAAATCGGGAACCTGCGCTTGGGCATAGACACTAGTAGGTCAGGGGCCTTAGCGTCCTGCGCGTTTATGTCGATGGAGGGAGTGATTTTCAAGGCCATGCTCGTCCTAGTCACTGCTCGTTCGTAGGTCCCATTCGGATCCCGCTCGAGGCCCCTCATTCTAGCCCAGCTCCGTAGGTCAAATCCGGTCAAACCCCAACCGGTGACCCAGTAACAGAACCATGACTCGATTTCCGTTCCGTACGCTCCTGGCCCTAGTGGGCCCGGTGGCGCTCCTCGTTCCGTTCCAACTCCACGCTACGCCCTCGGCCGGACCCTCGGCCGGCGCCTCGATTGGCGCCTCGATTGGCGCCTCGATTGGCGCTTTCCCCTCGGCCCTGGCGCAGTCCACGGAAGATGGCAGGGTGATTGTGCTCGGATTTGACGGTGCGGACGCGCGCACCGTGCAGCTCCTGACCGACGAAAATCCGGAAGCCTACCCGACCTTCAAGCGCTTGATGGAGGAGGGCACTTTTGCACCCATGCTGGTGGAGGCCCCGCCGGAATCTCCCGTGGCATGGGCGGCACTGAACTCCGGGCAAAACCCCGCCAAGACGGGGGTGCCGGGATTCATTCGGCGCTACATTCCTGAAGGTGGAGGCTCGCCCTACCCCTTCTTCGGGCACATCAATAGTGAGCCGGCCGACCTAGCGGACCTTGACCACGTTCCGATTCCCACCTGGAGTCCGGCCATGATGGGAGCCATCTTCGGGGGCGCTACTTTCCTGCTGGTGGTGTTCGTCCTAGGCGTTGTGCTCAAGATCAACATGTTCATCTCCCTGGCGATTGCGGCGTTGCTTGGCGCCGGCGCTGGATTCGCCGGTGGGGTCTTGCGGACCTACCTGGCAGAGAGCTATCCCCGCACTGGCAACCCCATGCAGGTGCGCAACTTCTGGGACTACGGCGCGGATGCCGGCAAGAAGATGATCGTGATCAACGCCGCCCAAGCGTGGGACATGGAGTCCCCCGACGGTGCGGAAGTCTTAGCGGGCTTGGGACTGCCCGATGCGAAGAATGCCCTCGGCGAATGGGCTATCTACACGACCAACCCCGAGGTGTTCAGCTACCCGCCCGAGGGTGACACTAGAAAGTACCCGACAGCGGGCGTGGTCTTCCGGGTCGATGATCTGGGGGGCGAGATCAGTACGAGCCTCTACGGTCCGAAGAACTTCTGGCTGATCGAAAAGTTGGCCGCGGAGTCCGAGCGCCTGGACACGCTACTGGCTGACATATCACTGCCCCTGGAAAAGAGCGCGTCCTACTCCCGTGAGTTGATGGACGTCGATGACGAACTGCGTACCGCCCGCAGCACTCCGACAAACCTGCCCTTGACCGTTCGCCGGACAGCAACAAGTGCAGAGATCACGATCGATGGCAAGACCCAGGTCGTGGGGGAAGGCGAATGGTCGGACTACTTTGAGCTGACCTTCAGCTTGAACCCGATCCTCAAGGTCCATGCCCTGACCCGCGTGAAGGTCGTTCATTTGGACTCGCCCTACTTCGAGCTCTTTGTGAACGTCCTCGACATCGATCCGCGCAAGCCCCCCTTCTGGCAACAGATATCCACTCCCTTTGAGTTCTCGAACGAGCTAGCACTGCGCTGTGGCCCCTACGAGACCTACGGTTGGCCAACGGCGACAATGCCCCTAAAGGACGGTGCCATCTCGCCGGAGACCCTCCTGGAGGACGTCGAGTTCACCATGGCCTGGCGCGAGCGCTTGCTCGCCGACCAACTCAGTCGTAAGGATTGGGACTGCCTCTTTACGGTCTTCAGTACGACCGACCGAGTGCAGCACATGATGTATCGCTTCTGGGATGAAGGTCACCCGCAGTTTGATCAGGCCGAATCGGATCGTGAGATCGAGTTCTTTGGCGAGACGATTCGCATGGGCGACGTGATCCCGAAGATCTACGAGCAGATGGACCGCATCATCGGCGGCGTTCTGGACAAGAACGTCGGCCCTGATGACACCCTGATGGTTGTGGCCGACCACGGCTTCCAAACCTTCCGGCACCAGATCAATCTGAACAACTGGTTGGTGGAGAACGGCTATGCCTTCCTGAAGCCGGCTGTCAAGAAGTCCGATGGCAGCAGCCTCGGGGGCTGGGTCGATTGGTCTAGGACGAAGATCTACAGCCTTGGCATGGGTTTCATGTACGTGAACCTCGAGGGTCGAGAGCCCAATGGCATCGTCAAGCCTTCCGAGGTTGATGCGCTCTTGGCGCAGCTGAAAGCTGACCTCCTGGCCGCGCAGGATCCCGAACGTGATCGTCCCATCGTGAATGACGTCTACGTGACATCTGAGATCCACTCGGGCAAGTACCTGAGTTTGGAGGGCGATATGCTGATCGGCTTCGCGCCCGAGTACCGCATCGCCTGGTCCGCCACGGGCGGGGGCGTGTCTCTGAAGTCCTCCGAAGGTCTGACAACCCTGGGCCCGATGATCTACGACAACATGTCGCATTGGTCCGGCGGGCACGTCTCCGTCGCCCTGCCCGATGTGGCCGCTGTGTTCTTCTCCAACCGCGAGGTCACGGTCCCCGAGGGCGGATTACGCTCCCTGCACATTGCGCCGACGACTCTCTCGCTGCTGGGCGTCGAAGTTCCCGAGGAAATGGACCTGGCTCCTCTGGTCGTCAAATAAGCCGGGCTACAGCTCTTTTTAGCGGGCCACCAGCCCGCCGCGCGCCCCCGGCGTCGTCAGTTTTGCGTGAGCGCGCTACTGTCGGGCCGGGGGCGCGCGCTACATTCCGGCCATGAAGTTCCACTGGAAGGTTTTGATCTGGATGCTCGCCGGCGTCCTCGCGGGTGTCGGAATCCAACAGTTCACCACGGGCGATGCCTGGGATGGCGCGACCTGGGAAGAGGTCGATGGCGGCCTGCGACTCAAGGGCGCCAAGAATGGCAGTCCGGCGGATAAGTCTAAACTCGACTCCGATCAAGTGGTCGTGGCTGCGGTCCTGCGAAAGGGCCGCGAGGGCGAGGAGTCCTTTGCCATCACGGACCTGGCCTCCTGGACCGCTGTCCTGGGGGAAGCCTCCAACGGCGATGTGGTTTGGGTTGAGACCGCCTCCGAGGGAACCAAGTTGATGACTCTGGGGATGGACCCAAGTTCCCAGCGCGCCTCATGGATCTACCCCTTCGACTTCATCGCCGACATCTTCATGGCCCTCCTGAAGATGCTGATCGTGCCGGTTGTCTTGACCTCGATTATTTCCGGCATCGCGGGTGTCGGAAGCATGGGGGACCTGAAGCGATTGGGTGGCAAGACGTTCCTCTATTATGTCGGCACCAGCATCTTGGCGATTCTTCTGGGCCAAGCCTTGGTCAGCATCGTCAAGCCAGGCGTTGGGGTGGAATTGGGCCTGACCCAGCTTTCCGCCGATGAGGTTGCGCCGGACGAGAGTTTCCTTGAGGTGCTCAAGCGAATGGTGCCCTCGAACATCTTCGAGTCCATGGGCAGCAACGCTCAGATGTTGCAGGTGATCTTCTTCGCCTTGATCTTTGGGTTCTTTATCACGCGCACCGTGTCCCCGCACCGCGAGCGCGTGAGCGGCATGGTGAATTCCCTCTTTGCCGTGGTGATGAACATGGCCGAGGGCGTACTGACGCTCTTGCCCTACGGCGTCTTCGCCCTGATGGTGCGAGTCGTTGCCAAGACGGGATTTGCGGTCTTTGAGCCGCTATTGGTCTATATGGCGGTTGTTACCGGGGCGCTTCTATTGCACGCCTGCGTGACCCTGCCCTTGATCCTGCGCTTCGTCGGAGGCATATCGCCCCTGCGTTGGGCCAAGGCCATGTCGCCGGCGATAATGACCGCCTTCAGCACGAGTTCCTCGAGCATGACTCTTCCGGTCACCCTCGAAACCGTTGAGAAACGAGGTCGAGTCTCCAACCGAGTGACGTCCTTCACCCTGCCCCTGGGCGCCACGATCAACATGGATGGGACGGCGCTCTATGAGTGCATTGGTGTCGTCTTCCTGGCCCAGTACTACGGTGGAGCTGGCGGCTTCGAGTTGACCCTGGCCAACCAAGGCACGATCGTCGTGATGGCACTCCTGGCGAGCATCGGCGCCGCTGGAATCCCCTCGGCAGGCTTGGTCATGATGCTCTCGATCCTGGCGGTCCTGAAATTGCCCCTAGAGGGTGCGGCCCTGCTCCTGGCGGTGGATCGTCCCCTCGACATGTTGCGCACGGTCGTCAACGTTTGGTCTGACTCCTGCGGCGCCGCGGTCATCGCACGTACCGAAGGCGAGATTGGGCCCTCCCAGGCAGGCGAACCTTTACCAAGCCCCGAAGAGCAGCCGAACTCAGGAGCAGGATGACCTCGTTGGACGACGAGCAGCCAGACCCGGGGGAGCAGAAGCACACCGGCTTTCGGCCTGTGGCGGGTCGGGATGAAGGGGACAGGGGCGCGCCTCAGCGTGAGCTCGACTCCCCTGAGATTCTTGGCTCACTGCCAGCCGTCGAAGTACGAACCTTCGATTCCAGGAAGCCAGCACCAGCGCTGCAGCATTCTTTCAGTGGCCCCGCGAAGCCGCGCCAGGCATCCCTTGAACTGGGTTGGTTCCTTGCCCTGATCGCTGGCTTTGGCGGAACCATGGTGGGGGCCCTAACGGGGCTCCCCGGTGCTCCGGTCATCACGTCTGCCCTAGCTCTTGCGCCTCTTTGGGTGCGTGTGGTCAGTTCCGGCCGACAGACAGCCAGCGCGCTTGCCGCCCAGGCCTGGGTGATCGGGTGCATCGCCGCTGGCGCAGGAATGGGGGCCGAAGGGGCGGCAGGGCGCTTCTCGGGTTCTGTCCCCTTTATCTCGAGCTACCAATCCCTGGTGCCTCTGGTCGGCCCCCCGCTTGAACAGGGCTCGGGGCATTGGCCTTCGATCCTCCCGGCCCTGACAATCCTCTGTCTGGTGGCGGCTTTTGGTCGTTTTGCCCAGGCCCTCGGGTCGATCCTCCTTGCGGCCATCCCCGTGGCCTGGATGGCGGCTCGCGCAGCTAACTTCACAGAGGCCGCCACGGCGAAGGGCTGGGACCCGGCCACAGCATTCTTGAATGGGGTAGCACCGCAGCACTTCCTGGTTGTGGGGGGTGCTCTGGCGGTTGCTGCCGCCTTGGCGGATCCGCGACCGGGGTCCAAACCCTGGGGCCGAGGCCACCCTGGGCGAGGCGTTTTTCTATGTGGATTAGGGGCCGCGGCCCTCGGAATTCTCGGCGAACCGCTGATCCTTGCCCTTTGGCGTTCCCAGACGACCCTCTAGAGGACGCCTGCGGCCCCCTTTGGCCCACCTTGTTCGGGAAGCTCGTCAGTCAGTTCATCTGAGCTGTTGGCCGTGGGCGATTCGCTGGTTAGACTCTCCGCCCGCGGGACCCGGGTGATGACGTTCTGAAACGTCGACGAGGTCCCTCTGGAGTTCCGCTAGAGATGCTCGCGCCCAGAAGGCGCAGCCGGTATGACCGACCTCGCGAAGATTGAGCGCATCACACGCTCCCTGGCATTCATGCTCCGGCACCAGCCGGAGCAATTCGACCTAGAGCTTGACCGCTACGGCAACGCTTCCATCGACGACGTCGTCCACGCTCTCAATGAGCGCCTGGGCGAGCCTGTGGATAGCACCGACGTAGAGGCAGCCATCGGGGCAGGCGGCAGACGTCGCTATGACATGGAGGGCGGACGAATCCGTGCCCTCTATGGTCACTCGATTGAGGTAGACCCTGGCGAATCCGCCCGTCCTCCGGAGGTGCTTTACCTGGCGCTTCCTGAGCGCGATGTGGACCGCGCCTTGCGCTTTGGCCTGCGTGGGGGAAGGCGACGCTTCCTGCACCTTGCCCTGACGGTGGACGACGCCCGTGAGACGGGACGCCGCCTGGCGCGTGAGTACAATGTGCTCGCCGTGCGTGCCCTGGACGCCTGGGAGGAGGGGGTCGACTTCTACGACCGCTATTCCCTATGGCTCGCCGAAGAGGTGCCCACGCACTTGATCGACGAAGAGGGGCGCTACGACGACGGATCCGATCCCCGCGATCGAGCTCCCCGCCGTGACGATTCCCGCCGCCGAGGACGGGGTCGTGGTGACGAGGGTCGTGGCGACGGTGCTCGCGGCCGTGACCGTAGCGATCGACCGGAGCGTAGCGATCGACCGGAGCGTAGCGATCGACCGGCCCGTAGCGATCGACCGGCCCGTGGCGAGAACGCACCCCAGGATGACTGGGGGCGTGCCCGCGGACGACGCGGTGAAGAACCCAAGGAAGTTGAGCCCAAGCGCGAGGAGCGACCCCGCGAGGAGTCGCCGGATCGCAGTAGTGGCGATGATCGTTTCCGCAGTAGCCGCAGCGAGCGCGAAGGGAGTGGCCGCGGCGAACGGGGTGGCAGAGGCCGTACTGAAGACGAAAGTCGCGGTCGTGGCGAGCGCCCCGAACGCAGTGAGCGCCCCGAACGCAGTGAGCGCCCCGAACGCAGTGAGCGCCCCGAACGCAGTGAGCGCCCCGAACGCAGTGAGCGCCCCGAACGCAGTGAGCGCCCCGAACGCGGTAACAGAGGCCGTAGCGAAGGCGACGGCCGCGGGCGTGGTGAAAGCTCCGAACGCGGTGGTAGAGGTCGTAGCGAAGGCGAGGGTCGCGGACGTGGCGAGCGTCCCGAACGAAGTGATCGCCCCGAACGAAGTGATCGCCCCGAACGAAGTGATCGCCCCGAACGCAGTGATCGCCCCGAACGAAGTGATCGCCCCGAACGCAGTGAGCGCCCCGAACGCAGTAACAGAGGCCGTAGCGAAGGCGACGGCCGCGGGCGTGGCGAAAGCTCCGAACGCGGTGGTAGAGGTCGTAGCGAAGGCGAGGGTCGCGGACGTGGCGAGCGCAGTGAACGCCCCGAACGCAGCGAACGCAGCGAACGCAGCGAACGCAGCGAGCGCCCCGAGCGCCCCGAGCGCCCCGAGCGCCCCGAGCGCCCCGAACGCAGCGAACGCCCCGAACGCAGCGAACGCCCCGAACGCCCCGAACGCAGCGAACGCAGCGAACGCAGCGAACGCAGCGAACGCAGCGAACGCGGCGAACGCGGCAACAGAGGCCGTGGCGAAGGCGACGGCCGCGGGCGTGGCGATCGCCCCGAACGCAGTGATCGTCCCGAACGCAGTGATCGTCCCGAACGCAGTGATCGTCCCGAACGCAGTGATCGTCCCGAACGCAGTGATCGTCCCGAACGCAGTGATCGTCCCGAACGCAGTGAT
>JBLHLB010000198.1:0-7487 GCA_047618505.1 Planctomycetota bacterium
ACCACTCCTCCAAAGACGCCCCCAATTCCCCGGGAAACGATGACCGACTCCGCGCCCACTCTTTTCAGCCAATCACCGCCCATGCGTCGACTCGTGCTCGCAGAGGGGCCCCGGGCGGTCGAGGAGTACCTGCTGCACCGCGTGGATGAGCACGGCTCTCTGGCGCGCGGGACAGAGTCGTTGTTGGGCGCGCCCCTGCGAATCATTGTTCCCTCCGGCGCATTGCGGGAGCACATCTCTGCGCGCCTGGTACAGGCGCGGGGAGCAGTGCTCGGCATCCAGGTGCAAACACTGGATGCCCTTTCGAACGAGATCCTCGGGCGAGCCAACGTGCCTGTGCGCCGCGGCGAAGCTCTCCTGGATGTATTCGTGCGACGCGAGGCCCGCAAGCAACCCCTGCTCGAAGATCTGCTCGGCCAACTAGAGGACGGCTTCGCCCCGCTTGTCGCCGTAGTGCGCGACCTCCTGGATGCGGGGCTTGATGCCAACACGCGGGAGCACTTTGATGAGGCCATCGCAGCTCTGCCCACCTCGAGCCAGCGACGTGGTCGACTGTTGTCCATCACTGCTGTCTTTCACCGCGTGTGCGCCATGGCTAAGGAGCGCGATGTGCTCTTGAGCGGTGAGCTCTTTCGGCGGGCGACGGACATCCTCGAGGACCTTGGTCGCCCCGGCGAGCCGCTACCCTCAGCCGGGGCAATCGTCCTTGGCTTCGCCGACGTCACGGGTCGTGCCGGCGAACTGCTCGATGCCCTGGCGCGGCGCTGCCCCATCAACTTCCTCTTGGAACGCCCCCTGGAAGTCGCACCCGATCCAGCGCCCAATGAGGAAAGAAAGGTAGACAGTGGAGCGCGCTTTTCAAATCGACTGGCGGAACGACTCCAGGGCCTGGTGGAGGAAACGGTCATGGCGAGCTGCGCTCCCCGACGGGGCCTAAGTCTGGGCACCGCCCCCGGTCGCGAAGCCGAGGTTCGCGCCGCAGCGACTTCGATCCGTGCGCTCGTGGACAACGGTGTGGCGCCGGAGCGCATTGCCCTAGTGGCCCGAGACCTAACGCCTTTCCGGGCTGCGATATCCATAGCCTTTGGCCGCCTCGGGCTCCCCTTTCACTGCGGTCGCGCCAAGGGCTTGGCCGACTCGACAACTGGACAACTAAGCTCCCTCGTTCACCTTTTGGAACGGGACGGCGATGCAAGTGTGGATCGCTGGCTGGACCTTGAGCTGGGAACACCCGATGTTACGGGGCCCCTGGGGACGCCGGAGACGCGCCTAGCGCTACGTGTCCTAGGCCTTGCGCGCCTCGATGACGTGCATAGCCTGGACGTCAGTGCAATGCTCGGTTCGCGCAGCTCCTTGACCCTTCCCCTGCGCAGCGGCGGAGGCACCCAAGACGAGTCGGCCGAAAGCGAAGACTCCGACTCCGAAGATGACGGCGAGCCGGAGGCAGACAACGAAACGCCCATCCGTGGACGACGCAGCCAAGTGTCCGCGAAGCGCCTCCAGCACGCGCAGGAACGCGCCCAAGAACTGGCCCAAGCCTTGGCCATGTGGCCAGAGGAAACCGCGGCAGGGGGTCACCGTCTGTTCCTGCGAACCTTACTGGCCGAGTGCCTGGGTTGGCGACCGGAGCAGGCGGCGACACGCCGCCTAGAACAGGCCCTCGCCAACCTCGTCCAAGAGACCCACGCTGAGCACCTCACTCGCGAGGAATTCGTGCGCCTGCTCAAGGGTGCCGTCGAGCAGGTGGCGCGCCCGACGCTTGGGAGCCAAGGAGCCGGTGTGCGAGTCATCGACGCCATGGAGGCCCGTGGTCGCTCCTTTGAACACCTCTTTCTAATCGGGCTAGAGCGTGGCGTCTTCCCACGCATCGGGGGTGAGGATCCCCTGATGCCCGACCCCCTACGGCTTTCCCTCTGCGCCGTTCTACCGGAACTTCCGGTCAAGAGTCGTCGGCGAGATGAAGAGCGCTATCTCTTCGCCTGCCTGTGCGCCTCTGCCGCGGAAGTCCACCTAAGCCACGCCGCATCCGACGAAGAGGGTCGCGCCGTCTTGCCCTCGCCTCTCTTTCTGCAAGTCCAGGAACGCTTCGGGCTGGGGTCGCCCACGGAGCTCCATTCCCTTCTGCCGTCGACCCTTTCCAAAGCCTTCCCGTCAGGCGGCACGCCGCCGCGCTCTGCTGCGGAGACGGCCACGCTCCTCGCGCTCTTCCCCGAAGATTTCGGTCGCGCTGATCGCGATCGCGCGCGGGCGGCGGCAATGGCCGAGGCCAATGTTCCCGCCGGGATCCGTACACCCCTCGCGGATTACCGTCGCGCCGTCCTGGACGAGTACGAGGGTCGCGGGCAACGCCATCTGCGCCCAGGACCATTCTTTGGATTCCTCGGCGCGGCAGGTTGTGGCAAGTCCTGGCCCAATCCCTGGGTCGATCCCCAGCCGGTGACCGCCTATGAAGGGTATGCACGCTGCGCCTGGCAGTTGTTCCTGGAACGCATGCTGCGGCTTGAGCCCCTTCCGGATCCCATGGCTGCACTCGCGACGATTGACGCGCGACAACTGGGCAAGACGGTGCACGGCGCCCTGGAAGAAATCGCCTCGGGTAAGGAGCCGTTGAGTCGGGGACAGGAGCCCGAGCAATTGCGGGACGTGCTGAACAGGACCGGTTCAACGGCCCAGTGGCCCACCAAGGAAAGCGACCTCGCCGCGCTCCTGGAACGAGCGGCGAAACGGGAGTTGCAGGAGAGCGGCGTTCCCCTTCCGGGGCTCGTGCTCGGACTCGCCAGAAGAGCCCTGCCCTATGTCCAGGCAGCGCGGGAACGACTTGGGGAACTACCGCACCAGACCTTGCTGCCCGATGGTTCCAGCGACAGGCGTCAGGTGCTTGGAGTCGAGTCCAGCGGAGTCGTATCCCTTACACCTGTGGGTCTAGCTCCCCTGGAGCTCACCTTCCGTGTGGACCGCATCGACCGAGTCAACGATGGAGACAAGAGCTGGGTAGAGTTGATCGACTACAAGACCGGCAAGTCCTGGCACACGGGCAAGAAGGAAGAGACCCACAACGGTCACGTGCAGCAGCACATTCGCCAGGGGAAACACCTCCAGGGCATTGCCTACGCCGCCGGTGTTCCCGACTCCCATGCCAACGGTCGCTATGTATTCCTGCGGGATAACGACAAGGCCGTCGCGCACGTGATCGACCTAGACAACGAAGCCGACACATTCGCGGTTCGCCGGGACAGCCTGGTCGCCGCAACCTCGGACATAGCTAGCGCCTGGCGCGCTGGCGTGTTCATGCCGCGGTTGCTCATGCTCGGAAACGAGAAGGGCAACAGCGCATGCAACTACTGTTCCGTTTCTGAAGCGTGCCTCCTGGGCGACAGCGGCGCACCTAAGCGTATCGCCAACTGGAAGAACACGCAGCCAGCTGATGAAGCTGAGGGCCTGCGCAACGCGCGCGCCGCCCTGAACATGGGAGAAATCAATGAGTGAGAAAGATGAAGCAGCGGGCTTGACGCCCGAGGAACTCGCTCTCCGTGACGGACAGGCGCGGTTGTTGGCTAAGCGCGAGTACAACGCGCCCTTGGCCCTTGAAGCCGGCGCAGGCACCGGCAAGACCGCGACCCTCGTTGCGCGGGTTGTTTGCTGGGCCCTCGGACGCGGCTGGCGTCAAGCCATCGAGGAACTGAGCGAAACCAGCGAAGGCAGCGACGAGGACGACGTGGCCGTCCGGGCCCTCGAAGGAATCGTTGCGATCACTTTCACAGAGGCAGCGGCGGCGGAGATGGCCGACCGTTGTGCCGCAGCATTCGCGCTTATCGGCCGGGGAAAACTCCCTGTCGGATTCAAGGACGTGGAAGGCGAAGACGACTGGGCCTACCTCTGTGAGGAGAGTCAGGGCCCTGGCCACTGGGTCAAGAAAGAGGACGTGGAACGGCGCGCACGGGCCCTGTCGGAGGCACAGGAGAGCCTCTCAACGCGCACAATCCACGCCTTCTGCCGCGCCCTCTTGGCACGCCATCCCTTGGAGGCCAAGTTGGCCCCGGGTTTCGACGTGGACGCGGACGGAACACGCACAGAAGGGCTGGTGCGTGAAGTTCTAGAGGCGGATCTTCGAGACGCCTGGGTGGAACCCGTGGACGAGGACGTGGTCGCGCTCCTGACCCTGGGCAAGGGCCCGCCGGAACTTGAGGAAGCGCTCGGAACTCTCTTTGGTAGTGGAGCGCGCCCCGCGGACCTGCGGGATGATCCCCTTGGTTCCGACAAGATTGAGCAGCTCGTGGAGCAGACGAGGGCTCATCACCGCGCCTTGAATGTGGCAGGCATCCAGGAATTAGACAGTGCCAAGCTACCCAAGAATTCCCGGACGCGGGCGGCGCTCGCCAGCTTCAAGCAATCGCTCTCGGTCGCCGGTGGAACAGGCCTAGATGGCGAGCCACTCCCCACGCCTGGAACTGCCGAGGAATTGACCGAGTGGCTCAGGCAGATGCTTGCCCCCTGGAAGAGTGCCAACCTGGAATGCCTGCGCGATTGGCGTCAGATGCACTCGAAGCCTGACAAGCAGAAGACCGAGCGTAAGGTGCTGGTGGGCAAGACTGCTGAATTCGCGCGCCGCGCAACGGAGCTGCACGCCTGGCTCAAACACCTGCTACGCATCGACGTGCCCTTGCTCCGGAGTGGGCGCGCCGTCCTCGGGCGACTGCTCGCTGACCTTGATCGGCGCATGGCGCGCTCTGGCGTGGCGACCTTTGAGATCCTGCTCTCCGCCACGCGCGAGTTGCTGATCGCACGCCCGGAGATCTGCGCTGAAGAGCGGCGTCGCATGCACATGCTCCTGGTAGATGAGTTCCAGGACACCGACGCGACGCAGTGCGCTATTGTGCGCTCCCTGGCCCTCGACGGGCCCCTCTCCGAACGTCCGTCGCTGTTCCTTGTTGGCGACCCCAAGCAATCCATCTACGGTTGGCGGCGCGCAGATCTCGCGGCCTACGAGAGATTCCTGGGGGAAGTGATTGAAGAAGGCGGGCAGCGTCTGCCGCTGGCGGTCAACTTCCGCTCTTATCCCGCAATCCTTGCGGAGGTTAGCCGATTGATTCAACCGGTCATGGTTCGCACGGAGAACCTGCAGCCGGAATTCCAGCCCTTGCTTCCCAGGCCTGGGCACCCGGACAACCCCGGGGATCTGCCCGGAGATCGCAGCCACGTGGAGCACTGGTTGACTCGCCTGGAGCCAACCCACGACGCAAAGTGGAATAGAAAGAAAGCGGCGACGGCAGATGCGATGAACGAATGCGAAGCCAGGGCTATCGCGGCGGACATCGTGGACCTGGAACGCTTGGAGCGCGCCACACCAAGGCAGGACGGCGAAAGTTTCACCTGGAGTGACATCGCAATCCTCGCACGCTCTGGCACGAGTCTCGAACACTACCTAGCGGCGTTACGCGACCGAGGCGTGCCCTACGAAATCCGCGGTGACAAGAACTACTACCGGCGACGGGAAGTCGTTGACGCTATCGCCCTGGTGCGGGCGGTCCTTGACCCGAACGACCACCTCGCCCTCGTGACCCTGCTACGCTCCCCTTGGGTTGGCGTTCCAGACGCCGCCTTTGGGCCGCTCTTTTCCCGTGATGGCCAGGAGCATTTTGCGAAGCTGAACGGAGAGGACGAGGAGCAGCTGAACGCCATCGCGGGCTTCGCGAAAACCCTCATCCCCGACCCCAGCGACATCCCTGGCATGGAGGACCTGGGGCACTTTCACCTCGCCCTTGTGGAGGCCGCCCGGGCCCTTGGACAGGCTCGCAAGCTCTTCGCAACACAAACGGCGGAGCACTTCGTCGATGGACTGCGTTGTCTGTTCCTGCCGGAGGGGATCTCCGCAGATCGCTACCAGGGCGCGTGGCGCCTACCCAACCTAGAGCGCTTCTTCCGCGAGCTCACCGCTGCGCTAGAGGAAGCAGAGGGCGATGGCCATGCGGTCCTACGGCGCCTGCGCGTGAATCTCGCGAATCGACGCGACGCAGCGGAGGCCCGTCCGCTTGAGGCAAGCACGGATGCAGTCCAAGTCATGACCTACCACGGATCGAAGGGCCTCGACTTCGATACCGTCTACCTGCCCCAGCTGCACAAGGGCAAGGGATCCCCAAGCGCCGCCCCCTTCGCCTTTGAACGTGTGGAAGGTCGCGCCGTCTACTCGCTCTTCGGCGCCCCCACCCTGGACTTTCACCTAGTGGAAGAGCGTGCCTCGAGCATCGAAGCCGCCGAACGCGTGCGCCTCCTATATGTCGCGACAACGCGGGCCAAAAAGCGGCTTGTGCTGCTCGCCAATTGGCCCACGGCCGCAACCCCCAAGGCCTGGGCCGACGCGTCCAGCTTCGCCGACCTTCTGCCCCATCGGGAAGGGAAAGTCGATGGGTTGCTTACGATCCGTGGCTACCTCGACGAGGGGAGAGAAAGCTCGCACTCCTATCTCGAGGAAAACACCGGGATCCTGTGGCGCCTGGTCCGGCGCTACGCCCCCGGCGAACACCTGGGAGAAGTCACGGGGAAGGAAGAGAACAAACTCGTTCGCGTCGAACGGATAACTGCGGAAGCCGCCACTCCGCCGCCTCTGGACGAACTACTCGAGACCGCGACGCACCTAACTCGCCTACGCCACCTGGCCGCCCAGGTGTCCCAGCGTCCCTGGTCCACACGGGCCAGCGATGAAGCCCACGCAGCCCAGGCGGAGTCGCGCGGGGATTTCTCAGAGGTTCAAGAAACCGGCGCATCCCCGGAGAGCGAAGTTCATCCCCTACGGATACGCGACGCCGCGATGTGCGCGGGAACCGCAGTGCACGCTGGGCTCGAGGGTTTGCCCCTGGATACGCCCCAGGCACAGGCGGCGGAACGTGTGCATGAGCTCGCCCAGGAAGCCCTTGCCGCTTCCGATGAACCCGAGCTTCACGGGGAGGCCAGTCAACGCCTGCAGGCCACCTGCGAGGCACTGGCCGGAGGTGAACTCCTTGGTCGACTCCTAGGGAGCGAGTACGAGGTTGTGGCACGCGAGCTGCCCGTGCTCCTGGCCCCCGAGCCTGACGACGTTGACGGCGAAGAAGCCACTGGACCGATCGGCTTCTTCAGCGGATCCATCGACCTCGTCCTAAGGGAGATTTCCTCAGGGAAACTCGTGGTCGTCGACTACAAGAGCGACCACATCACCCCGGCGGAGGCCGCTACTACGGCGGCGCAGTACGGTCCCCAGCTGCGCGTCTACGGGCGCGCGCTGGAGCTTGGTCTGGGCCTTACGGAAGCGCCCCGGCTGGAGGCCTGGTTTCTTTCTCTGGATCTCGCTGAGTCTGTTGCCAATTGAGGTCTGGGGACTACAACTCTCGCGGCTAGCCACCGCAGCCGATTGCCCCCGCAAGCAAGCCCTCCAGGGACCCAACCGCCCGCTTGCGCAATCCTCACGCAGGAGCGGGACATCGATTCCAACCTCGGGTCGTCTTCGGGCTACC
>JBLHLB010000199.1:0-7473 GCA_047618505.1 Planctomycetota bacterium
ACGTACTCGGCGCGCATCCTTTTTGACAAGGGTCAGTACTCGGGCCTCTGGAGCGGGAAGGGTTACGGCGGACAGATGTTCGGGCGCGTGGAGAAGATCGTTGCGGAGGAAGCCGGCGAGTCCGCGCCGCTGCCGGCACCGGAGGACACCGACGACCAAGCGAGCGTCGAGTCCGACACGAACTGGCCTTCGTTCCGCGGCCAGTATGCCCGCGGAGTGGCCGAGGGCTTCGCAACCGCCATCGAATGGAACGTTGAGGAGGACAACAACATCCTGTGGCGTACGGAGGTCCCGGGGCTGGCGCACTCTTCGCCGGTGATCTGGGGAGACCGGTTGTTCGTGACGACCGCCGTACGCAAGGATGGGGACCAGGAACTGCGTGTCGGGCTCTACGGAGACATCGCCCCGGTGGCCGACGAGAGTCAGTTCAACTTCGAAGTGCACGCCTACGACAAGGGAACCGGCGAGTTGCTCTGGGCACAGAAGGCCTGGGATGGTGTGCCGGAGATCAAGCGTCACCCCAAAGGGAGTCATGCGGCCTCGACGCCGACGACGGACGGGAAGCGCGTGGTGGCCTTCTTCGGCAGCGAAGGTTTGTATTGTTACTCCGTGGAGGGAGAGCTGCTTTGGGAGAAGAACATGGGCTCGATGGACTCGGGCTACTACGTGGTTAAGGACGCCCAGTGGGGCTTCTCCAGCTCGCCGATTCTCTTTCAGGATCGAATCATTCTGCAGTGCGATATTCAGGGGGACAGCTTCCTGACCGTGCTGAATGCGAACAACGGAGAGGAGCTGTGGCGTTCCGAGCGCGACGAAGTTCCCACCTGGAGCACCCCGACGGTAGATGTGCGGGATGGTCGTGCCCAGGTGATTTGCAATGGGTACAAGCACATCGGCGGCTATGACCTGGAGACAGGCGAAGAGCTTTGGCGCATTGCCGGTGGGGGGGATATCCCCGTGCCCACGCCGATCGTGTCGGATGGCTTGATCTACATCACGAACGCCCACGGACAGGGGGCGCCCATCTATGCGGTGGCGACCTCAGCGAGTGGCGAGTTGGCGGCGGACGCGAGTCCTGAGCAGGGCTTGGCCTGGGGCCAGGCGCGTCGTGGGAACTACATGCAGACGCCCTTGATCTATGGCGAGCAGGCGTACTTCTGCAGTGACGCGGGGATCTTGAGTTGTTTCAACGCGAAGACGGGCGAGCTGGTTTATCGGGAGCGGCTGGGCGCAGGACGTTCCGGGTTCACGGGATCGGGAATCGCGGCGGACGGGAAGCTCTACTTCTCAAGCGAAGAAGGGGATGTGTACGTTGTGGATGGTTGGACCTTCGACGTGCTGAGCAGCAACTCCCTTGGTGAGGAGTGCATGGCTTCGCCGGCAGTCTCCGAAGGGATCCTGTACTACAGGACGCGCGGACACATCGTCGCGATTGGGATGGAGTAGAGCGCGGCGGTGAGTGCGACACCTGGTTGCACTTGGATCTCTCTGGTGAGACCCAGGTGGATCTGGATCTCCAGTGGAAGGAATTCGGGGACGAATCCCAGGCCCAGGACGGCGTGTACTTCTCCGACGACGACGGCGCGAGCTTCACGAAGGTCTACGACCTGGATGGTGGCTCCACCGCAAACAGTGCCTGGCAGACGATCAACCTTGATCTCGACTCCCTGGCCGCGGGTGCCGGCGTTTTCTTGACGGACACCTTCGTCGTCAAGTTCCAGTAGTACGACAACGACTCCATCGCCATCGACGCCATCACGGTGTCCTGAGCGGAGACCTACAGGGTGCGTCGTCCGCGGGTTGCGCACCAATAACGGGGGGGAGGGACGCCAATGGCGACCCTCCCCCCCGTTGCTTTCTTGCTCTCTAGACCTAGTTGGAGCGGTGGTCGAGGCAGACCAGGTTGCCGAGGTTGTCGCGGCAGTAGATCAGGCCGTTTGCGATGGTCGGCATGGTCCAGAAGATGCCCCCTGTGTCGAGTACGGTCTTGCGCGAGAGGACGCGGAATTCTTCGGGCGTGGCAGCCAGGATGATCAGTTCTCCGTCGGAGGTGATCACCAAGATGCGGTCGCCCGCCGCGGTAACCGCCCCGTTACCGAGTCCGCGCTCTGACCATTGGGCTTCGCCGTCCTTGTTGATGCACTTCAGGATGGCCTCGTCGAAGCCGTAGAGATTGTCGCCGATGTTGGCACAGCCGCTCATCTTGTTGCGCATGACTGAGCTTTCCCAAACGGTCTCAAGACCGTCCTCAGTGAGCTGCAGCATGCTCGCCCCATGGTTGTAGCCCGAGGAGATGAAGATCTTGTCGCCTTCGATGATGGGGGCGGCGGCGTTCACGTCGTACTCGGTCTTCCACTCTTTGAAGGCGCTCTCTGTGCCGTCCCCGGCGTCGAGGATTGCGAGGCCCTTGCCATTGAAGAGGGCGATCATTTCCTTGCCGTCAAACTCAAAGAGAACCGGTGTGGAATAGGCGTGTCCGAAGTCTTCGGAAACCCAACGCTCCTCGCCGGTGGCCTTATCAAGCAGCAGGGCACGCCCCACATTGATGAGCAGGTTGTCACCCATGGAGACCGGCGTGGCCGCGAAACCCCAGGTCGGCAGCTCGACGCCAAAGGCTGTGACGAGGCCGTTTGACCAGTTGACTTCGCCGGTGGCGGCATTGAGGGAGTGCAACACGCCGTCGCGATTCAAGGTATAGAGCGTGTCCCCATCCAGCAAAGGCGTCGTGTTCGTGCCGCCGTTGTGGAATTTCTTCCAGCGCTTGGCGGGGAACTCGTGGCGCCAGACAACCTCGCCGGTCTCGGCCTCCATGCACCAGACGAAGTCCATCTCCGTATCGACGTCAAAGCCGAGTGTGTAGAGGCGTTCGTTCTCGATGACGATTGAGGAATAGCCCAGTCCAACTTCCGCGCTCCAGAGGGGCTCATCGGCGCCTTCGACGGACCAGCTCGCGTCGGAGGCGGTCGTGGATGCCTGCTGCGACACACTGGCATTGCGGGCCGTAACGCCAGCTGGTTGGGCTTCCCCTGCTTCCTCCGCAGCGAAGCAGTAGAGCGCCTCGAGGGAACGCACGAAGACCTGCCCGTTGTCGATGGCGGGCGTGGCCCAGATGGGCTCACCAAACTCCTGTACGTTGAGCACAGTCCATTCCTCTCCCAGTTGCGTGACGGCAAAGTCGCCGTCCGCGCTGACCGTGTAGAGCTTGCCGTCGCCCGCGATGGGGGAGGCGTAGTAGGTGCCCATTGCGTCTTCGATGCGACCGTCCTGGAGGATTTCACCCGTCTCAGGGTTCAGGGTGGTGAGAACGCCACCCTCCTTCAGGACATAGAGCAGATCGTTGTAGAGCACTGGGGAGGGGATGTTCGGCAAGGAGCGGCGGAAACGCCACTCGATGTGCGTCTCCGTTACGTCGCCGCGGCCGCCAAGCCGTATGGCAACCAAGCCATTCTTGGAACGCGCGCGTGCCGTGGCCTTGCGCCACTCTCCCGCGTCCATGATCCCGTCGCTGTTGGTGTCGAAGAAGAACCAGGTGCGACCCAGATTGAGGTCCTCGAGTTCAGAGCCGGTGAGGTCTCCGCTCGCGTCACTGTCGTAGGTCGTCAGCGCCTCATCCCATTCTATGCGCAGGGGTTTGGCGCCGAACTCACTCAAGGATGCCATCCAGGAGCTGACGTAGACGACGTCGCCCGCGACCACCGGCAGGCACTTGGGTTGCCAGGAGAAGCCGTTGGCCCACCAGAGCTTTGCGCCCGAGTTGATGTCGTAGCCCGCGACTTCATAGGAGCCGGAGACGACGATCTCCGTGGGCCCTTCGGTGTTCTGATAGATCACCGGTGAGGAGTACCCGTGGCTGCTCTCGGGACGCTCGGTGCGCCACAGTTCCTTACCCGTGTCCTTGTCCCAAGCCACGAGGAATGATTCGCCGTCGTGGTCGCACTGCATCACGAGTCGATCGCCCTCGAGGATCGGCGACGTGCTCATGCCGTAGGGCGTGTAGAACTCGTCGAAGGTCACCTGCCAGCGCAGCTCACCGTGGGCGTTGTAGCTCAGAAGTCCATTGTCCTCGAAGAAGACATAGACATTCTCCCCGTCCGTCACGGGCGTGGCCGAAGCGGGGTTGTTGACCGGACGCTTGTCACCGACCAGGTCGGGTGCAACGGCCGTCCAACGCTCCTCGCCCGAGGCGCGGTCGAAGCAGAAGGTCAGAAGGGTCTCATCGTCGAGGCCCGTCAGGAAGACGGAATCGGAGGTCAAGACTGGCGACGAGTAGCCACCGGGCACCACAGCTTTCCAGCTGAGGTTGTTCTCGGGGCCGATGGCGTCCGGTAGGGGAGTGTCATCGGCGACGACTCCCGTGCCGTTGGGGCCGCGGAAGCGCGACCAGGGGGTTCCGCCGCCCTCGGCGGGGTCGGAGGCCAGGGGAGCTGAGGCGAAGGACAGAAGGGTGAGTGCTGTGATCGTGATCATGGACGCGATGGTGCCGCGGCAAGCCGAGTTTCGTGGGGGGCTGAGGGTAGCAGGATCTCGGCAGGGCCTGCACCTTGTGGGGCAGAGCTTGTACGAACTGAGAACTAGGCCGGAGTGGCACTCGCCAAGGACGTCGAGGAGACTTACTTTCGAGATCCCCCCTGGGCGACAACCCAGACACAACAATCTGCCCTGGGCGCCCCACAGCCCCGCTTCGATGTACAAACACTGCAAGGTAGAGACGGACGGTCGCGTGCAGACCGTCACGATTCAAAGGCCCGAGGTCATGAACGCCCTCGATCCGGAAACGAATTTCGAACTCGCCGAAGTCTTTGACCGCTTCGATGCGGACCCGGATCTGTGGGTTGCGATTCTCACGGGTTCAGGAGACAAGGCCTTCTGTGCGGGTCTGGACATCAAGTCGCAAACGCCCGGCGCGTCGCTGTCGGAGGATCCCGATTCGGGCTTCGGCGGCTTAACGGCGCGCTTCCAAAGTTCGAAACCGATCATCGCCGCGATCAACGGTGGCGCCATCGGAGGCGGCTTCGAGATTGCCCTGGCCTGCGACCTGATTGTTGCTGCGGACCACGCGAACTTTGCCCTACCGGAGGCGCACATAGGTCTCGCCCCCATGGCTGGGGGGATGCACAGGCTCACCCGGCAGATCGGATTGAAGCAGGCCATGGGCATGCTCTTGACCGGTCGCCGCATGAGCGCGCAGGAAGCACTCAACCAGGGGCTGGTCAACGAAGTCGTGCCCGCCGGCGAACTGATGGAGTGTGCCAATCGCTGGGCCAAGAACATCCTTAAGTGCGCGCCGCTCTCGACGCGCGCTATCAAACAATGTGTCCTCGAGGGCATGCGTCACGGCAGCTTGGAGAACGCGATGGGCGCCCATTACTCCGCCCTTGACGACATGCTTCGTAGCAACGATCTCGCTGAAGGAATGCGCGCCTTCATCGAGAAGCGCCGCCCCAATTGGAAAGGCCAATAACCACCTGAATGAGGAGGGATCGGTAGCGCGTCTCTTGCGGCAAGTCGGAAGGCCAGCGGGGTCTTCCATCGGCCGCGAACGATGAGGTGCCGTGCCCGGCGCACAATGATCGCCATACTCATCCCCACCCTCCTCGTCCTTTCCGCAGCTGTCCCCGGCCAACCTGACGACTGGCCCATTTGGCGCGGCCCCGCGGGCACCAATATCTCCGTCGAAATAGACTGGAGTCCCATCGGCCAGGAGGAACCGCTTTGGCACGTCAATATCGGTCAGGGCTACTCGACCCCCGTCATCGAGGGTGGGCGGCTCTACATCAATGGCTACTTCTCGGACGCCGATAGTCCCGGCGAGGGCCTTGACCGTGTTCAGTGCCTCGACGTCGCCACCGGCGCCGTCCAGTGGAGCATTGAATACCCCGCCACCTCCTTCGCCAACGAACACGCCGGCGGGGCCATCAGTTCGCCCGTCCTGGCGGACGGCGTGCTCTACCTCCTGACCCGCGCCGGCGAACTCCGCGCCCTCCGCGCCGCCGATGGGGAACAACTCTGGCTGGTCGACCTAGTGGAGCGTGAGGGTGTCGATCCGGGGCGCTATGGCTTCGCCAGCTCGCCCTATGTTTTCGAGGGCGTGCTCGTGGTCAACGCCAGTCGCACGATCATGTTGGAGTGCGAGAGCGGCGAGACTCTGTGGGCCTCAGAGGACTACTCGGCGCGCTATTCCACCGTTGCGCCCCTGATTCGTGGCGATGTTCCCTGCCTGGTGACCTTCGGTGAAGCGGGGATTGTGCTGCTGGATACTGCCACGGGAACCGAGTTGAGCTCCATCGTCTTCCGTCTCACTCCTCGTAATGTCGAAGGTGCCACACCGATCGTTGTGGGAACGCGCGTGTTTATCTCAAGCGCCTACGACCAAGGTGGTGTCCTGGTGGACTTTGCCGGTGAGGAGCCGGAACTGCTTTGGCGCACCCGTCGCATGCGCAACAAGATGGGGGCCTGCACACTCTTCGAGGGATATCTCTATGGCTTTGACGAATCGATGCTGAAGTGCATCGATCTAGAGGGCAATGAAAAGTGGCGCGTGCGTGGGTTGGGACACGGCGCACTGTCGATCGCTGGGGGGCGCCTGCTGGTCACCACATCGCGTGGCGAGCTTGTCGTCGCGGACGCATCGCCCGAGGGGTTCGAAGAACTCTCTCGCAGGGACGTTGTTTCCGATGGCGTGTTTTGGGCGACACCTCTGCTCTCCGATGCGCGTGTCTTCTTCCGCGGCAGCCTGGGGGATCTGGTTTGTTTGGATCACTCCATTGAGGCCCTTGACGTTGCTCTTGATGGGGCTCAAAGACCAGGCGATGGATCGGGTGCGAGCTTCCCCGGCGCTCGTTTGCCGAGCCCCGCCTCTCTGGAACAGAAGTTCCTCGCGGCGGCTGGATTGGACGAGAAGCAGCCCGCCGCCCTGAGCTTTAGCGGCCGCCTGGACAACGACGCCCTGGGGCTCGTGGATCGGCCCGCCGATTGGTTGATTGGAGCCGGTGGCCGCTGGCGCTCCCGCTTTGACTTGCCCCCGGGGATGGACGGCGAGATTCACGTGGTCTTCGACGGCACGCGCGGTTGGTCCACCGATCCCGGCGGCGGCGCCGAGCTTCTACCGGAGCCTGAAATGGCCGAGTTGAAGACCACGGGCGGCTACCACTTCCTGCTGGATCCGCTCCCAGAGGGATTAGAGGCAAGCACCGTCGGATTCGAGGAATTCCACGGCGTGAACTGCCTGCGCGTCGACGTCCAGGTCACCGAAGATCTGCGTCGCCAGGTCTACTTCAACTCTGCGACTGGACTCCTCGCCGGCCGTACCAGCGAAAAAGAGGACACCCTCATCCTCGCCGCCTGGGCCAAGGTCGAGACGTGGCAGCTTCCCATGCACCGCACCACCTTTGACTCCGACACGGGTGAGGAATCCCGTTGGCGCTTCACCGAGGTCGTGCTCACTCCCCTGGACGACACCAACTTCGAGTTCCC
>JBLHLB010000200.1:0-7450 GCA_047618505.1 Planctomycetota bacterium
AGCTCGAAAAAGCCCGTCGCACGCTGCGTGAGGTCGAATCAAGAGACCTCGAAAAGCTCGCCCTGCCGTACCTCACACAACTCCTGGAAGCCGAAGCGAATGGGCAAGTTCCCCTCGAAGATCGTGAATAATCGTGCCATGCGAATTGGAATCGCGGTGGTCCTCCTTGCGGTAGGGTGCGCAAAACCGGCGGACGACTCCAGCTCCGTATCTAGCGAAGCCCCCACATCCTCAGGGCAGCCGTGGTTCGAGGATCACGCGCAGGAGCTCGGACTTCACTTCACCCACAAGAGTGGCGCGCAGCAGGAGCGCTATCTCATGCCGGAGACTATCACGGGGGGGGCGGCCCTGACGGACCTCGACGGAGACGGCGACCTCGATGTCTACTTTGTGCAGGGCGGAGATGCAGCTGCCGCCGGTGATGCGAACCCGGGGAATCAGCTTTTCGAAAATACCCCAGGGGGTTTCCGCGATGCCACCGAGAACAGCGGGGCCGACGATCACGGCTACGGAATGGGGGTCGCCGCGGGGGACGTAAACGGAGACGGCAAGATCGACCTCTTCGTTACGAACCTACACGCGGATACGCTCCTCATGAACCGGGGAGACCTGAGCTTTCGCACTGCGGAGACAAGCTCCTTTGAGCCCTCCGAAAATTGGAACACGAGCGCGGCCTTCGTCGACATCGATCTTGATGGTGATCTCGACCTTTATGTTGCCGCCTACATCGACTGGAGTTTGGCCTCCGAAGTCGCCTGCACAAACCGACGTGGAATCCCAGATTACTGCAGTCCCAAGACCTACAAAGCCTCAGCCCCCGACACGCTCTTCGTGAATCAGGGTGACGGGAGTTTCCGCGACGAATCTGACGCACGTGGTGTTCGGAGTTCCCGTGGCAACGGCCTTGGTGTTGGCTGCGCAGACTTTGACATGGATGGCTGGCCGGACATTTTTGTTGCCAACGACGGAACGCCCGACTTCCTATGGCACAACATGGAAGGGCTACGCTTCGAGGAACTCGCCACGCCAATGGGCTGTGCCACCAGTGCGGACGGTACACACAAGGCAGGCATGGGGGTTGCGATCGCCGACGTGGACGGAGATCTTGACTCCGATATCTTGGTGTGCAATCTCGCCTCAGAGACCGACTCACTGCACCTAAACGAAGGCACGTATTTCCGCGAGGGTACAGCACAGGCCGGGCTCGCCTCGGGGAGCCGAGCCTTTACGCGCTTTGGCCTGGGATTGATCGACTTCAACAACGATGGCCACCTCGACATCTATCAAGCCAATGGGCGCGTGGAGAAGCACGGGCAAATCTGGGGCGCGGACCCCTACGCTGAGCCAAACATGCTCCTGAAAGGTCGTCCTGGCCCGCGCTTTGACATAGGCGAATTTCCGGGCGGGACGCGAACTGCACTGTACGGCACAAGTCGGGCCGCCGCCTTCGGGGATGTAAACGGCGATGGAGCCGTCGATATCCTTGTGGTTAACCGTGATGCGGCGGCACACCTATTGATCAATCAGGCACCGAACCCGGGGAGCTTTCTACTGCTCCGCGTCCTTGATGGGAACGGCTTGGATGCGATTGGCGCCCAGGTCTTCCTGGAGAGCGGCGACTTCAGCATGCACCGTGAGGTTCGCACGGCCTATAGCTATTTGGCCAGCAACGATCCCCGGGTGCACTTCGGGCTGGGTCACCGTTCCGAAATTGAATCCGTGCGAGTGCGTTTCTTGGACGGAGAAGAGCAGGAGTTCGGGCCCCTTGAAACAGGGCGCGAGCACGTGCTACGACGCAGGTAGACGCTTCCCTAAGCGATTGTTGCTACGCCGCTCTCTTCTTGGGTCTTTTCCGTAATTGACACCGACTGTGGTCGTCGAGGTATGCTCTAAATGCGACCACTCAACAGCGTAGGGACTTGAGCTCGATCGACCACAGGCGCTGAACGCAGCACCAACAAGCGGGTGGGCTCACCTGTTCGAATTCTCCACAAAAGGAACACACAATGGGTTATTCACGTCAAGCGCTCCTGCCCCTCCTGGCTGTCATGCTATTGGGGGCTATGGCTCTGCCAACCCTCGTCGATGATCCTCTGCCCGACCCGGACGGCAAGTCCGCGAAAATGAGCCGGCCCGTGCAGGTGTACATCCTCTTGGGCCAATCAAACATGCTGGGCTTCGGCCACATCCAGGGCGAAGACGGCTCACTCGAGCACGCGGTAAAGGAAAAGGGCCTCTACCCCTATCTTGTCGACGACGATGGGAATTGGACCGTACGACAGGATGTCCGCAACGTACGCGTCATGGGAAGCGGCACCGGTGGCATGCGGCAGTTCAACAACGAGTTCTTGACCATCACCGGCGGAAACATCGGCCCGGAGATCGGCATCGGACATCACGTGGGTCACGCCACCCAAGCCCCCGTCATGCTCCTCAAGAGTTGCATCGGCAACCGCTCCCTCGGCTGGGACCTGCTGCCTCCCGGCTCCGAGCAGTATGAGTACGAAGGCGAGATCTACGCTGGCTATAAGGAGTCGCCTGACAAGTGGGAAAAGGGCACCGAGCCCGAGCCCATCGGATGGTATGCGGGCATGCAGTACGACGGAGATGTGGCTAGGGCGAAGGCGGTTCTCGCCGAGCTCGAGAAGTACTACCCCGACGCCAAGGGCTACGAGATCGCTGGGTTCTTCTGGTGGCAGGGCGACAAGGACCGCTACAACGCAGCACACGCCAGCAAGTACGAAGAGAATCTCGTTCGGCTCATCGAGCAGTTGCGAGCAGATTTCGATGCACCCAAGGCGAAGTTTGTCATCGCCACTCTTGGGCAAACCGAAAAAGGCGCCACGGGCAACGAGGGCATGATCCTCGATGGGATGCTCACGGTCGACGGCAACGCCGGCAAGTACCCCGAATTCAAAGGCAACGTCGCCACCGTCTACAGCCACCCGCTATCGATGGGCGGGAGTTCCAACGCCCACTACAGCGGGAACGCCGAGACCTACATGAACATTGGCGAGGCGATGGGCAAGGCGATGGTTGTGCTGATGGAGGACTAGGGTGCCTAGGGTGCCTAGGGTGCCTAGGGTTGCGCTCTCTATCGTTCCGGCTCGTAGCGGTGCAGACATAGAATCCCGAAGGCGACTTGAGCTCTCTGTGCCCCAAAGAACTATCAGGACCATAAGTCGATCATCTGCACCGACAGTAGCTGCGGGCATGAATCCGCGTGGGGTTGGCGTATGGTTCGCAATTTGAAATGACTGAGCCCTTCCCCCATGAGGTCAGCTAGCAACCACCTTCGACTTGGGCGGGCCTAGCTCAAACATCCGATTCAGCACCTTGCACGCGACCCAGACCTCCTGATCTGCGCGTCCCCCACCTTACCCTTGAGGTGCCACTGCGGGACTGGTGCCCCTCGCCGGCGCTCGTGGCGTGCGTAGTTCTCCGCAGGGGACCCAGCCCTCGGTCTAGATCCTCTCCCTAATTGTGACCTGCTGCGGTCGCCGGGGTTTGATCTAGTTGCAATCACTCTGCAGAGTAGCGGCTTATGATCGATCGACCCCAGGCGATAGGCAAAGTGCCCACCACTGCATGGTTACGCATTCTGCTGCTTGCCCTGCTCGTGGCTTGCAGCTCGACCAAGGCAAGCGGGCCGGACGGATTTTCGCGCCCCAACTTAATTGTCGTGCTTGCGGACGATCTCGGCGTCGAGGCACTCGGTTGCTATGGAGGCGAGAGCTACGCCACCCCCAACCTCGATCAGCTCGCCCATGCGGGCGTGCTCTTCGAGAATGCTTTCACGCAACCACTCTGCACGCCCACGCGAGTCGAACTCTTGACAGGTCGCAGCAATGCGCGCAATTACCTTTCGTTCTCGGTGCTCGACCCACGTGAAAGGACCTTTGCCCACGTTCTACGCGACGGTGGGTATCGAACCTTCGCCATCGGCAAGTGGCAGCTGTTTGGCGCCGATCACTATGGGCCCCAGATACAAGCGCACGGCAGCCTTCCCGAAGATGCTGGGTTCGAACATCACGCCCTGTGGCAGGTTGAGCAACTCGGCTTGCGTCATTGGGAGCCGACTCTGACAATCGATGGCCTGAGCACCACATTTGACCCGAGCGCATACGGCCCGGATCTTGCTCTGGAACATGGGTTGCGATGGATTGATGAGGCGGGAGATGACCCGTTCTTGATGTACTGGCCCATGATCCTTCCCCATGATCCGTTTCTCGCTCCACCGGGTTCGGAAGGCCCCCGTAAGCCGCCGGGGGATCCGCTGCACTTTGGGCCAACGGTGGAGTACATGGACGCGTTGGTCGGCCGCTTGGTTGAACACCTCGAACAGCGCGGTCTTGCAGAGAACACAATGATCCTCTTCATTGGAGACAACGGAACATCGCCACAGATCATCTCGAAGAGGGCAGGGAGCCTGATAAGGGGTGACAAGAAGCGCCCGACGGATGCCGGCAGTCGTGTGCCCTTTCTCGCCTACGCTCCCGGGCGCTGGAGCCAGGCCAAGAGGGTCACGGACCCCGTTTCCACTGTGGATGTGTTTGCCACGTTGATTGACGCTTCGGGTCTACAGCTACCCAAAGACCGACCCTTGGACGGTTGGAGCTTGATGCCGCGCCTGGATGGTGAAGTGGAACGGCATCGCGAGTGGGTCAACTTCCACTACCATCCGCGCCCGGTTTCGCGCCCCAATTCGAAAGCCCAACGGTGGGCGCGTGACGAACGTTGGCAGCTTTTTGAGGACGGTCGATTGTTTGACACGGATCAAGATCCTGGCTTGGAACAGGCCTATGGGGAGACCCAAGGCGAGACCCAGAGTGGGGCTCAAGTTGCTGCGCGCGCTCGTCTACAGCGAGGGCTCGACTCTCTGCCACAACCCTTGGTGCGGGAAACACATCAGCGCACCCAGCGCTAGCGGTGCCTACCGGAGACTTTATCCGGACCGTCAGTTGACCATAGGTGCGTCCTGCGTCGGCTGTTGCTTTGCGGCCCAAGCATCGCCTTCCAAGTGCCGCGCTCGGAGAGGATGCCCCCCCTTCGGTACCCTTGAAAGCTCCACTCTTCGATGAGGCCTGCAGTTCACCGTTTAGATCCCCTCCCCTGTTGACACCTAACACTGTCTCCGGACTCCAAACTCGCCGCAAGCGCTCCAATGTGCAGGGACTTGTACTCCAGCTTGTGCAGGCGACGAACGCAATGACCCGTGCTCTTGTCATGGCCGCACTGCAACTCTCCCGCTGCTGGGCGTTTTCCCAGGGGCCATGAACGCTGCGCCGGTGGAGCGCGATACCATTTGTGAATGACGGACTCGAAGGCCACAGACCGGAAGCAGCAGTTGATCGCATTGAATGGAGTTGATTTTACGCGGGCGAGCCGGCGCAGGGCGACACTCTTCTCCATGCTCATGCTCATGCTCCTGCCCCCATTCACGGGGCATGCCGTCGCGCAGGGGACTCGCAGTCCGCTGTTCGAGTCTTTTCAGCAGTACCTCGCGGCGCGCGAGGCCAGTCCGCTTGGTCTCGAGTGGGTACCCCTCGGCCCCGTTCATAACTCCGCACGGGTCGAGGCAGTGCAGGGCGACCCAAATGCTCCAGGTACACTGTACGCCGCGTTTGGTTCGGGCAACCTATGGAAGACAACCGACGCTGGACTCTCATGGCGGCCGCTCTTTGAGGATCAGGCTGCCCTCGGAATTGGCGACATCGCCCTTGCGCCATCCGACTCCGATGTGCTCTGGCTCGGTACGGGTGAGAGCCTGAAGAAGGCGCGCAACTTCACCATGCCCGGGACTGGAGTCTACCTGTCCCGTGATGCGGGTGAGTCGTGGAGCAATGTGGGCCTCGAGGACTCGTGGCACATCAGCGAGATCGCGGTGCACCCGACCGACCCGGAGACTGCGCTCGTCGCCGTGCTGGGACGATTCTGGTCTGATCACGCGAGCCGCGGGCTGTACAGGACGGAGGATGGCGGTCAGACGTGGGACCGAACGCTCTTCGTTGATGATCGCACCGGCGCCAATGATGTCGTCTTCTGCCGCACGAATCCGGATGTCGTCTACGCCTCGACGTGGGAGCACCACCCGGATCTTGCCGGGGTCGGCAGTGCGGTTCATAAGAGCATCGACGGTGGACGCAGTTGGACGCGCCTAGCTGGAGGTCTCCCGGACGGCCCGGGGACCGGTCGCATCGGTGTGGCGGTGTCGTGGACGAATCCGGACAAGGCCTACGCGCTTGTCGACAATGGGAATAACGAGGGACCCAAGGCGGAGCTGTACCGAACCCTTGACGGCGGCGTGACTTGGGAGCGCACGCATGGGGAGGATCTGCTGATCTTCTCGCGCATCGGGTGGTACTTCGCCGATTGCTACGTAAACCCACAGGACGATGACGAGGTTTATGCCCTGGGAGTGCGCGCCGCCCACAGCACAGACGGCGGCTCGTCCTTCGAGCTGCTCAGCGGAGAGGTCACGCACCTCGTGCCGAGTCCAGCGCAGACCCTACACCTTGACCACTGCGAGCTGTGGATTGACCCCCTGCACCCCGAGCGCGTGGTGCTCGGGAACGACGGTGGCCTCTTTGTGAGCCACAACCGCGGGGACGCGTGGTTGCATCACAACAACATACCCGCTGGTGAATTCTACGACGTCGCCGTGGACAACCAGGATCCCTACTGGATCTACGGCGGCACGCAGGACGATGCTGCCGTGCGCGGACACGCGCGTGAGGGCAGTGCCGCTGCTTGGGAGTACGTGTGGCTCGACCCCTGGTGCGGCGGTGACGGGTGCTACACCGTGCCGGATCCCGTTGACGGGACGACGGTCTATTTCTCGAGCCAGCACGGGGGACTGCGGCGCAAAGACGTGCCGACAAACCGCTCCAAGGGCATCGCGCCGCGTTTGCCCAAGGGGCATGGGGGCGAGTTGCGGCACAGCTTCGTCGCGCCCTACATTGTCTCCGCCCACGACAACCGCGTGCTTTACCACGGCGGAAATTACCTGCTGAAGAGCGCTGACCGCGGCGAATCTTGGCTGCCAATCAGCCCAGACTTCTCACGCTCGGGAGAGGCCACGGAGCAGGCGGCCGTGGCCGGAGAGGTTGCCGGTGCATTGGCTGAGTCGCCGCGGCTGCCAGGGGTCCTGTACTGCGGCACCGACCGCGGCGGGTTTTGGGTGTCGCGGGACGATGGCAAGTCGTGGGCAGATTGCTCCGCCGGCCTACCGCCATACTATGTGCGCAGCATCCAGCCCTCTCACTTCTCTGAGGAGCGCGTGTACGTCGCGCTCACCGGGATTAACGACGACGACCTGTCCGCGTACCTCTTTGCGTCAGATGATGACGGGCACACATGGCGTTCGCTAACGGACGGGCTGCCCAATGAAGTGGTCTACGCTGTACTCGAAGATCCCCGCCATGCGGACGTGCTCTTTGCTGCCGCTCTC
>JBLHLB010000201.1:0-7416 GCA_047618505.1 Planctomycetota bacterium
CTTCCCTTCCCTTGATTCTCGTCCTCGACAACCGCGACTCCTTCACCTTCAACCTCGTCCAGGCCCTCCAGAGCCTGGGAGGCCAGGTTCACGTGGGTCGCGCCCAGGAAATGTCCCTCGGGGATGTAATGGGCCTCGGACCCGATCGAATCCTGATTGGCCCGGGTCCAGGGCGTCCTGAGGACGCGAGCTTGAGTCTGGAGATCCTGGAACAGCTCGCCGGAAGCCTGCCCATACTCGGCGTCTGCCTGGGCATGCAGGCCATGGCGACGGCCTGGGGCGGGAGCGTTGGGCGGGCGGGCAAGCTCGTGCACGGTTGGACGGTGCCGGTGATCCACGACGGCCGCGGCGTCTTCGACGGGTTGACGTCACCTCTGGAGATGGCGCGCTACAACTCCCTGGCTGTGGTGGAGGGAAATCTGCCGAGCTGCCTGGAGATCAGTGCGCGAGATCCCGAGGGCGAGATCCTTGGACTGCGCCACCGCGTGCATGCGGTCGAAGGCGTGCAATTCCACCCCGAATCGATTCTCAGCAAGGGCGGGATCGACCTGCTCCGTAACTTCATCGAGCTCTCGGGCTAGGGCTTGGGCGCACCTCGGGTGTCGACTTCCCCCTGTTTCGGGCTGATATGCATCCATGGGCAAACTCGCTACGCAAATCCTCTTGGTTCTCCTGGCCCTGACCTCCTGCGCGGGCGGTAGCTCGGAGCCGGAGGGCCGAAACCCGGAGTGTCTGGAGATTCGGTTCGTCGGGATGGAGGAAAGAGAACGCGGCTATGCCGGGGCCCGATTCGCTGTCCGCAACCGCTGGAACGAGCCGGTCTATGTCTACGGCATGATGGGCCCGGGCAACTTCTTTAGCACCAGGCGAGTAAATGGTGGAAACCAATTCATGCTGCCGATGGGATACATGTGCGGAACAGGCGCGCAGCTTTTTCAAGTGGATCCCGAGGACGAGTTCTTCCTCGAAGTATTGCTCACGGATCGGACCCCGGACTTGATCGTCGAGATGACCGCCTGCGATGAAGCAGGTGTCCCCTACGCAGTTTGCCAAAGCCAGCCCTTCATGAATCCTATCCGCGATAGGCAGTGGGACTAGCGTCTGGGATTAGCACTGTGGAAATAGGACCCGAGCCCTAGGGCCGCTTCTCCCAACGCGGCCAGTCATCCGTGCGCTTACGCCGCGGCTCCCCATCACGCACACCGAGCACCCGCCGCGTGATGAAGTTGTAGATCGGCTTGCCGAAACGCATCCAGGCAGCCGCCAAGGTCGAGCGTTCGCTTTGTTCGACGAAGCCCGGCTGCAACGTGCCCTTCTTACCCGCCGCAAGATACCGGCGGTGCTGCTTGTTCACATGGCGTAGGTCTTCCTTACAGCGCACACCAAAGGCGCGACCGCGGGAGGGATGTACGCTCGCCAATTGAAAATCCACAAGCCCCGGTTCCCCAGCGGGCCCGACGATCACATTGCCCTCCTTGTGTAGATCGTTGTGGCAGACGCCGCACCCATGCACGGCACGCACCAGGTCCTCCAGCCGTTCAAAGAAGTCCTCGGGCAGGACCTCGGCGGCGTAGAGCGGCACGCCCGTGAGCCAAGAGCGGTGCAGCACACGCTTGGGGTGCGCGGGTGCCGGAAAGGGCCCCGACTCCACCAGGGAAGGTACCCGCCCCAGTCCCTCCAGCACCCCGAGGGCGCGGCGCTCGCGTGCCAAAAGTCGCCTGGCCAGGAAGGCCGACCCGGGAATTCGCCCACCGCAGGCCACGCGTCGCACAAAGGAGCGAGACGCAGCCCCAGGCACCCCAGAGGGCCCTTCGAGGGTGACGCGCTCGACTCGACCGAAGGAGTCCTCCTTCAGTGTTACGTCAGCTTGTGGCTCCTTTGCTTGAGGCTCCATGGCAAGCCGCCTATTCTCCCGCCCCATGAACCCGGATCACAGTCAAGACCCCGCCGGCGGGTCAGATTTCGAAAAAGAGCACGGCAATAGCGACCGCGACCTGCCCGAAGGCATGGTCCCGGGCTATCCCGAGGCTGCCGCGGCCATCGATGCGGGACAACGCTCGGGCAAGGGTCGCAAGATCCTGGTGGCCCTGGTGCTCTCCTTCGCCATGGCAACCCTCTGTGCGGAGGTCTTCCTGCGCCTCAGCGGATACCGCCAGGGCATCTTCGACACCACGGTGAATACAACCATCACGCGCTGGGTCGCGTTGATGCAGGCCGACATTTTCGAGGAGATCGATGACCCCGTGCGGCGCTACGCCATGCGCCCGGGTGCGGAGGTTGAGTTGGACGGTTGGAGCTTCCGCGTCAATTCCAATCGCGCCCGTGGCCCGGAACTCGCCAGCCCCAAACCTGTGGGTGAACGGCGGCTCCTGGCGCTGGGGGATTCCTTCTGCTTCGGCCTCTGGAGCGATGAGGACGAGACCCTCGTCGGCCATCTCACGCGTATGGCAAATGAGCGCGAGACGGAAATCGGAAGCGGATTGACCTGGCGCTCCGTGAACCTCGGCGTCCCCGGTTACCACACCGGACAACAACTGCGCGCCTTTGAACAGGAGGGCCTAGCCCTCGAGCCCGACGCCGTGGTGATCTACTACAACACCAACGACATTCAAACGAACGGCTTCTTCTTCGACGAGGAGTTCGGGCTGCGCAACGACTTCCTGCCCCTGCCCGTTTGGTTGCGTCGACGCCTGTGGTCGAGCCATCTCTATGGAGCCATTGCCCGCTGGCATTACATGCAATACCAGTCCATCCCCGGGCCAGAGATGGACCCGCGCGTGCCCTGGGCCCACGTGCGCGAGGACAACCAACAGGACACAAAGGACAGCCTTGCACGCATCGTGGAACTCTGCCGCGAACGCGAACTGCCTGTCTACTTTGTCAATCAGCCGCTCTTGACCTGGATGGGCGACATGATGAACCCCGAGTGGTCGTTGTTGCCTCTGGTGCAATGGGCCGAAGATGTGCGTGAGGAGCTGGAAATCCCGGGCACGAACCTGCTTGGGTGGACGCGCGGCTACGACGACGGCGTTGATCGTTTCCAAGGCCTGGAACCTGGCCAGGCATCGCCGCCGCCGGAATTCATCGTGGACAAGTACTACGCCGATCCTTGGGCTGAGGGCGCCTTGCAATGGGTGCATGATCGAGCCAAAGAGAATGGCGTTGATTGGGAAGCGCTCTCCTTCCAGGAACAGTTGGCGAGCTTCGCCGGCTACCCCGAAGCTGCACCGCTATCCCTGGACTTTCACCTGAACGGCGCGGGCTACGGGCACATCGCGCGTGTCGTCTACCCGGGCCTGCGAGCCGCGGGAATCCTGCCGTGACGGACGTCGCATCTCCGCCGAGTAGCCCGCGGGAAATCGGTCTGGGCGGGATTCAGATCCACGGTTTGACCCGCCGCTTCGGCGAGAATATTGCCCTCAAGCCCCTGGACTTGAGGGTCGCCCCCGGCGCAATCACAGGCCTCCTGGGTCCCAACGGCAGCGGTAAGAGCACCCTTTTGCGCGTGTTGATCGGGCTAGTTCAGCCTGACGCGGGTCGTGCCACAATCGCCGGCGTTGAGCTTAGCGGTGACGGCACCGCCGTGCGTCGGCGCGTGACCTACCTCCCCGGCGAGATCGGCGTCTACGGCGAGCTCACTGGCCTGGAGCACCTGGCCTGGTTCGTGCGCGGACGAGGGCGCGGAGCAAAGGCGCGGGCCGTCGCCCTAGGTCGCGAACTCGAGCTGCCCCTCGAGCGTCCGGTGCAGGCCTATAGCCACGGCATGAAACGCCAACTGCTCCTAGCCGCCGCCCTGGCCCCCGAGGTCCCCGTGCGCATCCTTGACGAGCCCACTGAGGGTCTCGATCCGAGCAAGCGCGCCCACGTACTGGAACTCCTCAAGCGTGACGTCGACGCCAAGGGCACAACGGTGCTGTTCTCCTCCCACCACCTGGCCGAGGTGGAGCAGGGCTGTGACCGGATTCTGTTCCTGAACCGTGGCAAACTATTCAACGAAGCGGAAGCCGCGCGCGTTCGTGCCGGGGCACGCCACATGGTCAAGCTCACATGGGAGCAGGGCCGGGACGACTTGGATTCAGATCAGGTGCGCTCCGCCCTGGGACAAGCCGGCGTGAAAGACGCACGCATCGATGGCTGCCAAGCCACATTCGTCCTCGAAGGAGAAGATTCACGCGCCGCCCTGCTGGCTTTCCTTGAAGGACTAGAGCTTCCCCCGATCACCTCCCTTTCCTACGGCAGCTTCTCGCTTCAAGAGCTCTACCGAGTGCTCTATGGACAGGAGGGCATCTGATGAAGCGCCTCGCCGTCGGCCTCCCCGGCTGGAGTTTGGGCTACGCCATCGTGTTGGAAATGATGCTCGTGGCGGCGATTCTCTACTGGCCGAACTTCGAAGAGAACATCGGCGCCCTGCGCATCCTGGCGGCACCGATCCCCGCCATGCGAGTGCTCCTAGAGCAGGTCGAGTCCTTCGGCGTGGTTGGCTACGTCAGTGGTCAGCATTTCTTCAAGGGCTGCAACACCATGGGGGCTGCGGCAGCTGTGCTCTTCGCCGTTGGAGCTGTCGCCGGTGAAGCTCGCCGTGGCACTCTCGAGATTTGGATGGCGCGCCCCTTCTCGCGACTGCGCATGTTGTCTGAACGCTATGCCGCCGGCGCCGTGGCCCTGGCCTTCCCAATCTTCGCGACGTCGGCGACGATTCCCTGGCTGTGCGGTCTTGTGGATGAGTCCGTTCCCCTATGGGCGATGATGCTCTCCTCCGTGCACCAGTGGATCTTCCTGATGACGATCTACAGCGCGACTTTCCTGGCCTCGACACGCGGATCCCACCCCACGCGCATTTCCCTGGCCGCCATCTTCAGCGTGACATTTCTCTTCGCCATGTACATGGTCGAAGTCGTCACGAACTACTCGTTCTTCCGCCTGGCGGATATCGAAGACCACATGTTCATCTTCGAGCATGCAACCTTGGACTGGCCGATCATTGCGTTGCTGGTGGCGATCAGCGCGGCCCTGTTCCGGCTCTCGCTGCGTTCCTTCCAAAGACGCATTCCCTAGCAGCGCAGCGCAGCGAATTTGGCCTTCATGGCCCAGACACGGGCCTTGGCCTGCTGGTAGGAGGCCGTGTGAATCGCCAAGGTAGCGACGCTGTCAAAAGCCCTGCGCGCATCGTCCTTCCGATTGAGTCCTAGCAAGGTTTGACCGCGGCGATAGCTCGACTCCGGCGTCGGCCCATGGTTGCGCTCAAAGGTCTCGAGTGCAGCAAGCGCGTCATCGAGCTGGCCCAGGGCTTCAGAGACCTCAGCCAGACTCAGTTGGGCAGAGCCGTAGGCATGCTCCGGATCCAACTCGAGGGCGCGCGTGAGGAAGGTCGAGGCCTCCTCGAATCGGCGCAGGTCGAGATAGGCCTGCCCGAGGCGATAGTGCCACTCCGCCTGATCGGGCTCTCCCTCCGTCGCCGACTCTAGATGCTCCAGCGCCGCCCGGGCCTGGCCCTGGGCAAGCAGCATGCGGCCGGCCTTGCCATGGTTGTGGGGCGTGTCAACCTGCAGCAATTGGCTTAGCTGAGAGCGTGACTTCCGCACTCGAACGGTGCGCTCCCCCCAACGGGTCATCCCGACGGAGAGCAGAATCGCCGTGATCCAGACCCCGATGAGCCCGGTGCGGGCAAAGAGCACGCCAATCACCGGCACGTGGCCCAGGACCCGGGTAAGCACCAGCACGAGAATGAAGAACACGAAGAAACGTCCCATGGGGGAATCGTAGCAGCTTGCGCCCCGCCGATCTAAATGCGGGAATGGGGAGGACATGTCCCTCCTCAAGAAATCCGATGGGCCCGGCACGGGCGAACCGGGCAAGCCCCGCTCCCGGCGCCGGCGGCTTTTCGTGGCTGGAATCACCTTCTTCGGCTCAGCAGTCCTGGTGCTGGCCTTCGTGGAGGCCTGGGCTCGCACTGCCAGCCCCTTTGGAATCCACTACTACGTGGAGACCAGCTCCTACCTGGGCCGAGCAGTGCAATTCCCGGGGGATGCCATCCACCCAGGCGGTCGGATTTTTGAAAACAAGCCCGGGGGTCAGCTCGATCTCCGGCGCTTTGGTTTCCACACAGATGGTGACGGGCTACGGGACGGGGTCCCCAACGAGGACAGGCGACCCGAACGGCGAGATGGCGATCCCCTACGCCTCCTGTTCCTAGGCGACTCGGTCACCTTGGGATGGGGCGTGAATGACGAGGACTCTTGGATCCGCACCCTGGAGAGGAATACACGGGGGATCGGCGGCCGCGAACTGGACTGCCTCAACGCCGGACACTTGATCTACAACACCCTCCAGCAGGCCGACTGGTTCGACGCCCACGGTGCCCGCCTGGCACCGGATGCAGTAGTGCTAACCTTCGTCACAAACGATGTGCAGGACGATCATTGGGCCCTCTACCAGGAAGTCCAGGCCGCAGCTGAGCAGGCCAACGGGAATTCAACCGTCTCCTTCGGGGACAAGCTCGAGCGCTTCTGGAACACGAATTTCCCCGGCATCCGGCGACTCCTCATCTTCGTGCGTGAACGGCAGGGAGCACGGCAGGATGCCCAGCTGGAGGCCATCGTCGTTGAGGAATTCCCCGGGTACGACGAGGGCTGGGCCCGCTGCGAGGCGGGACTTAATCGAGTCCTCAAGCAGGCCAAATCCCTCGGCATCTCCTTGATCATCTTGGACCATGGCACCCCACCCATAGGGGCAGTTCAGGCATGGTGTGACGCCAACAGCGTGCCTTGGTACGACTTCACTTTCACCCCAGAGGAATGGGCGCAGGATGTGCGTGTATCCCCGGCGGACTCCCACGCGAATCCCCTCGGCAATCGCTTTCTGTTCCAGAAGGCCTGGGCAGCCTTGGCTGACAACAAGATCATCGAGGGCGACACGTAGGAATGGGAGCACGTCTGCAAACGACACGCGAGCTTGGCCGCGCCGTCCTCGACTTGGGTCTCGCCCCCCTTCGCATCCTGGCCTACGCATGCAGGCGCGGTCGCCTTGCTAAGGCCGTAGAGGAGGACCTAAATCATCCCGCCGAGGTGCAGGCGCCCCGCGCTCCAGAGGGCGAAGAGTTGAATCGTCTGCGCGAGCGCGGTCTCTCGATCTGCATCTCCTGCGCCGAGCCCAGCGGTGAGATCCATGCCCGTAGCTTGGTGAAGTCCCTGCGCCAAGAACTCAAGGGCCTCGGGGCCCCGGAGGCGGGGTTCTTCGGGCTCGGCGGTACTCGGCTCCGGGATGACGGCGTCGAGATCATCGGGGATCCTGTCTCGCGCGCGGCAATGGGTGCCGATGTGCTCCGGGTCTTACCTTTCTACCTTGGACTGATCACCGACATGGCGAGGGCTCTGGAGGAGCGTCGCCCTGATGTTCTGCTGTTGGTGGACTCCCCCG
>JBLHLB010000202.1:0-7411 GCA_047618505.1 Planctomycetota bacterium
TCACCAGGAGCCGTTTCTTGTGGATCTGCGGTCATCGCTTCTGGGGTCGGACCTCGCGCTCCAAGGGGGCCCCAAAGCGCAATGAATGCCCCTGGAGTGGGGCGGGGCATACCCAGGGCGTCCGTCTTGGAAAAGTGGTGTTCCCAATTGGGAACGGGACCGCACGTGTGCGGTCCCGTTCGCAATGACCTCTGTCGTGGTCATTCAGCCAAGAATTGCTTGGGGTCAACTGCCTGGGGTCAACTGCCTGGGGTCAACTGCCTGGGGTCAACTGCCCGGGCCCATGCGCCTGGGGCCAAGAACAAGGATAGGCCCCATGGTCGCAGTGCCCTAGACGTCGCGATTGACGACCGTGGCCCGCATGTACTCGCGGTTGAGGCGTGCGATGTTGCTGACCGAAATGCCCTTCGGGCAGGTGGCCTCACATTCGTAGTGGTTCGTGCAACTGCCGAAGCCTTCCTGGTCCATCTGTTCGACCATGGCAGCTGCGCGCTTGCCGCGCTCGCCTTGGCCCTGGGGCAGAAGTGCCAGGTGACTAACCTTCGCGGCTACGAAGAGCATAGCTGCTGCATTCGGGCACGCTGCCACACAGGCTCCGCATCCGATGCAGGCGGCCGCATCGAAGGCAACATCGGAGACTTCTTTCGAGATCGGGATCGCGTTGGCGTCCTGGGCGCCGCCGGTGTTGCTGGAAACGTACCCACCCTTGGCTTGGATCCGATCGAAGGCGTTGCGATCAACCACGAGGTCCTTGATCAGCGGGAAGGCTTTGGCGCGGAAGGGCTCGATCGTGATCGTGTCACCATCGGCGTAGGTGCGCATGTGCAGCTGACAGACCGTCGTGTCTTTCTCGGGGCCATGTGCCTGGCCGTCGACTACGAAGCCACAGCTACCGCAGATTCCCTCCCGGCAGTCATGTTCAAAGGCCACCGGCTCGGTGTCTGTTTCCACCAGACGCTCGTTCAGGATGTCGAGCATCTCGAGGAACGACATGTGCGGTTGAACGTCCTGAAGATGATAGGTCTCCAGTCCGCCCTTGGCTTCAGCGCTCGACTGGCGCCAGACCTTTAGGGTGATCTTCATCGTGTTGCTTTCGCCGTGTCCAGCGTTGTGATTTGCGCTCATGGCTGGGCTTACTTGTAGGACCGCTGAGACGGCTTGACGTACTCGAAGTCGAGTTCTTCCTTGTGCAGCGTGGAGGGTTCGCCGACCCCCTGGAATTCCCAGGCGGCGACGTAGCTGTAGTCCTCGTCGTTGCGCTTTGCTTCACCCTCGGGCGTTTGGCTTTCCTCACGGAAGTGCCCGCCACAGGATTCGGTGCGGTGCTTGGCGTCGTCGACCATCAGCTCGGAGAACTCCATGAAGTCAGCCAGTCGTCCGGCATGCTCCAGGGTCTGGTTGAGGTCCTCAGCCTTGCCAGGCAAGCGCAGGTCTTGCCAGAATTCTTCGCGCAGAGAGCGGATGCGCTCCTTGGCGGTGGTCAAGCTTTCGCTTGTGCGGGCCATTCCGCAGAAGTCCCACATGACGTTGCCCAGCTCGCGGTGGAAGGACAGTGCCGTGCGGCGTCCCTTGATGGCCAGAAGGCTTTCAGTGCGCTCCCGTGCTTCCTGTTCCGCATCAACGAAGGCAGCGTCGTCGGTGGAAACCTTCGGCAGCGGGCGTCCCGCGAAGTGACCACCAAGCGTGTAGGGAATCACAAAGTATCCGTCCGCGAGCCCCTGCATCAGGGCCGAAGCGCCCAGGCGGTTTGCACCGTGGTCGGAGAAGTTCGCTTCGCCCAGGACGAAGAGTCCGGGGACAGTGCTCTCTAGGTTGTAGTCCACCCAGAGTCCGCCCATCGTGTAGTGCACGGCGGGGTAGATCCGCATCGGGCGCTGATAAGGGTTCTCGCCGGTGATCTTCTCGTACATCTGGAAGAGGTTTCCGTAGCGCGCTCGGATGGCATCTTCACCGTCCCGTTGGATCGCGTCGCGGAAGTCCAGGAAGACCGCTAGTCCTGTATCGCCCACGCCATAGCCGGCATCACAACGCTCTTTGGCTGCGCGGGACGCAACGTCGCGGGGAACAAGGTTGCCGAAGCTCGGGTAGCGACGCTCCAAATAGTAGTCGCGCTCCTCATCGGGAATATCCGTCGCGCGTCGGTCGTCACCCTTCTTCTTGGGAACCCAAACGCGACCGTCGTTGCGCAGGCTCTCGCTCATGAGAGTTAGCTTCGACTGGTGCTCACCGGAGACCGGAATGCAGGTCGGGTGAATCTGTGTGAAGCAAGGATTGGCAAAGAAGGCGCCCTTGCGGTGCGCACGCCAGGCAGCCGTCACATTGGAGGCCTTAGCGTTCGTCGAGAGGAAGTAGACGTTGCCGTATCCACCGGTGCAAAGAAGCACGGCATCGGCTGAGTGGCGCTCGTAAGCACCGGTGAGCAAGTTGCGTGCAATGACACCGCGGGCGACACCCTCGTGTGTGACGAGCTCAAGCATTTCGCGCCTGGGCAGCATCTCAACATTGCCTTCGCCGACCTGCCGCATCATGGAGGCGTAGGCACCCAGTAGCAGCTGCTGACCCGTCTGGCCGCGCGCATAGAATGTGCGACTCACCTGGGCGCCACCGAAGGATCGGTTGGCCAGCGTTCCGCCGTACTCGCGAGCGAAGGGAACTCCCTGGGCCACGCATTGGTCGATGATGCCGTTCGAGACCTGGGCCAAGCGGTAGACGTTCGATTCCCGTGCCCGGAAATCCCCGCCCTTAACCGTGTCGTAGAACAGGCGGTAGACGCTGTCGCCGTCGTTCTGGTAGTTCTTTGCCGCGTTGATTCCACCCTGCGCGGCAATCGAGTGTGCTCGGCGAGGCGAGTCTTGGATGCACATGACCGACACGTTGTAGCCGAGTTCCGCCAGGGTCGTTGCCGCGGAGGCTCCGGCCAATCCGGTCCCGACCACAAGCACCTTGAACTTGCGCTTGTTGGAGGGGTTGATGAGCTTCAGATCGAAGAGGTGCTTGTCCCAGCGTTCTGCGATGGGGCCGGTGGGGCACTTCGAGTCGAGGCGATTTGAGGTCGCGGTCATGGGTCTGGTTCGCGCAGGCGTCTGCAGGCAGAGCGGGTCTTGGTTCAGCGAGTGGGCTTCAACTTGCGATCAGCGCCTATTTAAAGAATAGGAAGTAGAGTGCAAGTGACGAAAAGCCCAGCCCCAACGCAGCGGATAGGGCGAGGCCGACCAGCTTGATCAGGGGGGTCCAGCGGGGGTGATTGATTCCGAGGGACTGGAAGGCGCTTTGGAATCCGTGGGACAGGTGCACCGCCGCGACCACTGCCGCGAGGATGTAAATGGTCCCGTGCAAGGGCGAGCCAAGGATCGCAGCGACCGTGTCTGCCGGGGCTTCATGGAAGTCTGCGTTGAAGCGGAAGTCGATCAGGTGCTTGATCAAAAACAGCAGCATCAACGATCCTGTGGCAAACATTGAGGCCGAGCCAAAGGTCTTGGCTCCGCGGTCGTTGCGAACCGTATAGCGCTGCTTACGTGCCTGGATATTCTCCATCGTCAGGCGCAGGGCAAGGTAGATATGGCACAGGAACAGAGCTCCCAGAGCGATCTCAGCCACAACCAGGAAGCCGCCAAAGCTCCACAGGAAATGGACGTAGGAATCGAACTTCTCCGGAGAACCGAAGCCTGGCAACACCTTCATATTCCCGACGAGGTGGATGAGCAGGAACCCGACGAGCATTAAGCCCGTCAGCGCCATTACGAGTTTGCGCCCGATTGAGGAGTTGAGCGCGTTTCCGAGCCAGCGAAACATGCGGTTCGGTGGGGGGGCTGTGGTGGAGTAGGGGGGTTACACCGTTGCCGCGAATGAGGCAAGCCCCCCATCAAGGTCCGATTCTGCGCTGCGGGCGCTGGTCGGAGCGTGGTGAAGGACCGGGCTGGCGCGTCCTGACGCGCCGACCCACGGAACCTAGGTCGAAACCTAGCAGTCTGCGGCCTCCACGGCAACGGTCCCGGGGCCCTGTGCAGCTCATCGATGGAAGTCTCTGCCTGGGCTCGCCTGACTAGGGACTTTTGACTGGGGCCCGTTTCCCCGGGCCCGTTTCCCCGGGCACGGTGGAATTCCTGGGCGAATGGCTGCTCGGGAACTACCGTCGGACACGGAGCCGGGCCATGGTTGCCTGGGCCAGCACAAAAACCCTGGGACACCAGCGAGCTTCCTCACCCTTGAACATCCAAAACTCCGTCCGGGTCTACCTTGTGCGTCACGGTGAAGTTGAAGACGCCTGGCGCGGCAAGGTCTACGGATGCCACGACGTGGCCCTTAGCGACAAGGGCGAGCTCGAGGCGCGTTCCGCCGCCGATCGCTTGGCGGAAGTCGAATTGGCTGCGGTCGTTTCATCGGGTCTTCGCCGCACTGAATTTGGCGCTGCCTGCATTCGAGAGACACGTGATCTGCGGCGGCAAGACGATCGCGATCTAAGGGAGATTGAGCGCGGCTCCTGGGTAGGCCGCATGCCCGAGGAGATCGAGGACGAAGGCTGGCGCCGCTGGCAGGAGGCTCCCGATGTGGAGCGACCTCCTGGTGGCGAGAATCTCCAGGATCTGGCGGGGCGTGTATTACCCCGTATTGGATTTCACGGCCGCGAGCTTGCTGGCAAAACCCTCGCAATCGTGGCCCATTCCTGGGTTCTGCGCGTGTCTGCCTGTGCAGCCCTGGGCTGGCCCCTGTCCCGTGCGCCGGAACTCGTGGTCCCAACCGGCTCTATCCTGGCCCTCGATTGGCCCCTGGGTTGGCCGACAGATGAGGGCTTGGATAAGGGCTGCGGGACGGATGACCTGCGTCCCAAAGCAGTGGAGTTCGATGGGGGAGTTCAGCTCCCCTAGTCCTCGGGGTCCTCGGGGTCCTCGGGTTGATTTCACTGATGCACCTCCCCCGAAAAGCGGGGTTTGGTGGGGGGGTAAACACCCCCACCGAGGCGCTCTAATTCTGATTCGGAGGGCTGGGACCCTTGGGCTTCGGTCCGGGGCCTCCGCCGCCGGGGCCGCCGCTCCCTGGACCGCCGCTCCCTGGAGTGGGGAATCCCCCGAAGAAGTTCCCGGGGCCGGAACCCCCCGGGTCCCGTCCGAACTGCTCTAAAATTCGACGCACCTCAAAGATGCCCTCGCCGAAGTGATGAGCTAGCCATATGAAGTAGCAGTCCACATTGTCAACTGGATCGTCGACTTCAAAGGCAGCCTTGCAGGTCAGGTCGCAGGGTCGCTCAGCGTTGAAGAAGCACTGTTTCTTGAGGCTCATTGGTTGGCTCCGGCGGCAATGGGCCGTTTTTTGTCTCGCAACATCAGGGTGTCCCAGGTGCCCGTGGCCACCAGCTCATCGTCTTGGTTCAGGATACGGAGGGAGAAGAATACGTGGCCGCTGCGCCTGGAGGGCTCCTGGTCCACCTTGTCGACCAGGAATTCCACTCGGATGGTGTCACCGAAGAAGACAGGGTGAAGCCACTGGCTTGATTGGCCAGCAAAGGCGGCTATGGATCCTTCGAAGATTCCGATACGCGTGCCGAGCCCCGTGGCGATCGACTGGATCAGCATCCCGTGGGCAATGCGTTGCCTAAAGGGCATGCGCCTAGCCGCGGTCGCGTCGGTATGTAGCCGTGTGAAATCTCCCGATAGACAGGCGAAGTTCACCACATCGGTTTCGGTGATGGTCCTGCCGGCAGAGGCGAAGGTTTGACCTGGCGTAAACTCATCGAACCAGAGGCCGCGGCGTTGTGAAGTCTGGGGGGCGGTGGACATGGCGCCAGGGTACGGAGCGATGGGCGGCAGCCATAGACCAAGGCGGAGGATGCTCGTGGTTAGCGGGCAGCGCTTGGCGAAGAGCTCATGCGCGCGGGGATCACTGAAGAAGTTGGAGCAGGTGGTGAGCGGCCGGGCCGAGCGCCGGATCAGGACCAGATCTGGGCCAACTAGCTCCCTAGCCCCCGGGAATCAACCACTGTGCACCATAACGTACATTATCAGACATACGGTTTGGGGCTCTAGACCCGAGGATGGAGCCATGAAGGAAGCACCTATGGAGATGAACACTCGCACCGGCTCCGCCAGCAGCCGTGGATTCGAAAGCCCCGAGCCCCTGGCCAAGACCCTCGCAGGCCCGGGCAATTCGATGCCCACCGTGGTCCGATGTGGTCTCGGACTTCTGGCATTCGCACTCGCGGGTTGTGGCAGCGTGGCTCCGAAGGACTACTCCGTCTACCCGGTCAATGCTGCCGCCACCATCAGCGCGCCCGCCCCCAGCGCCATTCGCCCGGAGTGGAAAGAGCGCATCGCGGTGTCCTACGTCTACATCGAGCACATCGGGGATTACCGCCAGGTCGGCGATTCTTTGCGGGAGCTTTTTGAAGCCGCTCGCAACGCTGGTCTCGAACCCAACGGCGCACCCTTCACTTTGTTCTATGACGATCCCGGATTGGTGGCCTTTGATCGTCTTCGCGCCCGGGCTTGTCTTCCCGTGGATCCCGGGAGCGTCAAGGCGGCGAGCGGTCTAGCCCAGGATATTCTGCCCCAGGCCATGGTTGCCTATGGCCACGTCTCGGGTGCCTACGATCAGGTGCCCCAGTCCTATGCAGCTCTCTTGGGTTACCTGAAGAGCCACTCTTGGTCCCAAAACGGACCGATCCGTGAGATCTACCTGGTGGATCCAGGGGCCGTCGAGTCCTGGGATGCCTTGGTTACGGAAGTCCAGGTTCCGTGGACGGTTCGATAGAGATTGCGCCCGACGACGACTTGATCTGCCGACGGGCCAACCTGCTTCCCTTGCGCGGCGTCTAACGAACCGTCAGGAAGACCGCACGTGCCTCCGACGGATGCACGCCGACAACCGCACCGGCGGAATGTGAGCCGCTGACACGAGTAAGGTCACCGCGTTCGAGCTTAGCCGCGAGAGCTGCAGTGACCTTCACACTGCGTAGATCTTCGAGCTCATCGAATCCGCAGCCTGTGACAAGTCCAAGTTCGATTTCCTGTTGACCCTTGGCGTCAGCTCCCGCTTCAGGAATGTTGACGATCTCGTAGACAGCTCCACCCGACGCGGCGCCGATACCTAGGGTCCGGCGCGCTTCTGCGAGGCGCGGCAAGCTCTGCATCAATCCTTCACAGAGGGGCCGGAATTCAGCCCACACGACCAAGCCTTGGTCATCGTCGCACCATGCTGCGAAGGCCTGCAGGGCGCCGATTAGGTCGCGTGCATCATCCGCGCTGCGCAGTAGCCCATTGTTCAAGGCATGGGTGCTAGCGAAGGACACGAGTTCGTCAGCGCTCAAGTCCTCAAAGACCCCCACCGAGCTGGCGGCCTTACCGAAGGCGTCCAGATGGCGCCAACCGGCAGGCTCGGCGTCCGCTCCGCGGGACTGTTCGGCCTCCCAGCGGAACTC
>JBLHLB010000203.1:0-7387 GCA_047618505.1 Planctomycetota bacterium
CGTTACGGTCCCCATGGGGACGCTCTCGACGTATGCCTCGGGGTCCGCGCCACACGGCTTGCACGAGAGCACGAGCGAGTAGAGTCGGCACACAGCCTCGCAGCCACGCTTCACTACCCGGTTCACTGCCACTTCATCTAGGGGTTGACGTCCAAGACTTGCGACGAGAGATGCAAGCAGAGATGATCAAGAGGCAGTCCAAGACGAGTACCCGGGACATTCTGTACGGCCTCTCCATCTCCTGCCCTGCCCTACGCCATGAGTACCTTTTCCTGCATCGCCCGATACTTCGTAGCCTTGCTCTGCTGTCCGGTCCTCGCGGTTGCCCAGATTCAGGTCCAGGTACTGGAGCTGCCGGCAAGTATCTCCATTCCTGAGGATGTCGATCTCGCACAGAGCTTCACCCTGAGAATGCTCGTTCGCTGCGCAGGGCCACCCCCGAGCGAACTTCCCCTGCTTGCTGCAAACAAGGACTGGGAATCCGGTGCGATTCGAGACTACACAACCAACAACAGTTTTGGCGTCGGCCGCGAATCGGGGAGTGAGGCTGGCTTTGCGATCAGTGTTCTGCCTGATGGAGCGTGGACGTGGAACGCTGGCGATGGACGCTCGCGACTTGACCACCGACCGGAGGCCGCTGACCAAGACATCTCGGATGGTCGATGGCACGAAGTAGGCTTCGCCGTGGACCGCGCAATGGGAGTCGTACACCTCTACCACGATGGGCGGCGGGTCGCGTTGCACGACATCCAGGGTGTGGGCAGCCTCAAGTCCAGCGCGGCCGCTATTCAGATCGGAAACGCTGAAGGCTTTGAGGTTGCAGACGTCAGGATAGATGCCGGTGCGGTTCTGCAAACTGCTGTGGCCGAGTCGTTCGTGAAGCTACTCGGCGAAGACCGCCGGCCTGCGCCGAGCGCAACATGGGACGGCCAACCGCTCAAGGTCCTGGCCTGGAACATCTGGCACGGCGGCCGACGAAAGGGCACCGAAGAGGGAGTGCAAAGGGTTGTCGAAGTGATCGAGAGCTCGGGCGCTGACATCGTGTTGATGCAGGAAACCTACGGAAGCGGGCCCATCATCAGTGGACGCTTGGGTTTCGAATACTTCCTGCGCTCCAGCAACCTGTCGATCCTGAGTCGCTATCCAATACGTCAAGTGCACCGCCTCTATCAGGGGTTCCGCTTCGGGGGCGCGACGATCGAGCTGCGCCCGGGCACTGAGATCCAGGCGTATTCCTTGTGGATCAACTACCTGCCGGACGTCAAAAAAGCACTAGACGAAGATTCAACGGCCAGTGAACTTATCCTGGCGGATGCGAAGACGCGCGGAGCCGAGATGGACGCAATTATCAGCGAACTGCTTGTCCATATCGATGCCTCCCCCGCCGTCCCGGTTCTGGTCGGCGGCGACTTCAATAGCGGGTCGCACCTGGATTGGACAGAGCAGGCTGCGCACCTAGAGGATCACCACGGCCGGGTCGTGGCTTGGCCTGTGAGCCTGTCGATGATGCGGGCGAGGTTCGTCGACACCTTCAGGTCGATTCATCCAGACCCTGTAGTCAGTCCGGGGCACACATGGTCTCCCGAATTCCGCGAGAGTCATCAGGATCGGATCGACTATGTCTACGCAAGCAAGGGCGACTGGCGTGTCATCGATTCAAGAGTCCTCGCGGAGCACGCGCGTGGGTGGCCAAGTGACCACGCGGCAGTCCTAACGACACTCGAGCTTAGGGATCCAGCCCCGGCCTTGAAGGTCATGAGCTACAACATCCACTACGGGGTGGGCATGGATGAGAAGCTTGATATCGAGCGCATTGCGGCGGTCATTTCAGCTGAGTCCCCCGACCTCGTTGGACTGCAAGAGATCGGCAGCAAGGCAATGGCTGACGAGCTATCTCGCCTAACGGGAATGCCCGCCGTGTTCGGCCCGTCGAAGGGCAGCAACGATTCCTACGGGGACGCGATCCTTAGCAGGTACCCGATGGAATGGATTGGCGGCGTAGCACTGCCGTCGGCGAGCTCTAGCCGATACCAAGCCATGGCTGTCGATGTCGACGTATCTGAACTCTATGGCCCTGGCGTAGTCGTTAGGTTCATCAATACCCACTTCGATTGGACGGCTAGCATCGGATCACAGGAATCGAGACGAGCATCCGTCAATGCCATCGAACGGGCTCTCTGTAGCGAGCTCCCGAGTCTTGCACTCTTAGCTGGTGACCTGAACGCCCAGCCAGCTAGTCCGCCGTTGGCTGATCTTGAGAGTGCAGACTGGCACCTCCCCCTCGTCGGGCAGCCGATGGCAACCCACGGAGCTCCAAATCCGACCAAGCAGATCGACTACGTCTTGGTTCGACCCCAAGGCAATTGGAGGGTCCTCGACGTGCGTGTCCTTGAGGAACCGATTGCTTCGGATCACTACCCTGTCGTGCTTACCGTCCGGCCCGTGAGATAGCGTCAGGTTGCCCAATCCGTGAAACCCCACATCGTCTTTCTCAGTCTTGTTCTCCTGCCCTGGGGCTTGAGTTGTCACCTCGGAGAGAGCGAGACGCGTACCTCCCCGGTTGAGACCGAACAGGCGACCCAGGAGATCTCCACCGCTGCGGCTGCGGCCGACGCCCTTAGAGTCCTTTCCTACAACACGTACTACGTCTTCTCCGAGGGGACCCAGGTCGCTGCGGCAACGGACTGGATTGCGGGTCAAGCTCCGGATGTAGTTGCCTTGCAGGAGCTGACGAACATCACCGAGGATCGACTGTCGAAACTCGCTGCGGGCTGGGGGCATAGTCATTCCGCCCTGCTCAAGACCAGTGGCTTTTCGGTGGGACTCACTTCGAATCTCCCCATCGAAGTCATCGACCGAGTGCTGAACGGCTTGCATCACGGCACCCTGCACGCCCGTGTAGACGACATCCATGTCTTCGTGGTTCACCTCTCCCCCTTCCAGTGGGAGACCAGAAGGAGCGAAGCCGATCTCTTGCTGGCCAGAATTCAGCCCCTCTTAGAACAACACAGGGAAGTCCTTGTTTTGGGTGACTTCAATGCCCTGTCCTCGGCAGACCGCCAACTCTTGGAAGCTCAACCGGGCCTCTTGCAAAAGGCCCGCGCCAGTGATGCCGAGCATGCGCATGTCCTGAACCTGCGTGAGGGGATGTTCGATTATTCCGTCATGCAGAAGTTCTTTGATGCAGGCTTGGAAGACGCCGCCCTTTCCTTCCTGGAGGAGTCCCACGACGTGCGCTGGACGATCCCGACCTCAATATGGACTGAGGGGAAGGTGGAGCCACCGGGACATGGCAGCAGAGTTGACTTCGTCCTAGCCGACCCGACCTTGACTGACGCTGCCGCTTCGGCCCGCATCGTCCGCAGCGGTATCGTCAACCGGACATCGGACCACTACCCGGTCCTCGTTGAATTCCACCGTCAAGGTCAGCGTTGATCTCCGCGGGGCCGACCAGCTCCGGCAGAGGAGACGCCCGCTGGGCGAAGTCCCGAGGAAGCGCGGACGACCCGCCGATGACTCCTGGATCACTACTGATCCGACTTCGATGGCGGCTGCTCTCGCTTTCCAGGTCATGCCACTACAGGCCTGCGCCTTGCGGGTCAAAGCCACGCAGCCAAAGGAGTTAGCGTCGAACAACTCTCGACGCTGGCTATCGGCGCAGGCCTCAGTCCGGGCTGGCTAAGAGCAGGCCTACCGCACCCGCTCATACTCAGAGTTCACGGCCTTGTCTCCCCAGCGTTTGAGCGCCGCACGTAGGGCCTCATCAGATTCCGGGAAGCGGCCCTGGTCGTCGGTCTCAATAATCCACCTCTGCAGCTTCTCGCGCATCTCCGCCAACACCTGGGCGTGCAGCGGGTCGTGCACCAGGTTGCGCGTCTCGTGGGGGTCCGTCACAAGGTCGTAGAGTTCCTCCGCTGGCCGCACAGGACCCGCGAAGGCCGCCTGCACCGGGTTCAATTCCCCCGCTGCCTGCAGCTCACGGATAGCCTCCATTTCCGGCCTTCCATCACGGTACTGCGGCTGCAGATAGGGCCGGTCCGTCATGAAGTTGCGCATGTACTTGTAACGATCAGTCACCACCGCTCGGATGCGATCGATGGTGTAGTCACAACGGTCGCGGGCCGCCACAAAGTAGTCGCGGTGATAGTCTTTCGCGAAGATGTCCCGTCCCTGCATATGCGGAGGAACGGAAATTCCCGCAAGGGCCAGAGTTGTGGCACTCAAATCGATGCCGCTGATAATGTCATCGCGCACAGCCCCCTCCGGGATGCCCGGACCGGCGATAATACACGGCACGCGGATGCCGCCTTCGTAGAGGAACTGCTTGTGGCGCATGAGCGACATGCCGTGGTCCGAAAAGAAGACGATCACTGTGCTCTCGAGCAACCCGTCACGCTCCAGGGCCGCCACGATGCGTCCGACCTCACGATCCAGATCCAGAATCGTGTCGTAGTGATGGCCAATCGCCTCTCGAATGGCGGGGTGATCTGGATAGTAGGGCGGCACAGACACCGCTGAGCGATCCACCACCGGACCGGTTCGCGTCTTCCCCCCTGTCATCTGGATCTGACCAAAAAAGGGCTGCCCCTCGGCTTTTCCATTCCAACAGGCACCGTCCTCTGCCCCCTGGAAGTTCATCTTGCCCACCTGGCTGTCGTACATCTGCTCGATGTCGTAGACGAAGTTATAGTGCAGCTTGCCCTTGTTGAAGGTGTAGTAGCGCGCCAGGTGCATGATCTCTGGAATCGTGCGCACACCCAGGTAGTTGGGATCCCAAGTGTCACTCCTGATCCCCCGCCAGACCTCCACTGAGCTGTAGTGCTGGTGGGCACCGATACTCGTCTGGTGCATGCCCGTGATGATCGCCGAACGCGTTGGACTGCAGACACCCGCCGGCATGTACGCACGTGTAAAGCGTGTGCCGCGTGCCGCGAGCGCATCGATGTTCGGCGTCTCGATCAGCGTATCTCCGTAGCTGGACATCCAATCGTTGGTGTCCTCTACATAGATCCAAAGCACATTCGGCCGAGAGCTATCCGTGGGTAACGCATCTGCAGGCTCTTGAGCCGCGACGGCCCCCTGCAGGAAGCATGAAAAGGTAAGGGACCAGAGGGCAAGTGCGAAACGCATGGGCAGTGGATGCAGGGTAGGGGGAGAGGCAGATCTACCCCAGGCTTGTCGAGGCAGGCTCATGATACCGAGTCGCACAGCACCCGTAGTTCTCGCCCTCAAACTACTCGATCGCTGCAACCCCGGCTTCCGCCACCGCATGGTCATGCTCGATCGTACTGCCCGAGACACCTATCGCTCCAATGACCGCGCCACCGGAGTCACGGATAGGTAGACCACCGGGGAAGGTGATCAGGCCGCCATTGGAATGTTCGATGTTGTAGAGCGGCCCACCGGGCTGTGACAGACCCCCGATAGCGCCGGTCGGCATGTCGAAGTAGCGCGCGGTCTTGGCCTTACTCATGGCGATGTCTATCGAACCGAGCCATGCGCCGTCCATGCGCACGAAAGCCTTGAGATTGGCTCCGGCGTCTACAACCGCGATGTCCATCTTGGTACCGAGTTCGGCGGCTTTCTTCTTGGCCGCTTCAACGGCGGTCTGTGCTTGAGCGAGGGTGATATCAGACATAGGACTTGGCTCTGGGTACGTTGCGTTTGGGGATTGCAGGCGACGAAATGTAGTCGCCGTGACCTTATTCGATCGGGTCTAGCGGGCTATCATGGGATCTGGATAACTTCTTGGTACGGAATTGCACACCCTGTTGTAGTTCCTCAGCAAGGAGGTGCGAATCCGCATCACAGGTAGGCTGCCCCTGCGAATGCTGCTGCCCGGCGAGGGCGCTTGAGAGAAGAACGGTTTGAAGGGTGCGTAGGAGCATGGTCGGGATGCCCGGACTCGTTGCTCGGGTAGTGCATCAGTGTAGTTCCGCAGGCTCGGGAATTTATTTGCTAGGGTCCGTTTGAGCCCCATGTCTAGCGCCTCCAATCCCCTCTCCAGCCCAACGGTGCCCAATCTGGCCTGGCAGCACGCCGACGCCACATGGAGCGCGGCCAATGCAAGCGGCCGGCGTGTTGGAGAGAACCTCTGGCTGCACTACAACCAGGCCGGGACCACCCCTGGGGCGCCTGCTCTTCCTTTCCCCACGCCGAGCAATGGCGACAAGGAACTGCACCGGATACCGAGTCACCGGATACCGAGTCGCACACCAACCGTAGTTCTCACTCTCAAAAGTGCCGCACCATCCTCAGGACTGACTATCGTCCATCGGGGATTGTTGTCGCAAGGGCCTGGTGAGCGATCTCGGACACCGTCGCGGCGTAGTCCCCACCTTCCGCGACCGAAATGCGGTGCAGTTCGACGTCCCTGGTCGCCTTCCAAACGCTGATTCGACTCAGGCGCGCGATCTGCCCGAACGGCATGCAACAGAGATCCCTCAGGAGGCCTGATTGGGCGAGCTGTGAGCCCCTCCACGTACGAGAGTCGCGGTCGACGAGCCACTCGCCTTGCGCATCTAGGTGCCGATCGAGGGCTCGGCGCACGGCTGGTGGTCCGCATACCGGAAGTCCTATCTCCATCCCGTCGGCGAGGCGTGCCTTTCGCACCATCCATTGGCGGACCTGGCCTGGTGTCTTGCCGACAAGATCATCGAGAGGGTCGAGTTCACAGCTCGAAGCCATGCGCAACTCGATCAACTCACGTAGGGAATCAAGGTCTTCGCCAGTCCGCGGCCCGAAGGCGGCGAGGTAGGCCGACGCGCTAAACTCGGCGGATCCCGAAAGCTCTAGAGCGCGCTGCACCACCCAATCCGAAGACAGCCAGATGGGACGCGGCCCCGCGAGGTAGTACCGCGCGCTTCCAAACTCGTGCTCTGCTGAAACCGCTACGATGCCCGCTCGAACGGCGTTGGCATCTATGTAGCGCACGACAGTTCTCCGATAGGAATCCGTGCCGACGCGTTTCGAGAAGAATCGAGCGCGAATGAGCGGTCCATCACGACGGCGGCGGCGATTGAAGAAGCGCGAGTAGGCGCATTGGATACGTCGCATCGCCTCGGACAGTTCGCCGATCGGGCTGCGCACGAGGAGATGGAAGTGCGTCGTCATCAAACAGAACGCGTGCACCTCCAATCGCCCAGCGCGCACCTCGAAAGCCAACCGAGCCAAGAAGTAGCGCTTGTCCGAGCGGGCCTCGAAGTATGGTCGCTTGGCGATCGCACGGTTAATGACGTGGTGCCAGCTCCCAGGGGTGTCTGCTCGAGGTCGTCGTGCCATAGCACTGGGATGACCATCAAGACCCCGGTTCGGTTTCCCTTGCTATGGTACTTTCCTACGGAAATGCGCCGGGTGGTGTGCGACTCCGTAATCCGACTCCGTAATC
>JBLHLB010000204.1:0-7369 GCA_047618505.1 Planctomycetota bacterium
CGCCTACGCGGAGGAGCTGAACACGATGGCCCTTGTGCGGGGTACCTGGAAACTCCACTACCGTAGGCCAACAGAAGGCGATCCCCACGAGTTGCAGCGAGTACCAGAGGCCAGGCGTTGGCGCGAGCAAGCCTTTGGATTGGAACGCAATCAACCGATGACGCTGCTCGAACTCCAGGCGGCACTAGGCCAGCATCCGGATCGCGATGCACTTTTGCTTTCCTGGCGAAACCTACGGAAGGAAATTCTGCGGCCGCGACCCCTGCTTTTTGACGTGGGGAGTGATCCTTTCGAGTTGGAAGACGTCAGTGCAAACCAAGGGGAACGGGTAGGCCTTCTGCATGCGGCCGGGGTACTTCTGGAAGAGGCCTCCGCCTCGGCCTTTGCCGACGTACCTCCGACTGGACCCAGCTTCGAGCCCGACGCTGCAATGCGAGCCACCCTACGGGCGATTGGCTATGGCGGTGACGACTAGCCCGGCACCAGAGCCGGTGTGCAAGACCCAGCACCCTCTACGGTTGCCACAACTGCTCTGTCGGGACAAAGTATGAAGCATGCAAGCAGTGACAGAGTCTGTGGGCTGCCATTAGCATTCGGCCAGTTCCAGGCCCTTCGTCCCGACTCTCCTCTGGTCTTCGTTCCGACTCTCCCCTGGCCCACGCCGTAACTCGCCATGCGCAAGCTACTCAGCATCCTCCTTCTGCTGCTATCTCTCTCCGCCTCGGTCTCTGCGCAGGATTGGCCTCACTGGCGCGGCCCCGCCTATGACGGTTCCGCTGAAGCCAGCGGGTTGCCCACAAAGTTCGACCTGGAGAATCAGATGCTCTGGCAGGCGGATCTTCCGGGACCGGGGGCCTCGACTCCGATCATCATCGGCAAGCGCATGTTCCTGACCAGTGTGGACCAAGACGCCCAGGCGCTGTTGGCGATCTGCCTCGATCGCACGACGGGAGAGGAGCTTTGGATTGATGTGGCGGGCAGCGGCTATCGCCCGCAGGCGAACGGTCAACCTGCGGGGCAAGCAGTTCAAATGCACAACCGCAGTAATTACGCCTCCCCTTCTGCAGTGTCGGATGGAGAGCAGGTCATCTTCTTCTTCGGCAACGGCGACTTGATCTCCTACACCCTCGAGGGGGATCGCCGCTGGGAACGCAACCTGCAGAAGGACTTCGGCGACTTCGCCTTCCAATGGACCTTCTCCGCCAGCCCCACCCTGTTGAACGGACGAGTGTACTTCGCTGTTCTGCAGCGCGACGAACCCGCGAACAACATCGGAAAAGACGGCGGCGAGTCATTCCTTCTGGCCCTGGACGCCAAGGATGGCGAGACCATTTACCGCCATGTGCGCCCGTCTGAGGCGCAGATGGAATCCCTCGAGTCCTACGCGACAATCATCCCCTATACCGGCACCGATGGACGAGAGGAGATTCTCGTCGTGGGCGGTGACGTCGTCACGGGTCACAACCCCGCCACCGGTGAGGAGCTCTGGCGCTGGGGCACATGGAACACCGGAAACCGCGAAGCATGGTGGCGTCTGGTTCCCTCCCCCGTGGTTGGTGCCGGAGTTGTGCTGGCCTGCGGGCCTAAGGGCGCACCGGTTTGCGCGGTCCCCCTGGGGGCCACTGGACTCATGGCACAGGACGACGCAGCCTGGATGAGTGCGGGTCGCCGCGATCCGATCACAACGGATGTGCCGACGCCGCTCTTTTATGACGGCTCGTTCTTCGTCCTTTCCGATCTGCGCAACGCCATCACGCGCGTGAACCCGGCCAACGGCGAAGCGCTCTGGAGCGTTCAGCTTCCGCGCGAGCACAAGTGGCGCGCCTCCCCCACAGGTGCCGACGACAAGCTGTGGTTGATTGACCACGGTGGCAACGTTCATGTCCTCGACGCCGACACAGGGGAAACCATCCACACCGTGTCCCTTGGGGACGAGGAGGACACCACCCGTGCCTCGATCGCCGTGGCCAACAGCGCTGTCTTCGTGCGCACGAACCGAAAGGTCTACTGCTTTAGCGCGGACACGGAATAGGCCCAGTCAGCCAAACAGCCGTGAAGTAATCACGGCGCAACTAGCCGCCTTGGATCCAGCATTAGCGGGGACCAAAGGCGGCGTTTTTGTCCCTACTGGGCGCCCGAAGTTGATTGCGCGGGCGAAGGAACAACGAGTGTGGGAGCTGCCGCGGCGGGGCCGTCAGCCTGCACCTCCACTTCCGTTTCTGAGGCGTCTTCCTGCTCTTCTTCGTCGCCGGGCCAGATGTGCCCGATCCACGTTTGGTAGAGCTCCTTTTGGAGATCTGTCGGATCCTCAAGGCGACGTACCTTCCAGCTGCCGTCGGGAACTCCCCCCAAGACGACTTCCATCACGCGCAGGGTGTCATCGCGCAGGTAGTGCAGTTTGATCACATCACCGGGTTCAAATTCCGCGATGCGCTCCGTCACATCACCGGGGCGAAGGCGGCGCTCGTTCAAAGTCAGGATCTCATCGCCAAGCATGAGACCGGAAGTGTAGGCGGGTCCGTCCGCACGGAAGCCGCTGACGCGGGAGCCGCTTCCGCCGCCGCCCAACTTCAATCCAAGGTAGGCCCTCATGGGCAGTTCGCGGTCCTGGGGCTCAGTCGCCTGAGCGACCTCGATGGAAGAGTCATCCGCTTCCGTCGATTCGACAACATCGGTCCCCTCCTTCAGTTCCACTTGCTCTTCCACTTCTTCTTCTTCGTCGTCAGATTCCTCCGGCTCATTCGGGTCGAAGTAGAATTCAAGCCCCACGGCAAGGAGTGACTGCTCGAAGGGCAATTCCTCCGTACCGAAGACGTAGTCCCGGAAGAACTGCTCGAAGCTCTCACCCGAGAGCTCGTCAACAAGACCTAGAAGATCCGCACTGCTGAAGCCCGGACCAGACAGGGGATAGCGCTCAAACAGCTCACGCATCACGCGATCCATCCCCACCTTGCCAGCGCTGCGCCGGAGCAACTCAAGGTCAAGGCAGAGGAAGGTCTGGGAGCCCTTTCCATAGAAGTCGACGGTACGATTGCCAGAGTCTCCGTCGCTCTCGTTGACCCATGAATCCCAGCTGGCCTCGGCTACGCTCTGTACGCGGGCAGCGGGGTTATTCCGTGTGGAGTTCCCGGAGCTCCCGATGCGGGTAATGTAGCTTTCCACTTCGGACAGTTCGTTGCGCACCATCGTCAGAGCCGAGTAGTAACTCGTTCCCCCTTCGCAAACCCACAACAGGTCCGTGAGGTTCTCGTTCTGGTAGTCGTAGGGGTGAATTCCAACGGGCCGGAATTGCTTCACGTTCCAGGTGTGGAAGAACTCGTGGGAGACAAGGCCCAGGAAACGCTTGTAGGCCCCGGAGCGACCGTCGCTGCCTTCGATCGAAGAGCGCGAGGTCTGCATGATGGTCGAGTTCAAGTGTTCGGTTCCACCGCCGCCGCCACCGGTGTGAATCAGGAACACGTAGCGCTCGTACGGCAAGGAGCCAAAGACCGCCATTTGCTCTTCGATGATCTTGCCAAAGTCTTCAGCTATCTGCTCCTCGTCATAGTTCATACCCGAGGGCCAAAGCACGACATCGTGGGCTTTGCCGGCGACTTCGAAGCTGAAGGAATCGTGCTCTCCAATCTCCAATGGCGAGTCCACCAGCACGTCGTAGTTTGCCGCAACAACTACATCATCGCGACCCGGCGCAAACTCCAAGCCTGTACCAATGGTCCAACCGGCCGGTGCATCCACTTCCACTTCCAGGGGCGCGCTACGGAGCCGTGGCGAGTAGAAGAACACCGAGGATCCAGAGAGAAAGGCGTGTGTCGGATCCACATGGCGCGTGCGCAATCCAAGGGAGTTCGCGTAGATCGAGTAACTCACGCTGACTTCCTGAGCGCCCTCCGTAATCACGCGCCAGCCGGACTTGTCCATCTTACGGATCACCAGCTCCTGCCCTGTTTCGGAGATTGCGCTCACCTTGCGAACGGTGCCGGCGGGATTCAAAATCGTGTAGCGGCCCGGGCGCCACACCGGCAGGTAGAAGTCTTCGAATTCAAGGCCATCCGTCGGCACAGTGATCGTCACCTGGACGGTCTGCGTTTGGGGCTGCATCAAATCGACGCGATACTGCACCAGTGCATCCCCATTGGCAGCGCCATCGCGAGCGGAGCCGAGCACAGATGCATTGGCACAGGCAGCTCCGAGGAGGAGCAGAACAGGGGAGAGCAAGGACAGCGGACGCAGACGTCTCGATTGGGCGAATCTCATTTCCGAATCCTAGCCTGGTTTGGAAATACAGGCCATGGCTCCGGCAGCGGAGTGTCGGATGGATTTCCCCCGAGCTATCGAGCGTGGAATTCTGTTCTGGGGACACGGACCAACCCACAATGGACACCGAGCCCGCTTGGTAAGGCCTGTATGAAAGCAGCGAACATGGATGCTCGCGCTGTCATTCTGTTAGCCCAGCCTGGCTCCCCCACCCCACAGACAACAAAGGCCCCCGATGAAATTCCTCTCCCCAGCCCTGCGTATCCTCGCCACCGCCATGACCCTTGGGAGCCTTGCCGCTTCCATGCCCCAAGGTTCCGGGGAAGCCCATTGGCCCACCTGGCGCGGCCCGGATGGAACCGGCGCGACCTCCGCGTCGAACACGCCGACAAGCTGGAGCGAAGACACCAACATCCGCTGGAAGCTTGAGGTGCCTGGCCGCGGCTCATCGACCCCGGTGGCCTGGGGAGATTTCTTGTACTTGACCACGGCGGTCGAAACCGATCGGATGCCGGAAGGGTCGCTGGCTCCGAAGGAAGAGGAGGAGGAGGATCAGGCTGGTCGCCGCCGCGGTCGAGGCCGGAGCGCGGCTCCTTCCAAGATCCACGAATTTCTGGTCATGGCGGTCAACCGCAAGACCGGAGCAGTGGCTTGGCAAACCAAGGTCACCGAAACAGTCCCCCACGAAGGCGGACACCCGACCAACACCCTGGCCTCGGCTTCGCCCGTCACCGATGGCGAGCGCATCTACGCCTTCTTTGGGTCGCGCGGACTGCACTGCCTCGACATGCAGGGCAAGCTGCTCTGGTCGCGCAACTTCGGCAAGATGAGCACGCGCAACGAGTTCGGCGAAGGTGCCTCACCGGCGATCTATGGCGAGACCTTAGTCTTAGTCTGGGACCACGAAGGCGACGACTTTATCTCCGCCCTAAACACGAAGACCGGCGAGGACATCTGGCGCGTCGCACGCGACGAGCCCACGGCCTGGACCACGCCCTTAATCGTTCCCGTGGGCGACAGCATGCAGGTCATAGTCACGGGCACCGGCGCTTCACGCGGCTACGACCTGAAGACCGGCAAGGAGATCTGGCAGCTGGCCGGCATGACGACGAATTGCATCCCCGCCTCTATTCACCAGGATGGACGTCTCTGGATGATGAGCGGTTACCGCGGCGCCGCACTCCAAGCCATCGATCTCGAGGGCGCCAAGGGCGATCTGGCCATGAGCGACAACTTGGCCTGGAGCTATGGTAGCAACACGTCCTATGTCCCCTCGGCCCTGCTGCATGAGGGCAACCTGTACTTCCTGCGCGGCAACACCGGCGTCCTCAGCTGTGTCGATGCAGGCACCGGCGATGTGCGCTATTCGGGTCAACGCGTGGGCGAGATTCGAAGCGTTTACTCCTCGCCGATCAGCGTGGGAAACTTGGTCTACGTTACGTCCCGAGAGGGCCTTACGGTGGTCTTCGAAGCAGGGGAGTCCTACAACGAAATCGGCGCGAACCAGCTTAACGACACCTTCGACGCATCGCCCCTAGCGATCGACGATGCGCTTTTCTTGCGCGGATGGCAGAACCTCTACTGCATCGCCAAGGGCGAAAAGTAGACCGTGTGCGCTTAGTTCTCAGAGTTGTCCGGCCCGCCCCAGGTCTCCTCTGGGGCTACCCCCTGGCTGCTCGCCCGCGCCTGTTCGCGGATCGCCTCCCAATCTAGCCCCAGGGTCCGCTCCAACTCCGGATGACCGAAACTGGACTCACCCGCCATCAGATCCTTGATGGCGGCGATGCGTTCCTCCGTATCCGGGTGGGTGCTGAACCAGCTCGTAAGCTCTGAGGTTTCGGTTTCCTCTAGGGCTAGCTGCTCAAAGAATTCCGCCAGTCCACGCGGTTCAATATCAGCGGCCAGGAGCATACGCACCCCCTCGCGATCGGCCTCACTCTCCTGGGCTCGACTGTGCCCCATAAGCGACGCTTCGGTAGCCATACTCGCCCCCATGGCGAGCAATCCCTCTGCATCCCCAAGGAGAATCCGCAGGGCGAACAGGGAACCGGCGCCACGTGCCATGCGCCGCAAACCGTGCCGCAGGGTAACGTGGGCGATCTCGTGACTGATCACACCAGCGACCTGTTCGGGGCTTCTGGAACGCTCGATCAAGCCGGTGAAGACGACGATGTTTCCGCCGGGGAGCGCGAAGGCGTTGGCTACGTCCGATTCGACCACATGCACATTGAACTCGAATCCATCAATGGCCACGTGGGGCAACAACTGCGCAACGATGTCATTGATGGCCTCCGTCAGCAGTGGATCTGTGACGAGCTCGCCCTGCCCCTCGATCATTGGGGCGGCGGCCTTTCCGATGCCCTGGTCGATGCTAATGGGCAGGGCATCGATGGCACGGTCGGCAGCCCAACCAAGTCCATAGAATCCACCGATGAGCACGGCAATGCACACACCGAGGAGCACCAGTCCCCGGTGCAGGTTGCCGCGCTTGGTCGCCTCCACCTTTACCTGCGCGATTTCGGCCTGCGCATCCAACGCGCCCCCCGACGCGCGCACCAGATCCTCCAGGAATCCATCCTGTTCGCAGAAGGCCGCCGCATCGGATTCACCCGAGCGGCAGAAGACCATACGGCCGCTGGCTCCCCCGATCTCCAGGCGGCAGTCCGCATAGGGCCAGCTGAAATGCCGACCATCCGAGGTCACCGCGCCTAGGGCATCAGTCCCGGGCAGGAGGTCCGCCCCAGCTTTTCCCCCGGGGAGATCGCGGCTAAATACACCGCCGCGGTAGGTCGGTCCGTTTTCCTGGGAGTCAGTCATGGGGATGGTCGCCGGAGGTTTCGCGCTGGGATTCGACGTCAGGATCCGATGAAGTGCCAATCAAGTGGAAGTGCCCCCTGAGCGTGTGCATCGGCCGCAGGAGCCCCCAGGCAGGGGCGAATGCTACCCCAAGGGCCGTGCTACAGGCTCGCGCACAGGGACCTCTCTTTACATACCTGTTCGAAACATCAGATCGCCAGGGGGTGCCCGCCGCAATCGGCGACGTGCCCTACACTTGGATTGCGATCTCCTTTAGTCCGCCGCACTCGCCCCCACTATGCGCCGCACAATCATCAGC
>JBLHLB010000205.1:0-7326 GCA_047618505.1 Planctomycetota bacterium
GGCATCGCTTCGAATTGCAGCCAGTCCTACCTAGACCACATGCTCAATGTCCTTGGGGTTGCCCGTTTTGCGGAGGAGGCGCGCTGCCTTGATTCCCCCGGCGTTCACAACAAGGGTGACATGATCGCGAGCCTCCTTGAGAGCTTCGACACCCGTAGCGCGGTCTTCGTAGGAGATCGCGTTGGCGACCGCGATTCGGCCTGGTCCAACTCGATTCCCCACGTGCACTGCGCCTTCGGTTTCGCCGGACGTGGAGAAGAGATCGAAGCCCAGGCTGTGATCGAGGACCTAGGGGAGCTCATCCCGCGCCTATCTAAGCGCGCAGCCTGGGTTGACGACTGCCTGGAGCGCGCAGGTCTCTTCCGCGGTTCTCGACGCCCGAACTTCTCGGTGGCCGTGACGGGGCTGCCCCTGTCCGGCAAGTCGCTCTTTGCCCGCGAGGCGGTGCTGGCCTGCCGGGCCCGGGGTATTCCCGCCGCCCTGGCGGAGTTGAACCATTGGCGACGCGAGGCGGCGGCCGAGGACAATCAACGGGAAGACCCCTTGGACGGGATCGACATCGAGCGACTTAGGGATGAGCTACTCTTACCCCTGGGTCGTGGAGACGCTCTCTCCCTAGATCTGCTGGAGGTGGATCACCTGGGGATCGAACATCCCCGTCACCTGGAGCTGGAGTCGGGCGGAATCCTCTTTCTTGTGGGGGAGGGGCTCCTGGATCCGCGCCTGGCTGGGGACCTAGAGCGCAGCCTATGGCTGGAGGTCAGCGAAGAGGAGGTCCTGCGCCGGGCGGCCGGTCGTGAGGGTCGTGCCCTGGGCCCCGGCCCGCTGGAGGCCCTTCGCTCTGGGCGCCTGGCCCGCGCACGGACCCACCGCGAGCGCTACGATCCCCGGCGCCTGGCGGATTGGGTCGTTGAGGCTGAGAACCCCCTGGGTCCGGCCTAGTCCCCGAATCCCAACCTTGTGTTAGTCAAGGTCCCTGGTGTGGCGCTTGGTCTGGATCCTGCTACACTCCCGGGCTCGATCCAGGGCAACTAAGGCGCCCCGGATGGCTCCGCGCTGCAGAATGTTGCTGCGGGCTGGAGTGGCAGGAATTAAGGCACGCGGCACAGTACGCACGCGGCACAGTGCACACGCGGTTCAGTACACACCCGGTTCAGTACATATGGACAAGACTCTCCCCCAGCGACTTCAGAAGTCCGTCTCCGGTTCCTTCCACAAGACCGCTCTCCTTCAGAAGCGTGTGCGGGAACTGATTCGTGGTGCGGCACCGTTGATCGAAACGCGGGAACAAAACCCGATCAAGATCGCCTTCCTTGAGATGGAGCGCGGATTGATCGAGCTGATCCCGGAAGAAGAGAAACCGCTGCTCTAGGTCAAGCGGTGGAGTCACCTCCCCCCGGCCCTTCGTCCGACGAATCCACGGGGCCGAGCGCCAAGGTTCGCCCGGCTAGGCGTCCCGAAGCTCTACTGGCAAGGCGCGGTGGGGCCGTAGAACTGTTGCGCCTGCCGGCGTTTCTTTTCGGCAAATTGGCGGGTCTGCGGGGCAAGCTCTACGACCGCGGCGTTCTGCGTACGCGAAAGCTCGAGGCCCCCGTTGTTTGCGTTGGCAACCTGAGTGTGGGCGGCACGGGCAAGACGCCCATGGTCTTGTACCTGCTCAAGGAACTCTCCGACCGCGGTCGTAATCCGGGTGTTCTGTCGCGCGGCTACCGCTCGCCGGAGGCCGGCGCGAAGAATGACGAAGGCCTGCTCTTCGAGGTGCTGTCCCCCGGGCTTGCTCAGGTTCAGAACCCAGACCGCGTTGCGGGTGGGCGTGAGTTGATCAAGCGTGGCGTTGATGTCGTCGTGATGGACGACGGCTTTCAACACCGTCGCCTGTACCGCGATCTCGACCTGGTGTTAGTGGATGCGACACGTCCATGGGGTTTGCCCGCCGTCGATTCCAAAGCGGCCGTGCGAGCTGTGCTTCCCCGGGGGCTCCTGCGCGAATTACCTTCTGCCCTGAATCGGGCGGACGCGATTGTGCTGACCCGCGCTGACCAAGTGGATGATGAGATGCGGGCAAAACTCGAGGGGGAGTTGCACGGATTTGCGCCGGGTCGCCCGATTTTCTGGGCCGTCCATCGCCCGGCTGGCCTGCGCTCCCTTTTAGGTGGGGAGGAGGCCCTGGTGGATCTTGAGGGTCGCCGCGTCAGCTTGGTCTCGGGTATTGGTAACCCCGACGCTTTCGAGGATACGGTGCGCTCCCTCGGCGCAGAGGTCTCCGAGCACCTTCGCTTTGGCGATCACCACGCCTTCGGGCCCGGAGATCTTGCGCCCCTGGCGGATCTCGATCAGTGGATTGTGACCACGGCCAAGGACGCGGTGAAGTTGTTGGACGTGCTTAGCCCGGAACTCCTCGGGCGAGTACGCGTGCTCTCCATTGAAATGGCCTTGACCAAGGGGGAGCAGGTTCTTGAGGCGCTGCTGGATGCTCTACCCCGTAGTCGTGCTGAACAGGAGCGACGTTCGATCCATGGTGGATTACATGGTTGAGCAAGGCCTAGGCGAAGAACAAATTGGGGACCAGGCTGGCGGGCCTGAAGACATCCCCAGTCGCTTTTCCCAGGAATGGCCCGTGCCCTGGAAGCCCGTATGGGGAACGCGAGATGGGGTCGCCGCCAAGCTCGAAACCGTCGCCGCCCGGGGCGTTCTGGGGGCCCTGAGTCTTCTGCCTAAGTTCCTGCTCAAACCATTGATCGGTGGGTTAGCCCGTGTTGGTCGCGTCGTAGATCGACGGCACGCCGACGCCGCCCGCGAGTTTATTCGCACGGCCCTTGGGGACATGCCGAAAGCTGAGCTTGAGAGCCACGTGCTCCAGGCCTATCGCCACTTCCTGTGGGTCATGGTCGAGACGATGCAGATGAACCGGCTAACGATCGACGAACTCAGCGAACGCATCGAAATCGTCTGGACAGAAGACGCTAAGCGCGCGCGCGACGAATACGGTGGCGTGATCCTCGTCTCTGCCCATATCGGAAACTGGGAAGCTGGTGTCGCTTCTTGTCCCTTGAGCGGCTTCGATCCCTTCTATGGCGTGGCCAAGCCTGCGCGTAATAGACCCTTCTCGAAGCTCGTTCAACGCGACCGCGAACGCCGCGGTGTGCGTGTCCTTCCACGGCGCGGAGCCATGCAGGGAGCGCCCGCCGTTCTACGGGCCGGGGGAAGTCTTGGGTTGCTCCTCGACCAGCGGGCGCGTCTAAAACCGGTACTCGCGCCCTTCTTCGGACGACCCGCCCGCTGCGACCGTTCCGCAGGCGTCCTTGTGCGTCGATTGAAGGCACCGGTCGTCTATTGCGCCTGCTATCGCACGGGCGAAACCCTGCGTTTCCGTTGGGAATTGCCTGAGGTCATCTGGCCCGAGGAATTGGCGGGGGCCTCCCCCGAGCAGGTAGCGACGCGGGTGAATGAAGGGCTCGAACGCCTGATCCTGAAGGCGCCCGATCAGTATTTCTGGCTCCACGACCGCTATCGCGACACGCCGAGGGTGGCGAACGAGGCCTAGTCTGTCCAGAAGACCGGTCGCGGGGGGGACTCTGCCCGTCTGCGCGCTATCCTCCAAGCAGGGATCCCAGCCCGTCTTGGCCCATCTCGGCCCTTCATTCGGGGTCCCTCCCACGCACCCCCCCAAGAGAGCTCATGTACGTTGTCACTGGAGGCGCCGGATTCATCGGCAGCAACATCGTCCGCGGATTGAACCAGCGCGGCATAACGGACGTGCTTGTCGTCGACGACCTCGAGCAGGGGGTGAAGCACCTGGGGCTGAACTCCCTCGAGTTCGCGGACATCATCGACTACCGCGACTTCCTCGCGGACCTGCCCAACCTGGAGAACTCCAAGGTCGAGGCGATCCTTCACCAGGGCGCCTGCTCGGACACCATGGTTCACGACGGGCGTTTCATGATGCGTGTCAACTACGAGTACTCCAAGTCGCTCTTCCGCTTCGCCGAGGGACGCTGCCCCTTCCTATATGCGTCCTCAGCAGCCACCTATGGCAACGGCGACAACGGTTTCCGCGAAGAGCCCGCCTGCGAGTGGCCCTTGAACGTCTATGGCTTTTCGAAGCTCGCCTTTGACCGCTGGGTGCGCCGTCAATCCCTTGAGCGCCCCGAAGGCCCGGCTAGCCAAGTTGTTGGCTTGCGCTACTTCAATGTCTATGGCCCCCAGGAAAACCACAAGGGGCGCATGGCCTCGGTGGTCTTCAAGTTCGACGGACAGATTGCGGAAAAAGGCAAGCTCGAGATCTTCGAAGGCAGCGATAAGTTCCTGCGAGACTTCGTCTATGTGCAGGATGCCGTAGACGTAAACATGTACTTCCTCGAGAACCCCGAGCGGAGTGGGATCTTCAATTGCGGCACCGGTCGCACGGAGAGCTTTGCCACCCTTGCCGATGAAGTCGCTAAGCACTACGAGGGCGCAGAAGTGGTGGAGATCCCCTTCCCCGCCGAATTAGAAGGCAAGTACCAGGCCTTCACCCAGGCCGATCTCACGCGGCTGCGTGCCGCGGGGTATGGAGTCGAGTTCACGACCCTGCAAGACGGTGTCGCTGCCTACGTAGAGGTTCTGAAGGGAAGCGGTGGATACTTTCGTTCCATCGCTCGCCCCTAGGTAGTGCTCATCCCCAGCGGTACTCATCCCCAGCAGTACTCATCCCCAGCAGTACTCATCCCCAGCAGTACTCATCCCAAGCAACCAAGCGAAAGCAACTGACCATGAACGAGCGTGAGCTCCTAGGCGTCCTCGAGGGGATGTCGCACCCCCGTGTCCTGATCGTTGGCGATCTGATTTTAGATCGTTACGTATCGGGCGATGTGTCCCGCATTTCACCTGAAGCCCCGATCCCCGTGCTGCGCGCGCGACGCGCCGAGGATCGCCTCGGTGGTGCGGCCAACGTCGCCGCCAACCTGCGCGCCATGGAGGCTGAGGTCGAAGTGATCGGGCTGGTCGGTGAGGATGTGCGCGGGAAGAGGTTGGTGGAACTCTTGACAGGCATTGGCGTCGATGTGTCGCGCACGATTACCGCCACGGATCGGCCGACGACCCAGAAGACGCGCATGATGAGTGGAGCGAATCAGATGCTGCGGATCGACTGGGAGGAGGGTCACGAATTGAGCCCGGAGCATGAACAGCAGACCCTTCGGGCCCTCGGGGAAGGGGTGCCCAAGGCTCAAGCGGTTTTGCTCTCGGACTATGGCAAGGGCATGCTGACCCCGGCCGTGATTGCGCGGGCGATCGAGCTGGCCCGCGCCGCCGGCATCCCGGTCCTGGTGGATCCCAAGGGGACGGACTACAGGCGTTACTCGGGCGCGACCCTAGTGACACCCAACCGCAAGGAGGCGGAGCAGGCCCTCGGTCGCCGATTCGAGTCCCTGGCGGAGGTTCCCGCCGGGGCCGACGAGTTGATGGCCCTGGCCAACCTGGATGCAGCGGTGATCACCCTCGGCTCGGACGGCATCTTCTTTCGCGACCAGAATGGTCTTGAGGGACGAGTGCCCGCTCTGGCGCGCCAGGTCTTTGATGTGACGGGTGCCGGTGACACGGTCATTTCACACCTGACCCTGGGGCTCGCGGCGGGAATCGGTTTGGAGCCCTCGGTCCAGCTCGCCAACCTCGCAGCTAGCCTCGTGGTCGCCCGCCGTGGAGCGGCATCGGTGACCCGCAGTGAACTAGAGGTCGCCCTGGGGCAACGTCGGGGCGGCCGAGGTGGGATCCTGCGGCGCCAGGATCTCCCCGGTGCCTTGGCCGAGTGGCGAGCGGGCGGGAAGCGCATCGTCTTCACCAACGGCTGCTTTGACATCCTCCACGCCGGGCACATCACCTACCTGACAGATGCGCGTTCCCGCGGCGACATCCTGATCGTTGCTGTCAACGACGACGAGAGTGTGCGCCGCATGGAGAAGGCTCCCGGTCGTCCAATCAATGTGCTCGAGGATCGTCTGACGGTTCTAGCGGCCCTAGATGTTGTGGACGCCGTCGTAGCCTTCAACGAAGACACGCCCGGCGCGATCATCGAAGAGATCACACCGGACGTGCTTGTGAAAGGTCAAGATTGGGAGCACAAGGGCATCGTCGGTCGCGAGTGGGTGGAGTCCCACGGCGGCGAGGTGTACCTCGCCCCGATCGTGCCCGGGCGCTCTACAACGTCAATCGCAGAGCGCATCGTCGCGGCCCATGCTGCTCGACCGTCCTAGGACTTGAGTCGGGCCAGAGCTGCCGCGGCGGGCCCGCTGGACTCGTCCGATTCGCCGTAGTAGTGCCGGAGCTCCTCAATGGCCGGGACTGCGATTTTGGCCCCGAGAATTCCGAGGGCATCACAGGCAGCGGAGCGCAATTCCGGCGACTCGAGTTCCAGCAGGGGCAGGATCGCCCGAGCGATCTCGTCTCGGCGAAGGCGGTGGCTGGATAGGGATCGGAGAGCCGCTTGCGTGCCGCCGAGCTGGCCACAGCGAACTTGCTTGAGGAGCACAGATGCATCCGAGCGCCACCAGTCTTCCTCGGTCTTGAGCCAATTCCGCCAGCGACGCGAGTCCGAGGGAAGCTCCAGATCGGTGAGTTTCACCAGGGCCAGGTGTGCTACCTCCTGAACGTCTTCCTGTTCATTGTCGAGCAGTGCGATGAGGGGCAGGTACTGACCCTGAGCATCCAAGGCCCCAAGGGTCGCAATGGCACGTCGGACCAGAACCAAGTCACTGTCCGAAAGGTAGCCGGCTACTTGCTCCGTCAATAGCGCCGGCGACGTGCCCGGGGCTTTGCGGGCCAACTGCCCAATGGAGGTGAGGGTTACGCGGTCGAGCTCGGGGCTCGCACCAAGCAGGCGCTCTAGGGTGACCCAGGCGTCCGCGCTCTGATCCTCAGCGACTGCCCGCACCAGGGGTGAGGCCGCCGTCGGGTCAAGGCTCGTCGCGATAGAGCGGATCTCGATGTGGGTCCCGGCATCGTTCTGTAGCAGACCCTGGACGGACTCGCACAGTGATTGCCGTAGGTTCGCGTCAATGACCTCGGAGTTTTCGTCCGCACACAATTTGAGTGCCAGCGCCAGCTCCCTCTGCCGCCCGACCTGAGCGAGCAATTCCAACGCGCCGCGACGGTCGTCTAAGCTATTGCCGGGGCGCGTAGCGAGCTGCTCCACAAAGCTGATCACGGAGGCGCGGTCTAGGAGAGTGATCGCTTCGAGGAGTGCCCGCCTGCGCCCCTCATCCAGGGGAGTCGTATCGGGCAACTGCCGCGAGCCGAGAACTTTCACATAGTGTTGCAGGAGTCCGGGACCCAGGCCCAAGAGGGAGTTGA
>JBLHLB010000206.1:0-7306 GCA_047618505.1 Planctomycetota bacterium
ACGCCTCCTTGGCCTGGATTCCGCTGGATACTCGGGTTGAACTTGCGGCGAACTGCACCGAGAGCGGTGGTGCGCGCGTGCGCCTGACGCCCATCGGAGTGCTGCCCACGGCAAGCAACTTCCGCGTCTCCATGATGCCCGGATTCGAGGACATCGTGGGACAGTCGACAAGCCTTGAGCTGAATGATTTTGCGGTTGCCTCCACGGAGATGACGTCGTTCGACAGCTTGACTCCGATGGACGACAACGCCGACGGGTTGGTCGAGGAATTCGATATCAGCGATGGTGCCAGCGGCTCCTTCGAGGATACCGAGGCTCTGTTCTCCTCGACACCGGCGGCCTGGGGGGATGGAGCTGCGACCTCGGCTTTCACCTTCAGCGGAACCGGCGGAAACGATAGCGGCGACTTCGACTGGTACATCGGCGACGACGAAGACCTCTTCTTCTTCGACACGAGTTCGACGACCATTGTCGGCGGTCCCGGTGGAAGCCCCACCAGCACCCAGACTTCGGTCGGCGGTCGAGTCGATGTCCGTGACCTCGTCATCCTCGAGGGCGCGATCCTCCGGATCCAAGGCCCCAACATCTTCACGGTCAACGCAACACGCGACGTCATCATTCGAGGCACGCTCGATGCGTCTGGTTTCAACGCCAAGAACGTGGCGACCCTGAACACCGGTGCCCAGGCCGAGAAGGGTGGAGCAGGTGCGGCAGGCGGTGGCCGTGGCGGTAACGCCAGTGAAGTCCTCAACGACTCCACCAAGCGCGGGGGCTCCGGCTTCGGCGCCTTTGCTCTCACCAACGGTGGTGGTCTCGGTGGCGAGAGTGGATTCCTCGCAGGAACCAACCAGGAAGCCCGTCGCCCGGGCAACGGCGGTGGCGGCAGCTTCGGAGAATACCCTGGGTCCATCCAACGGATTGATCCCGAGCCCGGTGATCCCGGTGCCGCTTCGACAACCGGCTGTGTCAGTGGGCAGATCCCGGCGCCCGGCGGAGCGGCAGGTCCCGTTCCCTTTGCAAATGCCGACTTGGTCGACAACGTCTTTGGTGTGCGCCCGGTCACCGATGGTGCTGGCAACCTCGTCAGCCTTACCCGTGGCGAGCTGACCCAGGTCTGGGCCGGCGCCGGCGGCGGCGGTGGCGGGGATGCTCTCCCCAGCTCTACTTGCCCTTCGCCCAACTGGACCGCTAGCTCTGACGAGAAAGGCGGCGGCGGCGGTGGTGGAGGTGGCTCCATGCGCATCAACGCCCTCGGCAAGATCATCTTCGGCAACAACGGCCAGATCAAAGCTGAAGGCGGTCAGGGTGCCACCGGCGAGAACACGAACTTCCTGGACCACATCGGTGGTACAGGTGGCGGCGGTTCTGGCGGTCACGTCATTCTGGAGACCGCAACTCAGATTGACTTCACAGATGGCGATCCGATCCTGGCTCCCCTCGGCGAATACATCACGACCCAAGGTGGTCTTGGCGGTCAGGGCTCAACCTCGGAGAACCCGGCTTTCATCGATGCCGGTGGCGCCGGTGGTGCCGGCGTGATCCAGCTGCACGTTCCCGACCCCATTCAGCAGCCGAGCTCGAACACGGCCGGCAGTATCGTGATTCCCCTGGCCGGCGAAGGTGATCCCTTCAATTCGGTCTCGGCTCCGACCTCCAATCCGATGATTCAAACCTTCGGCGCGCGTTCAGAGGCGCGTTCCCGCTGGGTTTCCATCGGTGGCGCAGACCAGGATCCCGGTGGCGGGTTCAGGCTGATTGAGTTCGCCTTTGACGGACTCGACACGACGCCCGGTCCCGAACAGGGCAAGGTGCTCACAACGAGTACCCAGGTCAACGAGCTCACCGCTCTCCTGACCGAAGATCTGACCGGGAATGCCAATGCGTCTATCGATCCGGACGGCGTAACCCTGCGCCTGTCGGGGATGGCCTTGGCTTCCTTGATCAACGATCCCGGTACGATCTCGAACGATATCTATCTGCGTTCCCCGGCTCTGCTGCGGAACTTCAACCTGCGCCTCTCGCGCTCTTCAAACCCTTCGGAAGCCTTCGCAAACTTCGATGTGGTCTCCGCGGCCTACGACGATGATCAAGTCGTCCTGACCGTTACCACCTCCAGTAACCTGGGCACGCTGCAGGACTTCGTGGATAGCCAGGGCGTCCTGGTCGTGCAGTACGAGTTGATTCCGCGCTTCTTCCGCGTGCGCACAGGTAGCGCTAATAGCGGCCTGGACATCCTTGAGGATTCCTCCTTCGTTCGCATCACCTTCGATGCTGCCCCGGCGGACTCCAACGGTGACCCGGACGAGGACAATCTTCTTGTGGAAGGCACGGGAGATATCACGGACTTCAACGCGCTGATGGCGGGGGAACTGAAGTTCTTCCGCTTCAACGTAGAGTTCGACCTAGACGCTCTCGGAGCTGGCGTTTCGACCGAGACGGAAATCGTCTCCCTTGAGTTCTTGAAGATCCCCTTCAAGTTCTAGAGGGCACCGGTCAGCATACGGAGGCGGCGCGATCCCAAAGGTCGCGTCGCCTTCTCTATTGTGAGGGCGGAGCCTGGGCACCAGAATGCGTGCATGTTCGCTGACCTCCTCGTCCACCTGCGCGATTTTTGGAGCAGACCCGGGTCTATGGCTAGTGTCTTCGCTGCCCTTGTCCCCGGCCTGTTCCTGGGTGGTTGTTCCAACCCCCAGGGAGACGAGCCTGCGACCCTGGGCCTACTTGGCTTCTCCCAGGCCGATGGTCGGGGTGTGCGTCTGAACGAGACCCTGCGCTTCCAGTTCTCCCAATCCGTTGACCGAGCCTCGATCACCGGCTCGAGCTTCGCGGTGGAGGGCCCGAACGGCGAGCCCGTTCGTGGAACAGTACAACAGCGCGCGAGCACTCTTCAGTTCGTGCCGGACCTGCCCCTGCGCGACGACTTGATCGATGGCGGTCTCTTGCCCGGGAGAACCTACACGGTGAGGTTGCTTGGCTTCCCCGCTCCGGATGGGATCCGTGGAGTCGGCGGGGAACCCCTGAGCCAAAGTTTTGTCTTCCACTTCAAGACGGCCGGCGCAGGTGGGGATGATGCGGTCTTCGTGCCGCCGATTTCAGGCGAGCTGCCCCTGTTCTTTGATTGCAAGCAACAGCTCTTGGAGCCATTGGACGAAATCCGATTGGAGGCAGTGGAAGGCCTCGATCCACGTTCGATTCACAACGGTGTTTTTGAGCTGTATGCGGCAGAGGCGAGCTCGGACACGGAGGCCATTCCATTGCGCGCTCAACTACGCCAAAATCGTAGCGACTACTCCGAAGTCGTGCTGCAACGCATCGCCGACCTCAAGTATCCGGATACTCTGCTGGCCCTTGAGCCAGGCGAGTACTACCTCTGGCAAGTACCCCACAGCGAGCCCTTCGTCACCCTTGGGAGCTTGCCCGTGACGCCGGTGTGGATCGCCTCCGGCGAGACAGTGCTGAAGTTGCGCGTGGTGGCTGCTAAGGTCGAGTCCGAGCGAGAGGAATTTGACACGTTGAGCAGCGCCTCACCAATTCTGGCTGACGGAGTGGATGGCAGGGCCTACTTCGATGGGGGGGGAGAAGTGCGTGTGCGCTTCCCGGCGGCGGCGGGATCCGGGGAGGCAGGGTCGATTGCGGACTTGAGCAGAGTGCTCATGGATATAGGCGCCGAGGAGCGTGTTGACTTGCATGCCACGGGGATGCTGCTGCCCAAGGGCCCGCTTATTGATCTCTCTGACCGAGTGGGTCCTGTGATCCTGCGCGCACAAAGAGGCATGCGAATCAATGGCATCCTGCGGCGCCGGCAATCGACCACCAACCTGGCACCGGGGTCGAGTTTGGAGGACTGGATTCGGCCCCGGTCTTTCGAATTGACCCGAGCGCTCCAGGCCCTTGAGGTGCACCAGGGGGCAGTGGCGCGCGGGGACCTGTCCGAGGAACAAGCCAGCGCCACGACCATGGCCCTCGAGGCTCGCCTGGCCTCGGCCCGGGATGCCCTGACACTGACGCGGTTCCTGGGGGAAGCCCTGGCTGCGGAGGTGCCCTGGACGATCCTCGTGGCCGGCGGCGATGTCGTAGTGGATGGGGAGATAGATGTGGACGGTGAGCTCTTGATCATCGCTGGCGGGTGGATTCGCGTTGGTGGCAGAGTCTCCGCCGGAGAAGTCTGGGCCACGCCCGGCGGCGGCGGCGATTTCGGCGTGCTCCACGATGTGCCCCATGAGGTTCCCCTCGTGCTCGATGAGCCCCTTGAGAATCCCCTGCGCGAAGAGCTTCGCGTAGCCATCGTCTCGCGCTCTATCCGTCCCCAGGGCGGCGTTGAGGAGTGGCTGGGGTTGAAGATCTCGGCGGACGAAGGCGCCGGTCAGGCACGGGTCAGCGTGATCGGAGAGCGCCAGCTAGGGCCGCGGTCAAAAGAGAAGCTGGGGCCCGTTGACAGCTTGAACCTTCTCAAGGGCTGGACCTCTCTGCGGCTGGTGGTCGAGTTGGTCATCCCCCCGGGGCCCGGTCCCTGGGATCCGCCGCGGCTCGATGCGGTCGAGGTGACCTGGAAGGCGCCCGAGGGAGCCGGGGAGCGGCAGGCCAGAGCTCGGGCCCCCCGGAACGAATAGTTGTCGGGTCCGGGCCAAAGGCCCCCGTGGCGCACGAATTGCCCCACATGCTCCACAGGGGCCCCAGCAGGTGCCCTAATAACCCGCTCGTCCCTCGTGGTCTGCCACGCCCCAGTCGATAGGATTTGCCATGCCTCCCATGGTGATGAACCCAACGGTCTGGATTGTTTGGTGGACAGCGGTCGGACTCTGCGTCGGATCCTTCCTGAACGTTTGTATTCACCGTTGGCCCCTGGAGAACGAGACGGTCAGCAGCCCAAAACGATCACGCTGCCCCAGCTGTCGCCACGAGCTGAGTTGGAAGGAGAACATCCCGGTCTTCTCGTGGATCGCGCTCAGGGGACGCTGCCGTTGGTGCAAGTGCTCGATTTCAGCCCGCTATCCCGGCATTGAGCTCCTGACGGGGATTCTGTTTCTGACCACGGCCTGGATCTTTGGGCCCTCGGATTGGGCCCTGACTATGATTTCGGCCCTGGTCCTCGCGGGCCTCGTGGTGGCCACCTTCGTGGACTTTGACCGCTTCGAGATCCCGGATGAGGTCTCCATCGGCGGGATGATTCTGGCCCCGATCCTCTCGGCGCTCGTCCCGGGCCTGCATGCTTCGACCTGGGTGGCCCAGCGCATGTCCGAAGGCGAAGGCGTGGATCGGTTCGGTGCCTTATTCGGCTCCCTGGCCGGTTTGGCCGTGGGTGGGGGCATCTTGCTGCTGATTGGGTGGATCGGGAAGCTCATCTACGGTCGCGATGCCATGGGGCTCGGGGATGTGAAGCTCCTGGCCGCTGGCGGCGGATTCGTCGGCCCCGGGGGCGCCCTCGTGGCCTTGCTGATCGGATCCTTCGTGGCCTCGGCCGTGGGCATCCTCAATATGGCCCGATTCCTTTGGATCTCGCGTAGCCGGGTGCGCCAGCGGGGCGGGAAAAAGAGCTTTGGGCGCTCCGTGAAGGTCGCCCGAATCTGCGGTCGCTACCTTCCCTTTGGTCCGTACCTGGCAATCGGCATTGGAATCGTCCTCCTGGCTTGGAATCATGTACTCGAAGTCCTGAGGGGTTTCGTCGGTTAGGTCGGTTCGCTCGCTTGCGGGCACAGGCCTTGGGGCCAGTTCCCACAGCGTGAAATAGCGTTGCAAACACCGATGAGTCCCTGGGCTCCGCCGGGGTAGACCCCCCGGCGACTCAGAACATATTCGCCATTGCACCGCCACCTTCGAGGACCGCGCCCCATGAATCCGATCTCCCCGCGAACCGGTAGTTCCAACAACGCCCGCCGCACAAGCCTTTTGCAGAAACTCCAAAGCAAGTGCCAGGGAGCTGCCCGCCGGCGGACCGTGATCGGTTTGCTGTGTGCACTTCCCCTGACCGTCGGCTGCGCATCCCAGGGGCAAATCCAGGACTTCCAGGATGAGATCCGTGGGTTGCGTGAAGAGCGCACTCAATTGCGTAAGGAAAACCGCGGTCTGCAGACGCGACTTGGCGAAGCCCAGGCGCAGCTTATCGATTCTAGCAGCCGTCAGGCTGAGGTTATCCCCGCGGCAGCCGAGACCACCGACCAGGATTACTCTGAGCTGGACGCCGTGGGTGTCGATTACGGAACGCGTGACGGCAACTTCATGATCTCGCTTCCGGCGGGCATCACATTTGCTTCGGGCAGTGCCGAGCTGACCAAGCAAGGTCGCCAGGCCCTGCGCGTCGTCGCTCAAACACTGCAGAGTCAACACTCCGGTGGGACCTACTGGATCGAAGGACACACGGACAACGATCCGATTCGTAAGTCCAAGTGGGAGTCGAACCGGCAGCTCTCCGTCTCGCGTGCGATGGCGGTTCACGCCTTCCTCGTCGAGGACAGTGGATTCGGCGACGACCAGTTCGTCGTCGCTGGACATGGCGAGTACTTGCCCATTGCGGCCAACGATTCTCCTGCCGGCAAGGCGCGCAACAGACGAGTTGAAATCGTCGTGCACATGGCGCGCTAAGGGCGCAGCTCGCAAGCGTCCTCTGGGACGCGAGTACGGTTCGCTCGACGGAACCGAAGTGCTAATGCCAGTCCCTATTCAGGAGTGGCGCAGCGAGGGAGGCGATTTCCGAGAAGGGAATCGCCTCCCTCGTTTTGAATTGGCCTGAACCCGCGCTGGGGATGTCCTAGGAGCCCTCCAAACCCGCCGACGTTGCGCGTTTCCCATGCCCGGATGTAGCATGGATCGACACTCGGCAATTCGCTCCACCTACCCCTCGCCCGCTCTAGCGGAGGTTCCCCTCATATGAGTTCGGATCATGCAGGACTGCACAACCTTGCCTTCGTCGGTCACCCCGGTTCGGGGAAGACCACATTGGTAGACGCATTGGCTTACGCCCTCGGTGCATCGGATCGAAAGGGGTCCGTCGCCGATAAGACCTCAATCCTTGATACAGAGCCCGAGGAGCATGAGAGATCGAGCACATTGTTGTCCGGCGTTGTGCACGCAGCCCAGGATGGTCGGGTCTACAACTTGATCGACACCCCCGGTTACCCGGAGTTCGTAACGGATGTGATGTCTGGTATGTATGCTTGCGAGACCGTGGTGGGCGTTGTGAGTGCCACCAGCGGAATCACTTTCAACTTCCGGCAGAAGATGAAGCGTGCGGTGGAAATGGGGCGTGCCCGCATGATTGTGATCACGCACTTGGATGCGGAGAACGCGAGCTTTGACGGGCTCGTCGAGG
>JBLHLB010000207.1:0-7289 GCA_047618505.1 Planctomycetota bacterium
TTGAAAAACAGCAGCTTCTCGGTTGGTCTCCACAAATTGCCTGGCAAGGCGTCGGGTTCTCCGCGTAGCTGTACCTACACGGGTGGTTCCGACAACGCAGCCAGGCGATTTGTGGGGGCCGAGCGAGCAGTTGCTGTTTTTCAACGGGCTGCTAGCCCCTCGACTCGTTCAAGAGCCGACGCAGCGCCTTCTCCGAAGAGTCTCGTAACTCCTTTGGCCAACCAGTCGGCGCTCCCAATTCAAGCGCTTTACCCAATGCCGTAATCGCCTCCCCTGTCTTCCCAAGTCGCGACAACGCAGCTCCATACTCGCTCCAGATCTCATAGGACTCCGGGCTCTGCTCCGTACAAAGTCGGAGCCACTCAAGCGCTTCTTCTGGACGTTCCCGCGCAGTCATCAAGCGTGCCTTCTCCCTCAGGATCGCAACGTTGTCCGGAGCACGTTCATAGGCCGCCGTCTGCCAAGCCTCTGCTTGATCCAGCTTTCCCCTGCGCCGGTCGCTCACGGAAAGCTGTAGGAAGAACATCGCGTCTGATTCCGGCAAGTCAGCCAAGACCTGTCGCAGAGAGGCCATCGTCTTTGGCGCGCCACCAATGTCATAGGCCGCCAACAGGTACGGTCGAGCGACCTCCACGCCGCCACTCCCCAAAAGGAACGCGCCGAAGTTGTAATTCACATCGAACTCGCGCGGGAGCAGATCCGCGGCGCGGCGGAAGGCCGACAGTGCCTCACTGCCCTTGCCCTGTAGGTAGAACGCATTACCGCGGTGAAACCAGGCATAGCCATGATTAGGGTCCAGCTCGAGGGCCCGATCCAAGTGACCCAGGGCCCCGCTCACGTCGCCATCGCGCAGGGCAACCGTTGCCTGCAGTACCAACGGTTCCGCGCCACCGACACCTTCATTGGCAAGCTCCAGGGCCATCTCCAGCGCCGTCTCCACCTCATTCTGCTCCAGCGCACAACGTGCCAGGAACACACGCGCTTCCACGTGCCGCGGCACCTGGGCAACGACCTGCTCAAAGGCCCGCTCGGCCAGGGCGTACTCCTGATCCGCGAAGTACATCGCCCCCAGGTTGAAGCTCGCCGGCGGGTAATTGGAATTCAATCGCAAAGCGCGCTCCAGCCGATCCTTGCCCTCGGACTTGCGACCGGCCCCAAGGTAGGCGCTGCCCAGCGCAACATAGGCCTGCTCCAACTCCAGGTTTCCACCGATGACTCGCAGGCCCCGTTGGCGCGCGGCGGCGGCTTCGTTCTCGATCTCTTCCATGCGCTGCACCAGGATCTCAAGGATCGTGACGGCGGTGGAGAAGGATTCGGAGTTGTCGTACTGCGCCTTGTAGATCCAGGCCCAACCCAGGCCGAGATTGACCTGTAGAACATCCCGCTCGGTCACATAGAGATCAGTCGCGCCCTGATTCGCTTCGGCCAGGAGTTCGCCGGCGGTTTCGAAGGAGATGAACGCGGCCTCCAGATCCAAGGGGTGCAGCGTGTCGCGGAAGCGTTCGAGCTGCACGCGTCCGAGACCCCAAAGGACATAGGCGCTCCGCGGCGTCTCCTTTCCAGCCGTCTCGTAGAGTGTGATGTTGTCGCTCCAGGTGTCGATGCGCGACAGAGTCTTGGCACCCAGGAGAGACGCCGCTAGAACCACAAGCCCAAGGGCCAAGCGCCGCTGCGCCAAGGCCTGCAAGGCCAAGCCCAGGAGAATCCCGGCGCCCAGTACGGGCACATAGAGAAAGCGATCCGCCAGGGGGAAGCTGCCGAGGGAGTTGACCTTCAGCAATGCCGGCGACAGGGCAGCGGGGATCAAGAGTAGCGCAAACAGCGCGGCGGCGGAGCGACGGCGGAAGGCGAAGACGCCGACGCCCAATGCTCCGAGGATCCAAGCCAGTGCCCGCAAGATCTGTGCACTCCCCAGGGTCAAGTCAGGGATGAACGGGCGAAACAGCTTGAGATCAATCGGCAAGGCCAACAACTCCAACGCACCACCGAGCAGCTCCACGCGCAACAGTCCTAGTCGCCAGGAACTCACCTGGAAGCTAGTCGTCTCGCGCTCAAACCCTGCGCCCCAGGAATCAAACACGGCGACGCGCGCCAGGATGTAGAGGCAGACAACACCAAGGAACGGTGCATAGGCGCGCACCAGAGCGCGACGTTCACGCCCCGCCAAATCAATGGCGATGCACAGCGGCAGCACCGCGGCACCCAGCTCCTTCGAAGCCAGCGCAAAGCACATCGCCAAGGCACTCGCCCAGGGCACCCCGCGCGAATCGTTCTGTCGCCAGGCCAGGAAGCGCTCGACCGCCAGCAATCCGAAGAACCCAAAGAGGGGATCGTTAAGGGCCGAGATCCACGCCACGCTCTCCACGTGTGCCGGATGCACTCCAAAGACCAAGGCTGCTGTGCCCGCCACAAACAGGCCCGGAGTCAGTCGTCTCACCAACAGGAACGCCATGGCCGTGGCGCCCAGGTGCGCCAGGATTCCGACCAGGTGGAAGGCCCAAGTGGCGCCGTTCCCGATCGCCCAACTGACGGCGTTACAGAGCGCCGTCAGGGGACGCCAGTAGCCGATCTGATCGGCGTTGTCCGGATCGAGGAAGTCCCAGTAGGGACTCGTCATCAGCCCGATCGGGTCCGAGAGCGTGGTGATCGCCGGGTTGCGCTCGATCAGGAGCTCGTCGTCGTAGACGAACTCGCCCCCGAGGGCGCGCAGGTACAAACCAAAGGTGATCCCCAGGATCAGAAGGAGCAGGAGGCGAGCGCGCTTGCGAGTTCTCGCCGGGGTGGTCTGGGAGCTGGTGGTCATCGAGCGAGTGCCTGGCCTCGGTCGCGCCAAGGGTACGGCAGGGCCAAGTCACTCGCTAGTCGGACGCGCCCATCTGGTCACCCGCCCGCTCACTCCTTCGACGTCTACAGGCCCAGGGTTACATCGACGCCGTTCGTCAGGACGCCCACGCCGCCCAGGAAGACCTGGGTGTAGACCACGAGGCCGGTCAGGCTGGTGTCGCTAGGAATCGTGATGAAGTGTGCCGCTACGCCGCCGGAGACGGTGCTGGTGTCGTTCAGGAAGAAGGACGAGGTGGGGTCCACCAGGAGCTCTCCGAAAGCCGTGGGCAGGGGCGCGCCGAGGGGGCTGCTGAAGCCGAGCATGAGCGACAGTCCGTTGGCTCCCACGGATCCGCCCACGACGCTGGAGATCCAGAGCTCGCCGATGGTGGGGTCGTTCGCGCAGGAGAAGATGTTGGGGTTGGCTCCACTGCCCAGGCGCAGGGCGCAGTTGGCACCGGCCACCACGTTGATGTAGCCGGGTCGCGTTTCCGTGTCAGTGCCGTTTGTACCGATCACCGCAAGGCTGACATCGTAGCTGCCGGGAGCCAAGTAGGTGTGCGAGGGGGAGGCCTGGGTGGAGCCGGTTCCGTCACCGAAGTCCCAGGTCCAGGAGCTGATTCCTGCGCCCGCAGACTCGTCGGTGAAGTTCACAGTCAGGGGAGAACCGCCGCTCGTCGGTGTGGCGCTAAAGGTCGCGTCGGGGTCCGTGCCGGAGCCACCACCAACGACCAGGTCCACAGGCCAGGGATTCGAAAGCGTCGAGTGTCCCGTGCCGGCCTGCTTGACCATCACGTCGCCGCTGCCGGAACCGGCCGGATAGGACACGACGATCATGGTTCCGTTGGCGCTGGAGTTGACGCTCAAGACCTCCAGGTGGGGATCGGATCCCGTGGAGGTGGCGGATGAGTTGGTGAAGCGCACGGTGTTGCCCGTGCTACTGAAGTTGGAGCCTTCGATGGTGATCGTGCCCAGACCGACGTCGACGAAGGCCGAGGTAATGACGGGCTTTGAGCCTGACTTCAACCCGTAGATGAATTGCACTCCGGCGATGTCATCGGGGTCGAGATTGCGCTGGGAGAGTCCGTTTACGGTTGTCGGCGCCATGACAGCTGTGCCAACATTCGAGTGCCCAAGGCCCAGGGCGTGGCCGAATTCGTGCGTGCCAACGCCCTGCAGGTCGAGGCCGCCCTCGCCGGTACTTGTGCTACCGGGGCCGTCGCTCCAGGAGCCGGCCGTGGCGCAGAAGCGCATGCGCCAGCCGTCTGAGATGGGGATCTCCACGAAGGCCAGGACGCCGCTACTGCAGCTCGCAATCTCCGAAATGATGTTGTTGTTCGTTGCCCCAACGCCCGTTGCGTTGCCCGCCCAGTAGAAGTCGAAGTTGGCTCCGCCATCGCCGATGTTCGCGTGTAACGGGTCACCGGATCCGTTGCCGTGGGGGCCGCTGCCCCATTCGAGTCCGCCCTTCCAAAGGGCCAAGTCCGCACCAAGCCAGCCGGGGAAGGCGCTGTGGGGGGTGGTGTTGTTGTTCGCCGTGACGTCGGAGAAGTTGTTGAAGACTCGGAAGTCGCGCAGGGCCTCGGCCGAGAGGCTGCCGCCGATGGTCGAGAAGGCGTTAGCCTCTTCAGTGGGGGCCATGAGCCATGCGGCTGCGACCAGGGCCAAGCCTGAGCCGGCCAAGCGGGGGAAAACAGACAGAGTCTTGGCCAGGGCTGAGGGAGGATTCTGCATAGAGGGGGAGTAACCGTTTGGGGAGGGCCGCCCAGGGTAAAGCAAGGGCCCAGCAAGGGGGGCAGACGATCCAAACTCCCCGCATGTTCCACCCACCCCCAACTCCCGAATCCCGACACCCCAACCGCCCCCAACTCCCAAATCCCGACACCCCAACCGCCCCAACGCCGTCAGGCGTTGTGCCATAAAAATGACCGAAGGCCCCTGGTCGCGACAAAGTCGCAACCAGGGGCCGAAGGGCCCGGTGGGGAGAGCGACCGAACCCCCCTCTGGGGAGTTCATTGACGTGCTCCGCGATTTGTTCCGCGCCCTCGGGAAATTCCCGGGGGCGCGGGGGGATCTCAGCTGCCGAGGACTAGCTCGATGCGGTTCGTCAGCTGGCTGGTGCCGTTCAGGAAGTTCTGGCAGTAGATCTCCAGGCCTCCCAGGCTCGAATCGTTGGGGACGTCAACGCTGTGGGTGGCCGTTCCGCCGATGAAGAAGCCAATATCAGTCAGCAGGCCCGAGGAGTTGATGTCCACCAGGAGCTCACCGAAGGCCGTCGGGACGGGAGCGAAGGGGTCCGAGAAGCCGAACAAGATGCTGAGCCCGGTGGTGCCGGGGCTCGAGACCTGACTCAGCCAAGAAGTGCCGAGGATCGGATCCGTAGTACAGTCGAAGATGTCCGGGTTGGCGCCGGTGCCGTTGCTGGTGGTGCAGCTGGCGGTGGCGGGGGGACCGGTGACGACGATGAAGTCCACGATGGTCTCGGTGTCCATGCCGTTGCTGCCTGTAACCGTCAGGGACACGTCGAAGGAGCCACCGAAGGTGTAGATGTGGGCGGGGAAGGCAAGCGTCGAAGTCGTGCCGTCTCCCAGGTCCCAGAACCACGAGCTGATGCCCGTGCCGGTGGAGGCGTCGCTGAAGACGACGAACAGGGGCGCAGTGCCGCTGGTCACCGAGGCGGTGAAGCCGGCATCCGGGTCCTTACCGGGGTCGTCACCCGTGTCGATCGGATACATGTTGGACAGCGTGCCGTGTCCTGTAGTGTTCTGCTTGACGGCAACGTTACCGGAGGTCGCGTTGGCGGGCAGGGTCACGACGATCTGGGTGCCGCTGCCGGTGGAGGCGACGCCGGTAACCAAGACGCGGGGGTCCGCGGTTGTCGCGGTCGGGTCGTTGTCCACGAACCAAACTTCACCGCCGGTGGTGCTGAAGTTTGAACCGTTGATGGTGACTTGATCGCCGACCACGCCAACAGAGCTGATGCTCGGCTTGGTGGCGGACGCCACACCGTAGATGAACTGCACACCGGCGATGTCGTCGGCTTCGATCGTACGGGCGTTACTGGAGCCACCACTGGAGGTGGAGGCAAACATGGTGGTGCCGCTCACCGTGGAGTGGCCCAGGCCAAGGGAGTGACCGTACTCGTGGGTCGCGATGCCCTGGATGTCCATGCCGCCGGAGTTGTCGCCGGGGCCGTCCCAGAAGACGAAGGAGGCATCACAGAAGCGCATGCGCCAACCGTTGTTGATCGGGCTCTCAACGTAGGCGATGACGCCGCCGCTGCAGACGCCGCCGGTAACCGTAGAAACGATGTTGTCGTTGGTGCCACCGATGCCAGTCGCTGCACCCGCCCAGAAGGCGTCGAAGTTCGCGGCGCCGCTACCGATGATGTTGCCACCAAGGGGGTCGCCGCTGCCGTCACCAAAGGGCTCGCTGCCCCACTCAGCAGCGGCTTTCCACATGGAGAGCTCGACGCCGGTCCAACCGGGGAAGTTGGGGTCCTGGGTGACGTTGTCGTTGGACTGGCTGTCGGCGAAGTTGTCGAAGACGCGGACGTCGCGCTGACCTTCAGCGGAGAGGCTTCCACCGATGGTGGAGAAGGCGCCGGCGTTCTCGGCCGGGATCAGGAGCATGCCGGCGGCGCCGAGGGCGATGGCGGGCAGAATCAGGTTTGCAGTTTTCATTGGGTTGTCCTCCTGGACCTATTTGATCTTCAGCGAGGAGACTTCGCCGTCGAGGTTCACGAGGGAAACGTTGCGATTAATCGCATAACCTTGGCCGCGGCCAAGGACGACGGTGCCCGCGGGGCCGACATCAGTGCGGTACAGACCACCGTGCATGTTGTAGAGAACGTTGGCGCCGCTACCGGGGAAGTCCGCTTGGAAGCCATAGAAGGCGATGATCGTCTGACCGATCTGTGTCTCTGCGGCCGAGGGAGCCTCGGAGTTGTGAACGCCATCTTCTTCAGTGATGAAGCCGCCGCCGTAGACAACGTCCACGGTGATAGGGGTCTTGGATCCCACTAAGCGACCTTCGATGGTCAGGGTCGTGAAGTAGTCCGTGGACTCTTCGGTGACGACCTTGTGGACTTGGCGGTTGACGATCTCGCCGTAGACAGCTTCGTCCGAAGCCGTGACGATTTCGTCCAGGCTCAGCTCGAGGATTGACGAAGACGCGAACGTGCCGAAGAGCGCGAGGGCTGCAGCGGCGAGTCCGATGAAGGGAGTCTTTTTCATTGTTGTCGTTTCAACGCCGCCCGGCGTCGAACCCTGGTGGTCGTGAGGTGATGGGGGGTCGGCCAATGCCTGAGTGCTCGCTGGCGTCAACGTGACGCCCGCCGAGAGGCGTGCCTGAGGGGATTAGTCTTGCCAACCCCCCCCGCTTGTTCCCTGGGAAGGGTCGAATGTCGCAATGGAGCCCCGATTCGGGACATCTCCCCAATAATACTAACCCAGAGGGGAGAGTTT
>JBLHLB010000208.1:0-7264 GCA_047618505.1 Planctomycetota bacterium
ATGGTTGAAGCGGGCCCGGATAGCGCGAGCGATGAAGCTGCGGCCAAGGCAGAAGCCGACGCGAAGGCCATTGCGGACGCGGAAGCCAAGGCTAAAGCCGATGCGAAGGCAATGGCCGATGCAGATGCAAAGGCGAAGGCTGATGCGGAAGCGAAGGCCAAAGCGGAGGCTGACGCCAAAGCCAAAGCAGATGCGGACGCTAAGGCCGAGGCGGATGCGAAGGCAAAGGCCGATGCAGACGCCAAGGCCAAAGCTAAGGCCGAAGCAGAGGCTGCCGCTGCAGAGGAGAATCCGATCCTCTACGCCAGGGCTGATCTCTGGAAGCCATCCATGGAGGAGGGCTCGCCCATTGATCCGTATCTCGCCCCGATGGTCTACGTTCCGCTCCGGGGAGAAGACGGCGCCCAAACCTTCCTATCCCCGGCAGCGATCGCAACGGATGCCGAGGGCGTTATCTCCCTCGACCCGGCTCAACCGACGATCTACTTCGAGGAGAGCACTGTTCCCATCGCCGGCGTCGATCATCGCCAGCTTTCCTTCCTGTGGTTCATGACCGTCGCTGCAACCGGCGAAATTCACGCCCAGGGGCTGCGCATCACCTTCCTTTCCGACGGCTTCCCGGGGATCTTTGAGGTGCTCGGTGACGGCCCGGCGGAAGAGCACATCTATATCGTCGACTCAGCCGAGGCGGGCGCACGTACGACCCACGGCGAACCCCTCGAGGGCAAGCGCTACGCGATTGAAGCGCCGGCAACAGAGGGCTTGCCGCCCGTCGTAATCGCTGCACAGATCGCCGATGGCGGCGCACCCATGGGGCCCTATGTCTACCAGGCCCTCCCCGCCGGCCCGATCGACGGCCTGCACTGTCGATGTGAGCCGACCTTGGCAAAGGAGCTACGGGAAATGCACACCTACGAGCTCAAGCCGCTTGAGCCGGTGCTTGAGCGACTGCCCAAGGAGCAGCGGGCGAAGCTCGACTTCGGTGTGCCCAATTGGGTCGAACTGTTCCTGCGCCTACCGGCCGATTTCTAGTCCACTGACGACTTACGCAGGGCCGCGCGGGCGGCGGTAAGCCCCGACGCCGTACGCACGCCGTGCCAGGTCAAGGCCTGGCCATCGACAAGCTGGATCCGCTCGCGCGGGATCCCTGTTGCCTCTCTGACTTCGTCGACATGGGTTTGGCGGAACCGATAGGGTTCCGATGTGAGCAGCAACCGCTCCGGGTGCAAAGCGCGCAAGTGCTCGAGCTCGAAGGTCGGATAGCCGGCGTCCTCTCTGAAGACGTTTTGGCCACCGCAGTGCTCCAGCAAAGCACTGGCGTAGGTGTCTTTTCCGGCGGCCATCCAGGGCCTGCGCCAAATCAGGAAGGCGAAGGATCGTGGGGAGGACCCCGCACTCGGGGAGGCCTTCTCTAGCTCTACCTCTAGGTCATGGGCCAAGCGATCACCGGCCGACTTCACGCCCAGCAGCCGGCCCCACTCCCGCAAGAGAGCTGGCACATCTGCGGGATGCCTGGGGAAACTCGAGTGCAGGCGAACTCCCGCCGCCCCCAGCGCCTCCGCATCCTCGCGCCGATTCTCCTCCGCGTTCATCAGCACCAGGTCCGGTTGCAAAGCGATGATCCGCTCGAGGTTCGGGTCCTTCGTCCCGCCCATCGACTCAACACGCTCGACGCTGCCCGAGGGCTCAACGCAGAAGCGCGTGCGCCCGACCAACTGATCCTGGGCCCCAAGGGCGAAGATCGTTTCGGTCAGACTCGGGCACAGGGAGACCACCCGCATGGCAGCTCAAGCTCCGGTACGCGCGGTCCCTTTGACGGGCGTGGCGGCGAAACGCCTGCCTTCCTTTGCCAGGCGCGCAAAGGCGTGCTCTTCGTCGTGATAGAACAATCCAAGCCAGCCCTCGGCGGCTGCCCGCTCCAACCAAAGCGTGCGATTCTCAAAGGAGCTAACGACGTCGATGTCGTAGGCCATGATGTAGGGAGGCTGGATGTGGTGCGTCGTGGGAACAACGTCGGCCCAAAAAATCGCCGTATCGCCCTCGCCGTCTTCATTGACCGTCACCACCGAGACACCGTCGGAGTGTCCGACGGCGGCATGAACTTTGATCCCGGGGAACAGCTCGGCATCTCCCTCGAAGGTTTCCAGGAGGCCAGCGTCCAGTACAGCTTGAATGTCGTCCGGGCGGTAGGAAGCGCGCCGCACGTGATCCGGTTTGAGGGCGATGGACACCTCGATAGCGGGCGCAAAGTGGCGCGCATTCGGGAAGAGCGGACGCAACTCGCCATCGCGTTCGCACACCTGGGCTCCGATGTGATCGAAGTGACAGTGGGAGGCGACAACATGGGTGATGTCCTCGGGGGCCAAGCCACAGGCAGCGATCGACTCCGCCAAGGTCGTTGCGCGCTCGATGCCGTAGATCTTCAACCACTTCTCTTCCCAGCGGTCGCCAACGCCAACCTCGATCACGAGCTTCGTGTCGCCGCGTTCCACCAGGAAAGGCCGCAGTGCCATGCGGATGCGATTGTCCGCATCCGCCGGCGTCAGATGATTCCAGAGCGCCTTGGGGACGACACCCCACATGGCGCCGCCATCCAAGCGAATGTAGCCGTCGGAAAGCGCGGTGATGCGCCACTCTCCAACCTCAACCGAACGCGGCTCGAAGATCGCTTCTGTCATGACTTTCGCAAGATATCGCGTGAGATGATGATGCGCTGAACTTCACTGGTTCCCTCACCGATGACGCACAGCTTGGCATCGCGCCACATGCGCTCCACGGGATACTCGCGCGAGAAGCCGTAGCCCCCAAAGATCTGAATCGCGTCGTAGGTCGCGCGCATGGCGACCTCGGAGGCATAGAGCTTCGCCATGGAAGCCCGCGTGCCGTAGGGCTGACCGGAATCCTTGAGGCGCGCAGAGTGGTAAACCAAGTGGCGCGCCGCTTCGATCTCCGTCGCCATCGTCGCCAGTTTGAAGGCCACGGCCTGCTGCTTGGAAAGGCTCTTGCCGAAGGCCTCGCGCTCCTGGGAGTAGCGCACGGCCTGGTCATAGGCGCCCTGGGCGATTCCAAGGGAGAGTGCGGCGATGGACACACGCCCGCCCTCAAGGGTCTTCATGAAGGTCTTGAAGCCTTGGCCCTCCGGGCCGAGCAGGTGATCGCGGGGGATGCGCGCGTCTTCAAAGACCAAGCTGGCCCAGTCTGAGCCGCGCATGCCGAGCTTCCTCTCACCCTTCTCTAAGCTGAATCCGGGCAAATCACGGGGAACAACGAAGGCGCTGATGCCCTTGGCTCCCAGGGACTTGTCCGTGACAGCGGTAATGATAAAGGAGCCCGCGTAGTTCGCGTTCGTACAGAAGCACTTGCGTCCGTTGACGACCCACTCGTCGCCGTCCAAACGCGCGGTGGTTTCGGTGCCGCCCGCGTCCGACCCAGCATTAGGCTCCGTCAAACCGTAGGCACCCATGAACTCGCCAGCGACGAGCTTGCGCACATACAGCTCCCGCAGGTGATCCCCGCCCCAGGCGTAGATCGGGTAGGTCCCCAAACTCACGTGGGCCGCCAGGGTCAGGCCCGTCGAACCGCAGGCGCGGGAGAGTTCCTCGACCGCAAGAACGTAGGCCAACGTCGACCCACCGGCTCCGCCCAAATCTTCGGGGAAGGGGATCCCCGGCAGACCCAATTCGACAATCTTGCCCCAGGTCTCCGTGGAGAACGTGTGGGTCTCGTCAACCTCCGTCGCCTTGGGAGCGACCTCGTTGACGGTGAACTCGCGCACCATTTCCTGGATCATCCGCTCGTCCTCGGTGAGGTCGAATGAGTGAGTGATGTTAGGAAGCGTGTGCTGGGAGTGACTCGTAGCGGTCATGGTGCAGGTTCCTGTGCCACCCACTTGGGGCAGCTGACTTCGATGGGTGCGAAGCGCGGGAGAGACAGCGGGGTTGTGATCTCTCGCCTGCGCGCGCGGCGTGGGCCCGACTGGGCCACATCGCTAGTTGTTCAAGACGCGGCGAACTCGGGTGGATGCTATTCCGGCGAGAGGCTCCATCCACTGGTGCGTCGCTCGTCTTGTTCGCTCTGGGGACCTAGGGCAACGCGGGTAGAGGTTGTCTCGCGGTAGAACTGATCGCTGCGGCCGTCGCCAACCCAATCGATCAATGCCTGACGCGAGAACTTCCACTCACGGCCGATCTTGCGCGCGGGAATGCTCTCGCTGTGCAACACCTTGTTGAAGGTCTTCACACTGACCCCGAGCAGCTTGGCTGCTTCCTCGAGGTTCAGGATGTCGCGGTCTGAGCTTCCGGGCATTCGGCCAGGTCCTCGGAGTTCGTAGGGTTCTTCTTGAGGGGTTAAAGTCACTGCAAGTGCATCCTAATACCACCTCCGGTTTCCGGGTAGGGTCACTCCGGTTTCGAAGGGATGCAACTCGCAGATATGCGGCAGGCAGCAGAGCTGTTCTAGCCCAGCAGCTTGCGCGCAACGACCAAGCGCTGGATGTCCGTGGCTCCCTCGTAGATCTCGGTTATGCGGGCGTCCCGAAAGAGGCGTTCGACGTGAAAGTCGTCGGTGTAGCCCGCCCCACCGTGAATCTGGAGGCACTCATCGGCACACCAATTCGCGCCCTGGGAGGCCGCCAGCTTGGCCTGGGCTGCTTCCTTGCTACAGGGAGCACCGCTGTCGCGCAGCTGAGCGGCCCGTAGGACCAGCAAGCGAGAGCCCTCGATCTTGACGGACATATCCGCCAGCTTGTGCTGAATGGCGGCGAAGTTGCCGATCGTGCGCCCGAATTGCTCGCGCTCGTTGGCGTACTTGATCGACGCGGCCAGGCAGGCCTGGGCGATACCGACTGCCTGGGCCGCAATGCCGATGCGCCCCCCATCCAGGGTGTCCATGGCTATGTGGAAGCCACGTCCTTCCATGCCCAGCAGACTGTCAGCCGCTAGTCGCACGTTCTCGAAAATGACCTCGTGAGTTGAAGATCCGCGGATCCCAGTCTTCAGCTCCTTCTTGCCCACGGAAACTCCGGGCGCATCAGCGGACACCAAGAAGCAGCTGAGGCCCTTGGTGCCGGGCACGTCGGGGTTCGTACGGGCATAGACGATGAAGAGCTTGGCCCAGCCGGCATTGGTAACCCACATCTTGGTGCCGTTGAGGAGCCAACCGTCTGCGTCCTTCACGGCGGAGGTCTTGATGGCCGCCGCGTCCGAGCCGCAGTGGGCTTCGGTCAGGCAATAGGCGCCCATGACCTCGCCACTAGCGAGCTTCGGTAGCCACTCAGCCTTTTGGGCCTCGCTGCCATGCTTGACGACGGGCGATCCAACAAGGCTGTTGTGAACGGAGACCGTCACGCCTGTGGATGCGCAGGCGCGATTGATCTCCATCAGGACGAGGGCCAGAGCCATGCTGTCCAGTCCCACACCACCATGCTCCTCGGGGATAGTCATCCCCCAGAAGCCAAGCTCTGAGATCAGGCCAAAAACGTCGGGGTCGATGGCCTCATTACGGTCGTGCTGGGTCGCACGCGGAAGAAGCTCGGAGTTCGCGAAGTCGCGCGCCATGTCGCGGATCATCTCGAGGTCTTCGTTTAGATTAAGGTCCATCAGGGATTCAGTTGTGTGTGCAGTCGCTGTTCGTGGGAGTGGAGGGACGTCGTGTGAACGCGTACTCCCCTACTCGTAGTCGTAGAAGCCCTTCTTGACCTTTCGGCCTAGGCGTCCGGCGGCAACCATACGGCGCAGCAGCGGACAGGGTCGGTACTTTGAATCGCCCAAACCCGTGTGCAGGACTTCCATGATGTCCAGGCACACGTCTAGTCCGATCAGGTCCGCTAGGGCCAAGGGCCCCATGGGATGATTCATGCCAAGCAGCATAACCGTGTCGATCGCCTCCTTGCTGGCGACACCCTCCATCAAGCAGAAAACCGCCTCATTGATCATGGGCATCAACACTCGGTTGGAGACGAAGCCCGGATAGTCGTTGACCTCAACCGGCGTCTTGCCAATGGCGCGACTTGCCTCGAGCACCAGCTCGGTGGTTCCATCCGAAGTCTCCTGACCGCGGATAACCTCGACCAACTTCATGATCGGGACCGGGTTCATGAAGTGCATCCCGATGACGCGATCGGCGCGCTTGGTCGCGGCGGCAATCTCAGTGATCGAAATGGAGGAGGTGTTCGTCGAAAGGATCGCCTCCGGGCCCGTAATGCCGTCGAGCTCGACAAAGATCTTCTTCTTGATGTCGACTTTCTCGACCGCAGCCTCCACCACAAGATCGGCTGACTTTAGGTCGGACAAGGTGGTCGTGGTCGTGATACGGGCGACGACTGCCTTGGCGTCATCCTCGCTGAGCTTGCCCTTCTTGACGACGCGGGCCAGGCTCTTCTCGATGGCCGCAACGCCGCGAGTTAAGGCCTCGGCATTCAGATCCACAAGGGTCACAGCGGTACCGAAGCTCGCAAAAGTCTGGGCGATACCATTGCCCATTGTGCCGGCGCCGATGACGCCGACGTTGGTGAAGCCCGCCATCCCTAAAGAGCCTCCACAGCGAGGGAAACGGCGTTTCCGCCGCCTAGGCACAGGGAGGCCATGCCGTTCCCGGCACCTCTGTCGCGCATGGCGTAGAGCAACGTTGTGAGGATGCGTGCACCGGAGGCACCGATGGGGTGACCCAGGGCAACGGCGCCGCCGTGGACGTTCACGCGCTCCGAATCAAGCTCAAGCACACGCGTCAGAGCGCAGGCTGCCGAGGAGAAGGCTTCGTTGATTTCATGCAACTCGAAATCAGCCGGCTTACGGCCGAGCTTGTCGGACAGCTTCCGAATCGAAACCTCCGGCGCCATCATGACCCACTCGGGGGCCATGCCGCCGGTGGCGTAACCAGAGATGCGCGCCATGGGCTTGAGGCCCAGGGCCTTGGCCTTGTCGGCGCTCATTACGACCAGGGCGGAGGCGCCATCGTTAATGGCCGAAGCGTTCGCCGCCGTAACCGTTCCGTCCTTCTTGAAAGCCGGGCGCATCTTCGCCAGACCTTCGGGGCTGTTGCCCGCGCGGATAGTTTCGTCGGTGTTGAATGCGATCGGATCCGCCTTGCGCTGGGGAACTTCGACACTGAACTTCTCACCGTCAAACTTGCCTGCTGCCGTGGCCGCCGCCGCCTTGGCGTGGCTGTTGCACGCAAACTCGTCCTGGGCCAGACGCGTGATGTCGTACTTGTCCGCGACCAACTCGCCCGTCATTCCCATGTGGAAGTCGTTGTAAATGTCCCACAG
>JBLHLB010000209.1:0-7247 GCA_047618505.1 Planctomycetota bacterium
GCAGTTGTGCCCAACGACTTCCTGGATCCCGCGCAGGGCATAGGCCAGGAGGATTTGCTCATTGGAGCGGTGGGCCCAATAGTCAGCAGTGGTGCCGTCTCCGTAGGGCGGGCTGTCGGCTACCTTTCCATCGTCCATGGCACTGAAGAGCCCATTGGGCATCTGCGTGCGCTCCAGGGCCGAGATGAAGCTCGGGAACCAGTTAGCGGTGCGCTGGCGGTACTCCGACTTACCCGTGGCGTAGGCCGTCACGATTATGTCTGCGGCCCAAGCCTCTCCGCGGCCCCAGGCAATACCCAATCCCGTACTTGTCTTCGGGAGAATCTCTCCACCGTTGCCCTCATAGAAGGTCATGCGAGCCAGGGCCGCATCCATGGCACAGTATTGCCTTGCCAAGGGATCGTTCGTCAACCAAACGAGCGCCTTGTTGGCTTTGGTACGGCGCACCATGTGCTGGTTGTCGATCGGTGCATAGACACTCGGGTCGTAGTTTGCCGTGCCACTGCCCGAGCCCGTGTCCGCGAAGTCAAAGGGAGTGTCCTTGGGCGGACTCGACAGGAACACATTGGCGTAAATGTCCCAAGGGCGTGAGCCATCGGTATTGAGGTAATCGTCCATCCGAAGGGGTTGGCCGTCTGCCTCATAAATGCAGCCCATTTGTCGTGAGCCGTAGCGTAGTTGCTCCACATAGAGCGACAGTATGCCGTCCGACTGGGCACTGACCGCGGGCAGCACGCCCTCGTAGTGGTGGATGTCCGTGCCGCTGGTCATGCCGCCGTATTTCACACCCTGGGCTGGCCAAAAGTGCGAGACCGGGATGTCCCCGGGTAGCGTGGGGGAGTTGGATGCCAGGAGCGAGAAGTCCAAGTCCTTCTGCACCGAGAGATCAATGACTGTGTGGCTCAGATCAGGCAGGCCGATGTTCTGCGGCATGTAGCCCCCCCTGGTCCAATCGCCCACGGCCCAGCCTTCGAGCTCGACCAGGGGCGCTTCGTTGTCGGGGTGGAGGACCAATCGAAAAGACCGTTCCATACGCTGCGGCAGCACATGCAGATCAGGCTTGACGAGTGTCTGGCTCCCTATCGTCGGGTCCGGCAAGAAGGGCGTGTGCGACCAGCCAGCGGGTACGTCCAGCGTCGCCGTCGTGAAGTAAACATCGGGCTTGGCCGGAAGGCTTCCGTTGTGCCAGTTGATGACAAGCTCAACCTGGCGACGATCGGCGTTCACAGTGAACCACGCTTGGAATCCACCGAAAGCCGTATCGAAGCTGCGGCGAACGGTCAGGGTGTTGGGGCCATAGCGAAAGAGCTCATCGTTGGGGTTGATACCCGACAAGGACAATGCGTGAACCTGTCCCAGCTGGTCCAGTAGGTTCAGTTTGACTTTGTTCTCCAGCACGACTGTAGCCAGGCTTTCCAGGGCAAAGCCATCGAGGCTGTAGTCGTTCGTTTCCCCGTCGTGCACAGGGAAGTACTGCATTCCACTCCAGGAGTTGTTCTCCACCATGGCGCGGACTTCCACGATCATCCAATCCTGCAGCTCCGCGACGAGTTCCCACTGGGTATTCAGCGGGGTCCCATCCGGCGCGAAGACTTTAAGAGGGCAGTTGTTGCGCGCAAAGGTGCGCGGCGCAATCGCCATCGTCCCATGGAGAACGAAGCGGTCCAATGGACCGGGTACAGCGCACTTTAAGGTGCCCACCTGTTGGGTTATGGTGGGCGTAGCGTTAGCTGAATTTGTTGCCAGAAGAAGCCCCATGGTGGGGGCCGAAATACAGGCAAGGAGTAGAATGCCCCGGTTGAGAAAGCGGCGAATCGCGCTTCTCACATTGGGACTTCCCGCTCCGGTCGTGGCTGACCGAAACTGCATGAAATTGTCGTCGGCGTCTGCTGAAAGTCTAGGTGTCGAGCTGGCCGGACAGTGACCTCACAAAGCCGCGGATGAAACCGCCAGGGGCAAGGGAGCTCGAATGGAGCGTCCGAACAGGGAGCAAGGACCGGCCGGGCTTGGGCTGGTCCTGCGCTCCGCAGGTGGGGGAAGCAGACCGCCTACGGCCGAATCCCGCAAGCCCTCGTTTCCGGGGACAGCTGCTACAGGCCCTAATGGACGTCGAATTGCGCAACACCCAGACAGTGTCTGCTCTGAAGGCATCTTAACCCCGCGTTCAAAACCAAGGATGGCGCCCACGTGGGACGCCATCCTTGCCCATGCGAGCCCATCACTCGAATGAGTCGTAACTCATGCGGCGCGCCTTGGAATCCACATTTCTGCCACAATCAATAGGCAAGAAAGCGCGGTGGACAGGGCGAATAGCCCGCCTCCTACAAGGATTGCCAAGACCCAGACTCCGCTTTCCCTTGCCATCCACCAGCCAGCGAAGTCCAAGAGTAGCGCTGGTCCGCCGATACCGAGGGGCAGAGAGCGTAGGGTCGTTGAGAATCGCGAAGCCAGGCAAAGGAGGCCAAACACGAGGCACAACACTCCGAGGGAGAGTGCGTGTGTATGCATCGACATCAGGAGGATTTCCTTAGGTGTCGCGTCGAGTTGGCGCGAGAAGGCGATGGATTCCACATCGTCCCAGTAGTCCAGCATTGGCTGCACTGAAGGGTCGGCATTGCGGGAGTGGCAGGAAAGGCAGGAGCCATCGATGACCTCGGCGGGCGCGAGATCACCGAGCTCAAGGCTGTCGTAATCTTGGCTCACGCGTGTGCCCTTCAGCCAGCCGATCAGCAGCTGCCGATCGGCCGTACTTAGCTCTTCCGCGTGATCGTTTTCCAACGCCCGCAGAAGCAAAGATGGTTGATCGATCCCGTGGTAGGCCGCATCGATGTCGACGCGGGATAGACCCTCTTCGCCATCACGGTTCTCATGGTGGTTTTCCACGTGGGCCAGGGAGGCCGCCATGCCGATGGCAATTACGGCCACGAGGCTCGTGACACCGATCTTGGCTAGCAGCGGTAGGTCAGCCAAGCGTAAGCGTTGGTCGCCCTGGGGCGTTTCATTGCCTGCACTCATTCGGCCAACATCTCCGCGCTGATCTCAACGCGTTCGCCACTTGTCACCGCATGCTGGGATTGGATTCCAATGACCGCGGCGCGCAATCCTTCACCCGCACTGGTCGGCACGGAAGTGTCGTTGTTGCAGGCCTCCACAAAGTCTCCGAGGGCATAGTAGAGGGGCGTCTCCGGCAACCCGATGCCTTCCTTGAGTCGACCCTGCGCGGCCAACTGCGTGGCGTCTGCAATGAGGGTGATGCCCGCTTCGTCGTGGAACTGCTGACGGCTCGCGTAGACTTCCCAGTCCAAGGTCGCCGCGTCGGATTCCTTGAACATCCAACCGGCGGTCCAGGCCAGGCGAAAGGTGCCCATTGTGCCCCTCATTAATTCGTAGGTACTCTCGTAGGAGTTGGCCAGGGTCGCTTCGTAGCTCAGGACTCGATCCCCGGGGAACTCCAGCTCGAGGGAGATCGTGTCGGCTACGGTGCGCCCGTCCTCGTGGAGCTGAACGCTTCCGCGTCCGCGCACCGCTGTGGGATAGGCGCCCAGGAACCAGTGAAAGACATCGAACTGATGCACACCCATTTCCCCGGGTAGTCCGAGGGAGACCTCTGGGTCAAGGCGCCAGTTGAGCGCTTTCTCGTCGGCGGGGTCGCGCGCCGGGAAGATCCAGCTGTTCTTGTCCGCATTCTGGGCCCGCATGGAAACAACATCGCGGATTGCTCCGGACCGGGAGAAGTCCCTCGCCAGATCATAAATTGGGTTGGAGCGGGCTAGCATGCCCGTCATGAACTTGCCCTTCGAGGCACGGGCTGCCGCGACGAGGACGCGGCAGTCCTCAAGGGTGTGCGCGAGGGGCGCTTCGCAGTAGACGTGTTTGCCGCGCTCAAGGGCGGCCAGGGCCGGCTCGCGATGTAGGTGCGTGGGGGTCGCGATGATTACTGCGTCCACCTCTGCCTCCGCCAAAAGGCTGGTGTGGTCCGCGTAGCCCGTTGCACCCTGGACACGGCGAAGGCCCGAACGCAGGCGCGATTCAACGGCATCGGCGACGGCCGTCACCTGGACGTCTTCGAGTTTGACAAGCTCTGCAAGGATGGCTCTACCTTGGCGCCCGGCGCCTATCAAGCCAACGCGCAGTGGGGCAAGGCCAGAGCGAACTCGGGCGGCTAATTCGGGAGCCAAGGCGAAGGTGCCGAGGGCACCGGCGGACTGAACAAGAAAGCGTCTACGGTCGGACTTCATGGGCGAATGAAGGGCTGCTTCGTGTCGTTGGAATCGGAGGGGGAATGCTAGGTGCACGGGACCGAAGCTCGATCACGGTCGTGCCTGATTTTGATGGGGGAGTCATCACCCGGTGGGTGGGAAAATTGCCATTGTCGCGCGTTGCTCATGCCCTGCGCGATGGCGACTTCGTGCCCTGCGGGCCAGGGGGAGTCGGCGAACAAGGTCGGGCAGGCCACGAGTGCCGTGGCCCAGGCGTCGGCACTGCGCGCGGAGGACGCCAGGACTAGGGCGGCGCGATCCGTGGGAACTCCCCTGCCCGTTCGCGGGTCGAGGATGTGCCCCAGTCCATTGCGACTGACCTTTCCGGCGGCGCTTGAGAGGGCCAAGGCGCGATCACAAAGATGAACCATGGGTCCACTTTTGGATTCAAGTGCAATGGGCCAACCTCGCGTGTCGGGTGGCATGCCAAGGGCGATGACGGCGCTCGTTCCGCCATGAAGAAGTGCGCAGTCGACGCCCGCTTCCCGTAAGCACTCGGCCGCAAGGTCCAGGGCGTGCCCCTTGGCAATGGCCCCCAAGTCTAGGGCTACGCCGGGATCGATGAAGCGAACACTTTGTCCTTCGGCATCCAAATGGATTGAAGAAGCGCTGGGCGCATTGGAGCACGGCTGTTGATCTTGGAGGACCGAATTATCCTGTAGCCCCGCTGCGCGCATATGGGGTGCAAGTGCGGGGTCAAAGGCACCGCTCGTTGCACGCCAAACCTCGAGGGCCTCCGCGAGCAACTCAAAGGTGTCCGCACCCACCCGGACTGGAGCTTCGAACGCGCACCTGTTGATGCGCGAAAGGAGCGAATCACGCCGGAACAGGGAAAGCTCGTGGTCCACCGTTTTGATGACCTCAAGCGCTTCCTCTCCGGCTGCCCGGAGGAATCTCTCCTGGGGAGAGACCCGTCGTCCCGGGCTAGATCCCGGAGCGGGTGTGTCCGACTCCGCACCCGCGAGCACGAGCTCAAAGCGCGTGCCGCAGGCTTGGGTCGCCAGGCGCAGGATCAAAGTGCCGAGGCGCTCTTCGTTGCGGGGTCGAAAGCGTAGGTCTTGCCGTCCCACATGGAACGCGAAGCGAGATCCACCGCCACCATGACCTTTGCGCCGAGCTGAACGGGGCTGGCCGTTTCTTCACGGGTGCGCATGCAGGAGAGCCAGTTAAGTCGCAGCTCGTCCTGGTCGCTGACACCACCGCACTGAATCTCCTGGGGCTCCACATCGTCGATGAAGGCGCGCTCGGGCACGACCTTGACGTTATTGCCCGCCAGGAACATGTTCGCGTGGTTGCCTCGGATCAGGTTCTCCAGCCCGTAGGAGTTGCAGGTCGAACCGGCCACGACCATGGTGTGCTCCGTCTCGAACTGGACCGTCAGGTTGACCTGATCGTGGTTCTCCATGACCTTGTCTACGTAGTGGCCCCCGACGCCGGAAACGACCGTGGGCCAGCCGGAATCCAAGGCGTACATGAGCGGCGTCATGACGTGCACTAGGAGATCGCCGATGACACCGGTGGAATACTTGCGGTAGCGACGCCAGCGCCAGTAGACGAGGGGGTTCCAATCGGTCAATCCCAAGGGGCCACACCAGGCGTCCCAGTCGAGGGTGCTTCCGGGCTGCACGCGCTCATCGATTCCGTAGTAGTTCCACTCGCCATCGGGGGTGTTGCGGCAGTAGCTCGTCTGGCTCGAGACGGGCTTGCCGATACCACCTGCAGCGATGAGCTTCTGTGCTTCGCGGTACTTGGGAATCATGATCTTCTGCGTGCCGACCTGGAGAACCTGCTCGTTGGCCTGCACAACATCCATCAGGGCGAAGGCTTCGTCGAGCTCACGCGTCATGGGCTTCTCGACGTAGACGTCCTTGCCGGCCATGATCGCGTCGCTGGCCATCTTGCAATGCCAGTGCTCCGGCGAAGCGATCAAGACACCGTGGATGTCTTCGCGCGCAAGGAGCTCGGTGTAATCCGAGTAGGTGTCGACGGTGATGCCTTGCTCAGTCGAGCATATCTTGGCTGCGTCCTCGGCCCGGGGCTGGGCCACGTCGGCCACGGCCACGATTTGGACATTCTCGCGCCCGGCCTTAGCCAGGGAGATGATCGCCCGGCAGTGGGCCGTGCCCATGCCGCCGGTGCCGATGACACCGATGCGGATGCCTTCGTCATCGGCGATAGGGGTAAAGCTCATGCCGCGCGTGGCGGGGGCGCGTTCTGGCGCGCCGGGGTCCGAGGCACAGCTGGCGACGACGCTGGCGCCTGCCAGGGCCGCTCCGCCCGCCAGAACCGAGCGTCGATTGGGGGACGTCGTGGGGCGACGGTTGGGGTGGTGAGTCATTTCGGATGTTCTCCAGGGGATCCGGTCGTGGCTTAGGTCTCAAGCGTGCGCAGCTTAACAAAGCCCGGGGCCCAGACCCCAGTTGGATAGCCCCACGTCTTACTTCTCACCCGCATCATCCCAGATGAGCACCCCCGTGACACCCTAGCGGCGGATTCCGGAGCCCTGCCGTAGCAGTTCTTCGAGCTTGGCCGTGAACTCGTCCCGTGCCTTCAGGGGACCATCGGCGGGGTAGCGATTGGGGATTTCGACCCTGCGCGAGAGGGCAATGGCAGCTTCCGTGCGTGACCAGGTCGATCGGTCGGTGCTGTTGAAGTCCAGTTCCACTCCCGCACCATCTGGCGTTCCGATGCGTAAGACTTGAAGCAGGAATGGTGTGACTTCATCGCGGCCATGGAGCAGAGCTGCCGCAGCGCACGCTACCCGCACCTCCAAGTCTGGGTGCGGAATGGGTCCTGCCCCGAGCACCGTGAGTCGACCGACTGCCCAGTCGGCACCGGGCATGCGTTCGAGGGCGCCGGCTGCAACGACATCGGCGGCGTCCTGGTTGCGTCCAGGATGAATGACGCGCCGTTCAAGACGACGCAGGAGGATTTCCCCGGCGTCGCGATTGGAAGAACGCCCGAGGAGCACGGCCGCTCGCACGGCCC
>JBLHLB010000210.1:0-7238 GCA_047618505.1 Planctomycetota bacterium
CCTGCCAGCCCTTGCGAGGGCTGGCAGGGCGCGCTGCGTATCGGACCCCTAGAATCCAGCTTCGTCGAGCTGCGGGCGGATCACAGCTTCGTCGCCGACCAGCACGATTGCGTAGGTTGACCAATCGAAAATCCCAGAGGCCGCCATGCTATTGCAAAGCTCCAGGGTCAGGCCGTCGATGGAAGCGAAGTCCACGGAAATGGCGTCCAGGGGTCGATTCTCGGACACCAGATCCAGGAGCGTGCGGGCCAGGTCCCCCGTCGTCGCACTGTTCCCCATCAGGGATGTTCGCCTGGATTCCATTGCCTTTGTTAGCTCGGCCGCGTCGATGCCGCCGCTCGCGAGTCGGTCGTACTCCATCTTCAGTTGCGTCATTGCCAAGCCTGTGACATCTGTGAACACTGCCGTGCGCGCGAGCATGACCTCTTGGAAAGCCCGCATGCTGGAACTGGCGCCGGCGCCGTAGGAGTAGTTCTTGTCCTCACGCAGGTTCGCGTTCAAGCGGCTCGTGAAAGTGCCGCCGAAGACTGTCAACAACGCCTCACGCACCGCGCGGTCCAGGCCCTCTAGGTTGGGAACCGGACGCACAAGATAGATCATTGTCTGGGGCGCGCCCGGACGATCGATGATGCGGATGCCAGGTGTTTCAGCGGCGTCGATCAGGTCGGTCGTGACCACGGGTTGTGCGCCCCGTGCTTCCATTGTGCCGAAACTCGAGCTCAGGTCGGCGAGTAACTGGTCGACGCTGAAGTCGCCGGCAAAGAGCAGAGTCATATTGCCACGGTGGAGCATGGCCCGATGGGCTTCCGACAGATTGCCGTGGGTGAGACCCTCGACGGTGTCTTGGAAGCCATCGGTGGAGCGACCGCGAGCATCATCGGCGCCGAAGACCAACTCCATGGCCATCAGCGTTGAGAGCGAGCGTGGGTCGTCGGATCGAGCGGCGATATCGGCCAATTGAAGGCCACGCTCGCGATCGAAGTCGTCTGACGTGAGGTTCGGGCGAAGGACCACATCCGCGAACTTCGCAATGGTCTCGCGGAGACGCGAACCCAATCCGTTGACTTGGATGATCAACCCGCCGTTGTCGGGAGATACGCTGATTTGCGCGCCGAGGGTTTCCACTTCGGCCGCGAAGGAGGCTGCATCCAATCCACCGGCTCCGGCTTCGAGCATGCGCGCCATCAGTCCGCTCAGGCCGGCGTTGCTGCGGGCCACAAGGCCTTCACCGCCGCCGAACCAGGCGTAGCCCGCGAACAATCCCGTTCCAGGCCTGGGCAAGACATGCACAGCGATTCCGTTGGGGAGCGTGAAGCTCTCGGGTTTCGGCGCGGCGAATGTCGGCTGGTTGAAGGCGGCTGGACGAGTATCCAGGACGTTGTCAGGCTTGGAATCCTCGGGATAGACACGCAAGTCAACGTGGTGCGGGCTGAGCACGCGGCCCGCCCAATTCCTTACGCCGGCGCGGTCGGGAGCTGTCCAACGGGCCAGGTCGAGCCCGAAGCCGTCGGGCGTGCCAAAGGCCGCGAGGTAGGAGTTCATAGCGTCTGCCCGCCTGCCGAGGTTCTCGGCGCGACCCAGGAAGGCGGCTTCCGTCTGGGCCTTGACGCGCGTCAACTCGGCCTCCGTCGGACCCTCCTCGATGAAGGTCGCGAGAACTTCCATGATTTCCGCCTTAAGCGCGTCGAGATCAACGCCCGGTGCGGGCATGGCGTCGATGTGGAAAGTAGAGCCGAGCTTTGACGAATACTGAGCAGCACTCACGTCCTGGGACAGGCCGGTCTCAAGTACAAGGCGGCGGTAGAGTCGACTTGAAGGGCCGTCCGAAAGGATCGCAGCGATCAAGTCCATCTCGCCATCGCCGGGGGCGAAGTGAGCCGGTGCGAGCCAGGTAAGGAAAAGCTTGGGGAACTCGACGTTGTCCGTCAGCACCATGCTGCGCACACCCTCGAACTCGATATCCGCAGGCAGACTGCGCGCTGGCAGAGGCTTGCCGGGGATCGAGCCGTAGAGCTCTTCGATCAGGGCCCGCGTGGGGGCCATCTCGAAATCTCCGGTGACAACAAGCTTTGCGTTCTCGGGGACATACCAGCGACGGAAGAAGGACACTACATCGCCCACTTCTGCCGCTTCGAGATCCTCGTGACTACCGATGACCGGGTGATGGTAGGGGTGTCCAACGGGGTAGATTAGTTCGGAGATGACGAGGCTGGATTTGCCATAGGGAACGTTCTCCGATGTTTGGCGGCGTTCGTTGCGCACTACAGCGCGTTGGCTGTCGAGCTTCTCCTGGGTCACGTAATCGTCCAGGGCTTCAAAACGATCAGCATCCAGCCACAGGAGCGTAGGCAGTAGCGAGCTGGGACCTTCGGAGTAGTAGTTCGTGCGGTCACTGCTGGTGGAGGCGTTATTCCAACCGCCTCCGGTTTCCATGATCACGTCGAATTGGTTGTCCGGCACGCGACCGGTGCCCATGAACATCAGGTGTTCGAAGAGGTGGGCGAAGCCCGTGCGTCCCTGCTCCTCGTCCTTTGATCCGACCTGGAACCAGGTGTTGACCACGACCTTCGGTTGGGAATGGTCTTGGTGTAGGACGACCTCGAGGCCGTTGTCCAAGGTGAAGCGCTCATACTCAAAAGAGGGGGCGCTGGGATCCATGGCCCGCGCTGCTTCGTAGCCTCGGACGACGCGCACCCGATTGGATCCAGAGATCGGTTGGGCGCCGACGAGCGTCTGTTGGGCATCCTGGGAATCGGACTCCTCCTCCATGAGGTCCGGGACGTTCTCGGCGGTTCCCTGATCGGGGTGGAGCCGTTGGTTCTCCTCGGCCTGGACTTTGAGGTAGCAGCTGCTCGAAAGAGCCAGAGCCGAAACACCGCAAAGAAGAAGTGCGAATCGCGCTGTGGAGCGCCGCTGGGGGGCAGGGTCGTGCTGTTGCATGGGGGTGGCGCGCGTCTGTCATCGCTCCGGTGCGGCTCCGGACGTCGGAGTCGCCGCCGCGGAGCGGATCATTCTGATTCAAAGCCTGTGGGTGCGCGTCGCGTATGCTACGGGGGAGAAGGCCCCGTGGGCGAGCTGGCCCCTGAGATCAGCCCTGAACCAAACCTGCCCCGAACCGTTCAGGGGGCCCCGCTCCGGTATCCTGCTAAATGATGAAACTCCTAATCAGCGTCCTGGTCCTCTTGATCGCCGTGGCTCCAGGCCAGGGAAGTCTTGAATCCGAGATCCAAACGGGGCCGTCCGGGGTCCAAGTCGGCCCGTCCCAGGGGAGTGAACTCCAGGATGAGCAGGCGCGCGCGCAATTGGTGGCCGCCATGGCTCAGGCGGGGATTCGCTTGGACCTTGAAGCCCAGATCGTTTCGATCCCAGCGACGGTGCAGGTTCGCCAGGAGCTCTTGGAGTATGTGCTCTGCACGCCACGGGGGCAGGGACATGAGAGCCTGTTTCTGACTGAGGTCTCGCCCACGATTCTGAATGCGGCGCTCCTGGCCCTGGGCATGAAGCCGGGGGAGAACGTCAAACTGGCGCAGGCGAACCTGGCCCTTCGGGATGATCAGGTCAATGAACGCGGAGGGCCCGAGCCCGGGGAACTGTCGGCGGACGTGGCCGCGGCCGCGCCGAATATCAGCCTGCCAAAAGGGGACCTGCTATATCTCTATGCTGCTTGGCGCGAAGGAGAAGAACTGTATTTCTATCGAGTCGATGACCTGGTGGCGAACCTCTCTACGGGCCGGACACTGCGCCGCCATGGTTGGGTATTCCTTGGGTCACGCATGGTGCAGCCCAGGACACGCCGGGGTGGGGAAGAGCAACCTGAGGTCTTCGCCGCCGAGTACGAAGGGAATCTAATCAACGTCTCCTTCTTCTTCTCGGGCAATACTCTGCTGACACCGGCGGCTGCCGAATGTATCGAACAGACCGTTTGGATTGGGAACGAATGGCTGCTGCCAGCTAGCTCTTCGCCGATTGAGTTCTTCTTCTCGCGTAAGAGGCTCGACACGGTGCCGGATGCCTGGCGCGATACCCTGCCGGAAGTTAAGCGAGCGGAATCCCCAGAGGCGAGCTTCCGATAAGCATGGCGGATCCCAACAGTAGAACTCGACTGGCCGGTGCCGGGGTGCTCTCCGGCAGCGGCGCGAGACACACGTGGCGAGATGCGGACCTGGCCCAGAAGGGCGGATCGCGTCCCCGTAGCGTGCGCGGGGTTGTCACCGCAGCAACGCGTACGCTGACGGCTCTTCGCCTGGTTGAGGGGATCCTCCTGGGCATTGCCTTTGGTTGCATGACCTTGGCCGCTGCACTCCTGAGTGGACTGGCCACGGCACGTACCGATGCCATAGTCTTGGCTCTAGCCGTGGGGCTCATCGGGGGCTTGACCTGGGTGATTGAAAAACGCCGTGGGGAGCCCGAGGTTGTGCGTGCCCTCGACAAGCGCATGCGCCATGGCGGAGCCCTACTCACCGCTTGGGAGCTGGAAGGTGACGGCGTCGAGCAACCCCTGGGGAAACTGCTGATCAGCAACGTTCTCGATCGACTACGACTCAAGGAGGCACGTTTCGCCCTGCGACCTTCCCTGGCGCCCCCGGTCCTGTTGCCGCTGGCAGGTGCCGTTGTGTTGGGCCTGGTCTTGGATTCGCGGGGGCCCTTGGTGGAAGTCCAGTTCCTGCCCCTTGATGGACTGGACGGACAGCTCGGATCCCTGGGGGACAGCGCCTTCGACTCACGTAGCGATGGCAAGATTGACAGCAAGAGCATGTCCGAAGTTCTCGTGGTGCGGAGCGAGGCCCAGGATCTGTACACGGAGATTCGATTGGGCGATCCGCCGGCGGATGCGGAGGAGCGGCTTCGGAGTCTGGACGAGCTGATCGGGGAGCTGGCACCTGGAGTGTCTGGGGATCCGGAGCTTGCCCGGGATCTGGAGCAGATGCGCGCACGCCTGGACGCCCTAAGGGGTGCGCTGGGCGATACAGAGGGCACAGGTGGTCTAGAATCCGAGGGTGAGTCCGGGGCCGAGGCTGGCGCAGAGCCTGGCGTCGGGGACTCGAGCGACGGGGGATCCTCTGAATCAGGGCCGGGCGCCCTAGCGGGCGACGATCCAGACGGCACAATGTCGCGCCACAACGATTCACCTCTGGGAGCGGGTGCTCCCAACGCTGGCGATGGCGACGATCCGCGCGTCGGATCGGAGCGTGCATCGGCCGCGCGCGTGTGGTGGGATCGCATCGACGATCCCGTCGTCGCGGACTGGGTCGAGACCCTTCGAAAAAACAGCACGGACTAAGTCTCGCGCTACCCCTTCACCACCAAGGACACAGGAAAGAGACACGTTGCAGACGAGCGCAGAGCGAGGAAGAATCGGGGTTTGGATGGTCGGTGCGCGCGGAGCCGTGGCGAGCTGTGTCAGCTACGGACTGGCCGGCCTAGCCCAGGGACTCCTAGAGCCCACTGGTATCGCCACCGAACGGGGGCCCCTGGGTCAGCTCGCGCTGATTCCCTGGGACCGGGTCGTACTCGGTGGCCACGAAGTCGTCGGTTCGGATCTTTCGCGCACGGCGGGCGATTTGGTACGCAACGGGGTTCTATCGAGTGAACTCGTTGCTTCTACCTCCGCCGAGGCTGCCGCCTATGACGCGCGCATCTGCCCCGGTGTCTTGGATTCCACCGATGTTGGCAGTGCGAATCTACATCCGCGTGCTTCGGAATTGGGCGCGTTGACGCCGCGCGAGCAGGTACAGGCCTTGGCCGCGGACATGTCGGCCTTCCGCGAAGAGCACGAGCTAGAGCGCGTCATCGTCGTGTATCTCGCGAGCACGGAGGCCTGGCGTGACGAAGTCTCTGGTTGGGAGACGGAACAGGGAATAGACGATCTCTTGGACGGGAAGCTTCCCGGTGCTTTGCCCGCATCATCACTCTATGCCTATGCGTCCTTTGCGGCTGGCTGCCCTTTCGTCAACTTCACACCGAACCGTGGCGCTAGCCTGGGTGGTTTGCGTGAGAAAGCCCTGACCCTTGGATTGCCGCACTGCGGCAACGACGGCAAGACGGGGGAGACGCTGCTGAAGGCGACCCTTGCGCCTATGTTTGCGGCGCGCGCCCTTAAGGTCCTCGCCTGGCAGGGTTACAACATGTTGGGGAACGGTGACGGGGAAGCCCTGGCGGACCCCGTGCGCATGGAATCGAAACGTCGCACGAAGGATGCGGTCGTGCGCTCAATCATGGGAGACCCCGACATGCATACCCAGGTGACTATCGACTACGTCCCGTCGTTGCATGACTGGAAGACCGCATGGGATCTGATTCACTTCGAGGGGTTCCTGGGGGCCAAGATGACCCTGCAGTTCACCTGGACGGGGTCGGATTCGGCCCTGGCGGCGCCGCTGGTTTTGGATCTTGTGCGGCTGACCGACCTGGCCCACCGGGAAGGGGATGTGGGGGAGATGGCTCAAACGGCCTGCTACTTCAAGGCCCCCATCGCCGGTGGCACCCACGATTTTCACGCTCAATTCGCGAGCCTCCTGGACTACGCCGCGAAGCGTGTCCAAGACTAGCGACACGCCCAAGCATTAGAACGATTGAAGGCGCCGGGAGACTGGCTGCCGAGAGGTACTCACCATGGAAGCCGAGGAATTTAAGACCAGTGTTCAGGCTGCGTTGCAGTCTGCCCGCGAAAACACAGAGGCCTTCCGGGCCCTTGATGCAAATACGGATGCGGGTGAAGTGCTGCGCCGCTTTGACGCCATGTTGGGGCCCCTGAACGGACTGGATGGTCGCGTCGGACTCTTCGTGAGCGTCCACCCTTCAGAGGACATGCGTTCCACCTGCGAAGGCCTGGAACGTGAGTTGGCGCAGTTTGGAACCGAGCTTTCCCTGGATCGCGGTATCTTTGATCGCCTGGCAGCCTGCCAAGGAGCTGCCCTGGGCACCGACGCCGAAAGGCGCATTCTTGAACACGGCTTGCGTGACTTCAGACGTTCCGGCGTCGATCGCGACGAGCCTACCCGCGAACGCCTGAGATCGCTGCAGGAGGAGTTGGTCCAAGTCGGACAGGACTTCGACCGTAACATCGTTACGGGCGGCCGCGAGTACGTCGTGCAAGACGGACACGAGGGGCTTGCTGGGTTGCCCGCGGATTTCCTGGCTTCCCATCCGCAGCGGGAAGACGGGACGGTCATGTTGACTACCGATCCGGCGGATCGTGTACCCGTGATGATGTATGCCCAGCGCGACGACATACGTCG
>JBLHLB010000211.1:0-7212 GCA_047618505.1 Planctomycetota bacterium
CCAAGGGTGGTCGCATCGCCGGTGACATCCAGGAGGTCGTCCACCGCCTGGAAGGCCTGGCCCAGAAGGTCGCCATAGCGACGGGCCTGGGCACGTTGGACCTCGGACGCACCGGCCGCCAGGGCTCCCAACTCAGCTGAGGCGCGAAAAAGAGCGGCGGTCTTTCGCAGGTGCATGTCCCCGATCGCCTCGCGGGTCGCGGCCCTACGATTCTCCTCGTCCGCCGCCTCAAGGGACAGGTCTAACACTTGACCTCCCACCATGCCGTCTGCTCCTGCGGCCTGGGCCAGGACGATCACGCCTTCTCGTCCGAGGGGCAGGTCCGCGCCGGCTAGTGCTTCAAATGCCAGAGCCTGGAGCGCATCGCCTACCAGAACCGCGGTTGCTTCGTCATAGGCCACGTGAACCGTGGGACGTCCGCGACGCAAGTCGTCATCGTCCATGCAGGGCAGGTCATCGTGCACGAGGCTGTAGGTGTGAATCAACTCGATCGCCAGGGCCGCAGGGACGGCGCTCTCATCCGTGCCCCCTAGACCTGCGCATACCGCACGCACAACCGCGGGCCGTAGGCGTTTGCCGCCGGCGAGCAGCGCATGTCGCATGGCTTGGTAGAGCGGACGCGGATGTTCCTCCGCAACGGGCATAAAGTTCTCCAAGGCCTCCTCCGCCCAGAGAGCGCTCTCCCGTAACCACCTCCCAAGGTCGTCCACTTCTGAAATAGACGCCTGCGACTCTGGGCCGCGACCTGATCCCTTGGATTCCATGTGGACCGATTTCCTTGGCTGCTGCGGTGATCGGGTTGGAGCTAGCGACCGCCGTGATCCGCCGCAAAGTCCGGATCGTCCGCCAGGGGAGTCAGGACCGATTCCGCCTCACGCCCAAGCTCTTCCACCCGCGCTCGATAACCCTGGAGCGTTGCATGGCAACCCTTCAGGAGCGCGATGCCCTGCTGGTAACGATCGATCGAATCCTCAAGACCAAGCCCGCCACCCTCGAGTTCACGCACGATGCCTTCGAGACTTTCCAAGCGTGCATCGAAGGGAGCTGCGTCGTCTTGTTTTGTTTCCTTGGGAGGGACCATAGCGGAAGTGTAACCAGCACCTGGGGCCGGGGGGATCGCCAGCCCAGCAAAGTCGGAGGCCTCGCGCCAGGTTGGACGGCCGGGATCCGCCCCATACGACTTCTTGACCAGGGTTACGCACAATTCGACGCCTTGAAATTGCCCCGGAACGCGCCATATGGCATTCCCCAGGGGTGAAGCGCCCGCCCCCCCTCGCCCTGTGTCTGCTGCTGCCGCTCCTGGTGGCGGTCTGTGCCTGGGCCCCATCGACCCTAGCCCGAGACTTCGCCTTCGATGACCGCGAGGCCATCGTGGGAAATCCAGTGGTCGAAGGCTCCCTGCCGGCGCGTGAGGCCTTCCTGCGGGACTACTGGCACCACATCGGAGACGCGGGGCACTACCGGCCGTTGGCAACACTCTCGCTGCGTGCGGATCACGCGCAGTTCGACACCTGGGTCGTGGGCTACCACCTCAAGAATCTCTTCCTGCAGATCCTGGTCGTTGGGTTGGCCTGCGCCTTGACCTTGACCCACTTCGAGCGGCCACGAGTGGTGCTCCTAGGTCTTTCAGTCTTCGCCGCGCATCCAGCCCTGGCGGACTCGGTGGCCTGGGTCTCCGGACGCACTTCGATGTTAGGTGCAATGGGGCCAATTTTTGGGGCCATCCTGATCACCACCGCCCTGCGTTTGCACTCGAAGAGAACTGCTCTGACCCTAGCGGTCGTCGGTGGTGCCCTGGGCTTGATCAGCGGGCTACTCGGTAAGGAAGAGGCGATTGTTTTCCCCCTGCTCTACTGGCTCCTTAGTTGGAGACGATCCAGAGCTGTGGCCGTTGCTTCGCTGGTTGGCTCGCTCATCGGATTGGCGTGCTACCTAAGTCTGCGCGCACGCGCCCTGGGTTCACCCCTTCCCTCGGCGCCCTTTGCTCCCCTCGCGGGCGAACCTATCGGTACCCGCCTGCTCTTCGCCGGCCGTGGTCTCTTGGAAGCAGGTCGCCTGGCCATCGCTCCCTTTCACTTCCCCCCCAACTACCGCGCGGCCCCCGGACTCTCGCCGGGCGCAATGCCGGCACAATGGGCCTGGGCGGGTTGGGTGGGATACCTGGGGGCGTTGACCCTTGGGGGACACTTGCTTTGGAAGAACTACGGGTTGGTCGGCGGCGGTGCACGGGCACGTATCGCGGCAGGTGGTGGAATCCTCCTGGCCTTGGTCGCCTGGGCCCCCTTCACTCAAATTGTCCCGGCAGGGGAGATCTTCGCGCCACGCTTCCTCTATCTTCCGCTCCTGTTCCTATCCCCCGCCCTTGGGATGCTGATGCTCAAGTTACCGCGCGGCGTGATTGCGCTCGTTCTGTTGGGGCTTTGCAGCGGTGCTTGGCGAAGCTCGGCGAGCTATGTAGACCGTGAAAACTACGCGCGCGCCATACTTGCCCACATCCCCGACGATGTCGGCGCCTGGAACGATCTTGGTCTGGCCCTCGAGGAAACGGGGCATGTGCAAGAAGCCGCGGAAGCTTGGCAAGAAGGACTAGCACGGGATAGTAACTACGCACGCATTTGGTCAAATCTCGGGCGACATCAGTTGGCCAGCGGACTCCTGGAGGAGGCGGAAACAAGCCTGCGCAGGGCCGTTGCAAATTCGAAACGAAACCCCATCGCACGTTGCAACTTGGGCGCCCTGCTGCTGCGCCAGGGGCGCGCGGCGGAGGCGGAAGAGGCCTACTTGGATGCAGCACGAATCGCCCCGGGGATGGCACCGGCTTGGCGCGGTCTGGCAAATGCGCGCCTGCGCCTTGGAAAGTTGACGGAGTGCGGCACAGCATTAGGGGAAGCCCTCGCCCAGGATCCGACTGACGGCCTGGCAATAGCCATCGGAATGCGTCTGAAGCGCACGCTTGAAAATCCAGGGGCAGCCACCCAAGGTGCTCAGGAACCTGGAGACGCCGCGGCCAATGCGGCAGGATCCCTGGAGATTGAGGACGCACCAAAATGAGCACGCACCAGGATCCGCAACACTACCCTCGACACGACGGGCCACGACCGGACGGGGATTCGAACGCTGAGCCCGATTCCATTGCGGCTGTTGACTTGGGATCCAACAGCTTCCACCTGGTTATTGCGCGTGTTGGGCAAGAACTGACGGTTATCGATCGCATGCGCGATCCAGTGCGCATCGCAGCGGGATTAGATCACCATGATCGCCTTTCCCCTGAAAAGTTAGAACGCGCCTTGGCTTGCCTGGAGCGCTTTGGGCAACGGCTCCAGGGCTTGCCCATCTCGGCGGTCCGTGCCGTTGGTACACAGACCCTCCGGCGCGCAGTCGAGCCCCCCGATCTCGTGGAGCGCATGAGCACGGCCTTGGGCTTCCCCATTGAAGTTCTGCCCGGCCCCGAAGAAGCGCGCCTGATCTACCTCGGAGTCGCCCACGATTCGCCGCGGGTTGGCCGACGCCTGGTGATCGACATCGGTGGAGGTAGCACGGAATGCATCCTCGGAGAAGGCTTCACATCAATCTTCACCGACAGCCTCGCCATGGGTTGCGTGACCTTTAGCCAGAAGTTCTTCCCTGGGAATCGAATCACGCCCATCGCAATGCAGGGCGCTGTGTTAGCGGCGCGCATGGAGCTCGAACCTCTTGAGCAACGCTTTATCAGCACCGGTTGGGACGAAGCCGTGGGCGCCTCCGGGACCGTCAACGCGGTGGCGGAGATCTTCCGAGCAAACAAGTGGTCCGAAGGCACGATTCACCTCGCCGGTCTGCAGAAGCTGCGCGACCTCTGTCTGCGGGAAGGTGACGCGGAGAAGCTCGCCATCCTCGGCCTACAGGTGGAACGCAAGCCCATCATCGCCGGCGGCATCGCAATCCTCTTGGGTGTATTCCAAGCCCTCGGATTACAGCAGCTTGAGCCTGTCAAGGCCGCTCTTCGCGAAGGCTTGCTCTATGACCTGATAGGCCGTATACGCCACGAAGATGTACGGGATCGCACGATCCGCGCTCTCTCGGAACGTTATCAGGTGGATACAGATCAGGCCTATCGCGTCGAGCGTACGGCCTTGATATTGATGGACGCCAGCCTGGACGCCTGGGGGCTGCCCCCCATCGAAGGACGACGACTTTTGATCTGGGCAGCGCGCCTGCACGAGGTAGGCCTCGCCATCGCCTTCAGTGGTCAACACAAGCACGGCGCCTACATCCTTGCGAATTCGAACCTGCCGGGATTTTCGCGCGGGGATCAGGCATCCCTTGCGACCTTGGTGCGCCTGCAGCGGCGCAAGTTGAACCGCGAGCTTCTTGCGCACCTGGCCGAGGGGTCGCGCGACATGATCCTGCGCCTCGCGTTACTCCTGCGCGTCGCCGTCAGGCTCCACCGCGCGCGCAGCACCTCTGCTCTGCCCTCCTTTGTCGCCTCGGCCAAGCCCGCCGGGCTGCGATTGGATTTCCCCGAGCGCTGGATCTATGAGCATCCCCTGACTGCCGCGGACCTGGAAGAAGAGCGGATCTCCCTCGCCGGCGTTGGCCTCACGTTCAACTTCAGCTGAGGCGCCAAGCTCTGCCATCAATTCCAACTGGGCGTTGCGGGATCCGGTGCCCTGGCTGCGGGCCCGTGTATAGCTCCCATCACTCCCTAGGATCCAAGCCTGGGTGTCGTCCTCGAGGTGCAATTCGAGGCCTTCGCGCAGGACCCGCGCTTTGAGCTTCTCATCCTCAACAGGAAAGGCCGTTTCAATCCGCCGGCTGAGATTGCGCCCCATCCAATCTGCACTTGAGAGCCAAACCTCACGAGCGCCTTCTGCCTCGAAGAAGAAGACGCGAGTGTGTTCCAGGAAACGCCCGATCAGGGAGCGCACTCGAATGCTCTCCGAAACCCCTACAACACCTGGGCGCAGGCGGCAGATGCCGCGCACGATCAAATCAATCTCCACGCCCGCCTGGGAAGCGCGATAGAGGGACCGAATGACATCCGGTTCCGTCAGGGCATTCAATTTCGCGACGATCCGCGCGGGACGCCCTGCACGGGCGGCCGACTCCTCGCGCTTGATCTTCTTTAGTAGAGTGGAGTGCAGGGTGAACGGCGCCTGCAGCATCTTGTTGAGTTTCGTTGCGCGCCCTAGCCCAGTCAGCTGCTGGAAGAGCGCCTGCACATCCGCGGCGATATCCTGGCGCGAAGTCAGGAGCCCAAAATCAGTGTAGGTCCGCGCCGTTCCGGGGTGATAGTTTCCAGTCCCGAGGTGCACGTAGTTCCGCAGCCCATCTGCTTCCCGCCGCACCACGAGTAGCATCTTCGAGTGTGTCTTGTAGCCAACAACACCGTAGACCACGTTGGCACCGGCGTCTTGGAGACGAGTGGCAAGTTCGATGTTACGGGCTTCGTCGAAGCGCGCTCTGAGCTCCACGACCACGGTCACTTCCTTGCCGGAACGCGCTGCTTCGATTAGTGAATTCACCAGCAGCGAATCCTCAACAGTTCGGTAGACAGTCAGCCGCACCGCTAGGACAGCTGGGTCCTGGGCCGCCTGGCGCAGCAACTCCAACACGGGCCCAAAGGACTGAAAGGGATGATGCAGAAGTTCGTCCCCCTGGCGCAGGGTCGCGAAGATATCTCGGTCGGGGTGTAAACGCTTGCGCGTCCCAGGGACGAACGACGGGTACTTCAGGTCAGGCCTGTCGACGAGTTCGTGGATCGCCGCCAAACGATGCAGGTTCACTGGTCCGTTCACGCGGTAGACCGAGTCAGCCCCGAGCTGCACGCGCGCGACGATTTCCTGGGCGACTCCCTCATCGCAGTTCTCCGCCACTTCAAGCCGGACAGCCTCACCATACTTGCGCGCTAGAAGCTCTCCCTTAAGGGTCTTGAGCAGGTCCTCGGTCTCTTCTTCATCCACCCATAGGTCGCTGTTGCGGGTCACGCGAAATTGGTGGCTGCCACGCACCTTCATGCCCGGAAAGAGCGCACCGATGTTCGCGTGGATGACCGACGAGAGCATCACAAAGTCATGCCCCTCGGTTGCGATCTCTTGCGGCAAGAGCAGCACGCGCGGCAGCGAGCGCGGCACTTGCATGACCGCCATGTCCGAGTTACGCCCAAAGGCGTCCTTGCCCTCAAGCTCCATAATGAAGGACAAGCCCTTGTTCAGCACTCGCGGAAATGGGTGCGCGGGATCGAGTCCCAGGGGAGTCAAAACCGGGAGGACATCAAACTCAAAGAAGCGCTGTACCCAATCTCGCTGGGCCGTGGTCCATTCCGATCGGCGCAGGAGTCGAATGCCCTCCTTAGCCAGGGCCGGTAGCAGGACCTCCTGCAGCACATGATATTGGTCGTGCACCAACTCCTGGGCGACCCGGCCGATACGCCGCAGCTGTTCCTGTGGCGGAAGCGCATCCGGTCCCACTCCGCCGACTCCAAACTCCACCTGCTGCTTGAGCCCGGCTACCCGGATCTCGAAGAACTCATCCAGGTTTGAACTGGAGATCGTCAGGAAGCGCAGTCGCTCCAGCAACGGCGTCTCGGGATTCTTGGCCTGCTCCAAGACACGCCGGTTGAACTCCAACAACGACAGCTCGCGGTTGAAGTAGAGAGCAGGGTCCGCAAGCGCGGAGTCCTCGGGATCAGCGTGGCTCATGGGAAGTCGGGCTCTGCAGCAACCCCCAATTTCGGGGACTATTTGCGGGGTCCTATGGAGTCCTATTCGACCGGTTGCAGCTCCCCGCTGGAGGATTAGATCCCCGGGCCGCACGACTCCTTAGGCAAGGCGAGGCGGGATTCCTAGGCGTCCTCTCGGTGTTCCTTCAGAAAGGCTTCCAATTCCGCGCGCGTCGGCAGGGAAGGAATTGCCCCCTTGCGGCGAACAGCCAGGGCGCCAGCGGCGCTAGCAGCCCGCAGGCACTCGCGCAGGCGCTCCCCATCTGCTCGGTGAACCGCAAGGGCCGCAATGAAAGCGTCTCCCGCACCAGTGCCGTCGACAGATTCTACTTTGAAGGCGTCCAGGGGGATTAGTTCGGTCCCGTCGAAGTGTACCGCTCCCTCTTCTCCTAGGGTCAGCACCACACATTCCGGCCCGTGGCTGGCCAATCGACGTGCAAGTCCACCCGGGGACACGTCTTGATCACCTAAATCAAGGAGCATGCGCGCTTCACCTTCATTGGCCACGAGCA
>JBLHLB010000212.1:0-7134 GCA_047618505.1 Planctomycetota bacterium
CCCATGCGAGGTCTTCGGCCCGCCTGTCAGCATGACAGGATCCCAACGCTGAGGGGCGGGGAGGTGTGCCAACTAGGCTCCCCGGGGCCTTCCGCAGGGAAGCCGGGGGCCAAGACCGCATCGGGGGATGCGCCGGAGGACAGAAACTGATACCCAAGGGCCCTGATTCAGCCAAGAGCACGCCATGGCCCCCTCGAATTCAATTAGCAACAGATCTGGCGGAGGAGCTAGCCCCCTCACGCGGGAGGAATTGGCCCGATTCCTCGCGACGGGCCCCGTCTTCGATGCCCATGCGGACTCGATCGGCCTGGCCTGTGACCTGGGGATCGACCTGGCGGAAGAGTCGCCGGGACACCTGGATCTGATGCGGGGCAAGGCAGGCGGATTGGGCGCCTGGGTGGTGGTCTGTTGGGTGGATCCAGAGTCCCACCTGGAGCGCGCGGCGGCCCGCGTAGATGAGATGATGGACGCGGCCGACGACCTGGCCCAACGCCGGCCGGATCGATTTCGCCTGGTGGGGGACGGGGCCGAGTTCGCTCGCGCCCGTAGCGAAGGAGTTGTCGCCGGTGTACTGGGGATCGAAGGCGGTCACGGCATCGAGGGCAGCTTGGAAACGCTAGAGCGTTTCGTCGCACGCGGTTTGCGCCTGATGACTTTGGTATGGAACAACCACCTGCCGTGGATTCGTTCCTGTCAGGCGGGCGCAGGTGATGACATTCCCCTAGGGCTGTCTGCCTTCGGTCGAGCTGTGGTGCGGCGCATGAATCAACTTGGTGTTGTCGTAGACCTGAGTCATGCGGGCGAGCGTTCGTTCTATGACGCCTTGGAGACGACAGACAAGCCAGTGCTCGCAAGTCACTCCGGTTGCTACGCCCTGCACGATCATCCGCGCAACCTGAAAGATGCTCAGTTGCGTGCCCTACGCGACAACGGAGGGGTTTGCGGCATCGTCCCGCACCCCGGGTTCCTTTCGAAAGAAGCGCGGCAGGAACAGGCGCGTGTGCGAGCTAGCGCCGAATGGCAAGCGTTGCGGGCGGACAATCCAGCTGCATTGTTTGTCGCACAGCAGAAAATGATGCTGCGCGACATGCGTCCCTATCCGCTCGATGGATTGATCGATCACATAGAGCACGCGGTCAAAGTGGCCGGTGTAGAGCACGTCGGTATCGGTACCGACTTCGACGGGATCGAGTGTGGACCGCAAGGGTTGGAGCACGCGGGGCGCTACGGCTCAATCGCCGAAAAGCTACATTCCAGGGGCTTTGCGTTGACCGATATCGATCTCATCCTCGGTCGCAATGTGCAGCGTGTGTTTAGCGCTTGCACGCAGGGGCACCCGCTGCACTAGTCGCGGGCCGCTAGTGCTGGGGCGCTGAGATGACACCCGCTGTGTCATCCGTGAACATCGGCGTGGATCCCACTATGTCCTGCAGAACAAAGTCTTCGTTGGAGAGGACGTAGTTGTTCACTCCATGGACAAACAGGCGTCGGTGGATAACCCCGATGTCCGAATTCGTTTTCTCATTTCACGCTGGGGTCTGTGCTGGGGTCTGTGCTGGGGCCTGTACGGGGGCGCCGGGAAACCGGAGCCCCCACCGCGATCACCGGTTCGGACTGCGTGTAGAAACCAACGACAAGGGACACTGACGGAGTTTTCAGGGTTGAGCAGAGGCCGCTTTCAGCTACCGACGACCCGGCCATCTAAACAGCCCTGACGCTGCGGCTCACGTCCCACGTTCACCTGCGCCTAGCCAAGGGCTTCCTTCCGCCTTCGCACGGAACCACCATTTCGTTAATGGAGCAGGCCACCCGGCCTGGCCATCCGTTGGGTCGTTTCCCTACTGAACCGTGAAGGTATGCAGCTGTGAAAGGGTGCCCAAGGATGCAGCTCCGTGAATCCACGCCTGCGAATAGAACGTCAGGCCTATCAACGCGGGGATGTTCGGAATCGGAATCGGAAGGCTCAAGCGACCGGCCCCGTTCAGGGGGAAGGCCGGCAGGAGCACGTAGGGATCCGCAATCAGAAGGGGGCCGTTGATGCCACTCAATTGAATGTTGTCCGTTCCCATCGACAATCCGAGCTCCGCCAGATCGCCCGGGTTGCCGGCGATGTCGTAGCTGAAGACCTGCCCGATTGTGGGCGTTCCGCGCAGTAGAGCGCCGGTCTCGCGCACGGACGTGTAGGCCATCATTTGGGGATTGTCTATCGTCTGGACGATCCCGCTGGGCCAGCGCAGCTCGATGCGATCCACGCTCGAGTCCGTGCCGATGCCGAAGTGCATGGCGTGTTCCGACGTGTTCGAGAAGCCCTGCCCAACCTGGAGTACGCGATAGATATCGCGGCCCTCGGTCGTGGTGGCCTTGCCCAGGGTGCCAACTCCGGTACGGTTGGAGTAGACCCCCTCGATCTCGAGGGCCACCCAGGAGTTACTGTTGCCGCGGTTGCGCCAAAAGAAGCTCCCCTCGGCCGTGGAGGGAAGGAAACCCGGTCCGCCGTTGTTGCAGAAGATGTCTATGTCCCCATCGCGGTCGTAGTCCCCCAGCGCCTGGCCGTGCTGGCGCGTGATGCCACCTGAGTCGAAGCGCGAGGGCGTCGAAATATCGGTGATCGAAAGCCCACCTGCGCCGTTGGGCACCACGCGATAGAGGTAATCGAAATCGTCATAGAACGGGCTGCCCGTACCCATCATGATTTCGGGGTAGCCGTCGGCGTCCAGGTCCCCGGTGTTGTGCCCCATGTCGGTGTGGGCGCCCATACCGCTGCCTGCGCTCACGTTCCGGAAGGTACCGTCACCATTGTTGAGGAACACCGGACTCGGGCCCATGGGGACGAGTTGGTACTTAGGAATATAGGCATCCTGGTATCCGTCGTTGTCGAAGTCTTCGAAGACGAATCCAAAGTTGTCAAAGGGCTCGAGCAAACCCGCCTGGGCCGCACGGTCGATGAACGTGCCGTTCTGCTGATTGTTATAGAGCACGTTGTTGCCCAACTTGTTGCCGACGCCGACGTCGGGCCAGCCATCGTTGTCGAAATCGGCTGATCCGGCGTGTCGCCAGCTCCCCACATTGACGATTTGCGCTGCGCTCGAGACGTCCAGGAAGTTCAAACCGCCTTCGTTACGTAGCAGCATGCACGTGCGGCTGGGGTCGGCGCAGAATAAATCCAAGAAGCCGTCGCGGTCGTAATCCAGGGAGGTGACACCGAAGGTCGGGTTCTCATTAATAGCATCCCCCGACTGCGCGCTCACATCGACCAATAGCCCGGTGACGGCGATGTCGTTGCGCAGCAGCCGGTTGGGCAGAAGCCGACCGGGGTCATCGAGGTCGCCTTTTCCGCCGTTGCTGAAGTAGACATCGTCGTCGCCATCGTTGTCGAAGTCAGCGGCGAGAACTCCCCAGCTCAACTCGGCCAGTCCCGTGACTCCCCAGAGACCTGCCGCGTCCTCGAAAGTTCCATCGACCTTCTGGCGAAAGAATTTATCCGCTTCGCCATCGTCCGCACAGACGATGTCAAGGAGTCCATCCCGGTCCAGGTCTACCATGGCAACTGCGCGGCCGAAGCTGACGTTGAGGGTACCCGTCGACAGCGTGATGTCATCGAAGACCAGGCCCTGGGAGTGAGCTTCAGAAGCACCGAAGAGAACGGTGAAGGCACAAGAGCAGAGGAAGGCCGTTGTTTTCATGGTGCGGTACAAGTGATGCGATGCAAGGTGAAGTAGATCTACTGATAGGCAGCCATGGTGACGCTGTAATCCAACGGTCACCCGGGAGGTAATCGAAGTGGGTCGACGGGGGGGTCGAGCCAACCATACAGCGCTGTCCGGTTCGCCCTGATTGGTCATGGGTTAGCGGGTGCGTCACGGTCTGCTGGGCCTGCCCACCGCGGCGTTCGTGCGCAAGTTCACTTCCCAGGAGAACCTGCGGCTCCCCGTCATCAGGATTCAGGCGGAGTTACCCGAAGACAGCGAGACGAACTTCTGAGTCTATCCGAAGTACAAGGCTCGTGTGTGTCTAGAAAAGCTGGGTACGAGATGAGGGATAGGCCCCTTGCGTCCGGGGTACAGGCCCTGGTCGCAAACCGCCTTGAGCTGCGTTGGTCAAGAGCCAGGGTAGTGAGCGTCAAGGAAAAGGCACGTCAGACGTGTCAGGTCGGAGTCGGAAAGACGAGCGCAAGCGAACCACACCATCTCCATGCAACTCGCTGGCTTCGCGAGATCGCTCGCAAGGAGCCCGGCATGTTTGCGCACTGCTTGATGGGGGCGTTTCCTTGAATGGTAGGTAGTCGGAGCCGTGTGAATGGAGACATTCACGCACGGTTCTGGGAGAGCGTGGGGGTGCAATTCCCCCGCGCTACTCAACTGTCGCGTCACAAACTGGGGGTAGTACGACGAGTCCCCGTTCAGGGGGACGACAGAACTCTGTGGATCTAACCAGAAGCAGTCAAAGCCTGGACTGCGAAACCCACCGGTCGACGCGGAGCCCGCAGAGGTACTCCGACCTAGCCATTGAAGCAGGGCTGAAGCCGCGGCTCGACTACTGCATGCCCTTGCGCTAAGCGGAGAACTTCCTTCGATGCTGGGCCACACGATTCTTTTCGCGACGGAGTAAAGGACTGAGGCTGAGCCTTGATTTTGTGAAGGCCTAAGAATCCCATCCACATGATCATCGACTGCACCGGGATCTCGACCGTAGGGGAGGGCAAATGGCCCGCCGCCAGAAACGGCCAACGAGAAAGGCGAAGATGGCGCGAGCTTCACATCGGAGTCGACCGGCGCCGCAAGATCCTGACTCAGGTTCTGACCGTGAGCACTGGTGACGAAGCCAACACGGGGCTCGCAATCATCAAGGCGATCAGGGGAAAGCTCGTCTGCGTCAGCGGCGACGCAGCGAACGACGCTCGCACAACAACGCTGCGACTTCAGCGCCTGCCGCCAGAGGCACCCGCTGCGCTAGCACCGGATTCAATCAGTGCTGCGGTGCAGAGATGATCCCAGCTGTCAGGTCGTTGAACTTCGGCGTCTGCCCCACCATGTTGCTCAGGAGGAATCTCCCGTTGCTCGAGACGTATCTGGAGACGCCATGCTGCTGCATGCGGTGGAGGAGGACTCCGAGGTCGGTCGACGGATCCTCGGCCTGTTGAATCAGCAAGCGTAGGAACGCATAGGCCTGGGTGTCCGAGCGACCCAATTCGGTCCTTAGGAGTGGCAGTGCGCCGGGGCCAAGACTTGCCATTGCCGAGGCTGCAATTACCGCATCGCCGCCGACGTGGTTGTCTCGCATTCGCCAGGCGAGAATTCCTATGATCGTGTCCATGTCCCCGCCAAGTTCCTGGGCTGGTTGCGAGCTGCCCCAGGCCAAGAGGCAGGCCACAAGGAAGCTCTGCTGGCGATCCCGGGAGCGGAGTTTTTGCCGCAGCAGAGGCCGAGCCTTCTGCGCGTGCTTATGCAGGAACTCAGAAGAGCGCTGGGCATTCTTGACCCACATTCCCCGCCCGTTGCGCCCCGGTTTGTGGGCATCCAGATCAAAGGGCAGGCGATCGTGCTCCAGTCCCTCTATGGCAGCAGCCAGCAGCCCCTGGCTCGGGTCGTTGTCCAGGTCGTAGAGCAGGACGGCGGCGAGCTGACGCTGTTGACGGTCATGGGATCCCAGGACTTCCCGCAGGTAGGGGGCGGCGACATCGCCCAGGCGCTCAAGCTCGTACATCGCCCGACTGGCGTTCAAGCGCACATCGTCGTCCACAAGGTCTCGCACAAGGACTCTGATCACAGCGGGCGTTGCGATAACGGGCTCTGCCGTCGAGGGCGAAACCCTGGGGCCAAAGGCAACCCCGAGCGTGCCGCCCGGCAAAGCGCTTCTGGCGCCCCCATGGTCCACCGCCGCCAGTCGCGACTGGTCCTCGATCTCCGCCCCCGCGCGTTTGGAAAACGGTGCCGCCGCCTCTACCACATCATGCGGAGTCACACCCAGAGCCAAGGCCACCCCGACGGGTAGGGCGATAAGCAGCAGCAACAAGACGTTGCGCGACACTCTTCGCTGCCTACCTCCTATTCCTTGATGCACACAAGAAGAGTAGCTCGCGCAAACGACAGTCGCAAGCAGCGCATGGTTAGCGCTCCTTCATGTCACGTTCCAGGGGCATCAACAACATCACCGAAAGCACCGCTGCGAGTAGATAGAAACCAACGGTTGTTAGCATCAAGACCGAGTAGTCGTCGTTTGTCTCCGTCAACACACGCCCGGCGATGAGCGGGCCAACAACCCACCCAATCCCCCAAAGGGTAGCGTTCAAGCCGGTTTGCACCTCGCGCACCCCAGGCGGCGTGGCCTGCATCATGAAGTTCTTGAGGATCGGGTGGGTGCTGTTCATCAGGGCACCGCGCATCAAGAAAGCTGCAATGGCAAGGGGCGCATTCCCCGTAAAGGCCAGGATTACGAAGAATGGAATCGAGGCCATTTCAATCATGACCATGCTGCGCACAAATCCCATGTGCCGCAGGATCAGGGGGGTGAGTAGGAATCCCGTGGTCGTCAGTAGTTGTCCGCAGGCGAAGAGATTCCCCCAGGCTCCCGGGCCAAACCCAAAGCGATCCTGGAAGTAGAGCGGTAGGAAGGGAATGCAAAGTCCGGCCCCGCAGGCGATGGCGAACTGCGGCAGGGCGAAGCGTAGGATCAAGCCACGGTGTTTGCGCACCACCGGGAGCATCGGTTGGCCGCGCTCAATCGAAGGCTCCGTGTCCTTGATGCGCGAGTAGGCCAGGGCAGCCAACAGAGTGAATCCCGCGCCGCCCCAGCGAATGGCCTGGGCCATGGCTTCGGTTTCGCTCCCGAAATAGGGGGCAGCCCACTGCACGACTCTTCCGGCGAGGAATGCCCCCGCCACCGCAGCCAGAGTCCGAATAGCTTCCGAAAGCCCGAAGACCATGGCGCGGGTCCCGGTTTCCGTGTGCCGGTAGAGGAAAGGTGCGACGGCCACGTAGTGCAGCGACCAAGCCAGGCCCGCCAGCAGATTACAGGCAGCTACCGCAGCGCGCGATTCGAGCATGGGCAAGACGAAGTAGCAGGCGCCCGCCATGAGCGCCGCCCCGACGAAGATCGGACGCGAGCTGCGCCGGGCCAGGAAGAAGGCCGCCGGGA
>JBLHLB010000213.1:0-7095 GCA_047618505.1 Planctomycetota bacterium
CCCCCCACCAAGCCGCCTTCCCCGCGCGCCTCCGGCGGCAGGATGTCCCAGGTGTAGGTCTCGACTTCGATGTGCAGTTCGTCGCTGCCCCAGCGCTCGGGCTGGTCAAGGGCTAGGTCCAGGAGGGCCTCAGCTGTCGTGCGTGTCGTCCCCAGCCCCAGCCCGACGCGGTCGAGGTCCACGGGCACGTGGAAGTGGCAGCGGAGCTCGTCGCAGTCCCGCCAGGCGGCATCGCCGGCCTCCCAGGCCTGGCGCAGCTCGGGGATGTCTGAGACGCCGAGTAGGCGATCTGGGCCTTCACCGGGTAGACGGCCTGTGACCTGGTGCAGGAAGACTGGCTCGTCCATGGCGAAGAGGCGTTCCAGACCTGGGCCTTCGCCGGGGTTCATCAGACTCAGTGCGCTCGAGAACTGCATCTTGCCGAGGGGATGGCCGTCGGCCGTGGCGGCCCGGAAGGCCTGGGCGGGATCCTCGAACTCAACGGCCGCGTGGCAGGTGTCGAGGCAGGAGCCCAGGTGACGCTGCAGGATATCCGCGGAGGCGAAGCGACTGGCACGTTCGAAGATGGCCGGGAGAGCGGAGCAATCGTTGGCACTGGAACGCGGTTCAGGCTCAAGGGACAGCACGACGCGAACGCCGCTGGTGACCTCCAATGTGGCCAGGACCGTGGCGACACTGGCCAGGGAGCGGGCAACCCCAATGCGCGCCGCTTCATCGGCGATGTCGGTTCCGAATCCGCCGCAATGGGTCGAGATGGAAACGTGGGCGCATGGCGCTTCACCCAGGGCCCTGGCAACGGATGCAAGGCGCGTTGCGATTATGGCAACGGCTGCGGTGAAGCCCGCTCGATCCTGGTCGAGCCAAGTGGGATGAAACACCGCCTGCTTCAGGCCGCTGGCATGGAAGCCTCCGAAGGGGAAGGCGTTGTAGGTGAAGGGCTGCAGGCGCTGCTCGATCAATTGCGCCTCGAGCTGGCCGAGCCCCGCGCCCTCCTCCAACAGCTCATGGACTACGTCCGATGCAAACCAAGGGCCGATGCCAAAGACCGCGTCCCCCGCAAGGGAACGTGCCACCGGAGCAGTGACGTCGCGCAGGCCAGCGCACACTCCAGCGAGTGTTTCCGCCGCGTGGACATTCAAACAATAGCCCAGGCGAACGGTCTTGCCGGGACGATCAGGGTGCAGGAGCCGCATTGGATCAGCCGGTGCCAGAGAGAAGGTGTTGGGCCAGGTGCAGGCCCAGACTTGCCCCGGCTGCTAGGCCTTGAAGCCTTCCTCGGGCAGGAGCACGGGAATGCCCTGGCGCACGGGGTAAACGATGCTTCCATCGGCGCAGACCAGGGCGGCCTCAAGGGCCTCCTTGATGGGCTTGCCGCCGACGTTGGTCAGGCTACCTGTGGCGATCTTCTCGTTCAGGGCGCCCAGCTCGGCGGCGTCGACCTCCTTGAGAGGTTGGCGGGAGGCGGGACAGGCGAGGATGGCTAGTAGTTCGGGGTCAATCACAGGGGCAGGATAGCGCGCCGGGACTAGACTAGTCACATGCACCTGCCCGGATTCCCGCATGTCTCCCAGCCCAGCTATCTCCCGTGGCGGAAGGCGGGTCTTCTGATGTGCACCCTCTTGGCTGGGGCGGCGACTTTCGCCAGGCAGGAGCAGGCCCCCGGAGCGCCGCAGGGCAAGCCTCGTTTTGAGGTCTCCCCCGGTACCGTTGCGGACGCCCTGGCGGGGCTTCAGGCTTCGACTGTGCCAGCGATCATCCCCGTCAAACCCTGGCCCGTTTGGGGCGAGGCCGGAGGCGGATGGGACCAGGTGGAGCCCTGGCAGCGCTGGTCGGAGTTGGTGCGCGCTGAGGCGGCGGCTGAAACACCGAATCCCGGGCGGCGGGCACAGCTCGCCCTCTGCGCCCGGGGGCAGGGTCGTGACCAAGACGCCTGGGCGCACCTCGAATTAGCGGCTGTCGATCCGAATCTCTTGGCCATGTTGCTGCCGTCCTTCTTGCCCGGTGTAAGCGTGCGCTCGAGCCTGGAAGTCTTGGGTTCCACTGGACCCGTGCTCCCCGGTGGGATTCCGGGTGACCTGCGCTCCGGTGACACGCTTCGCCTCCCCGAACCGCCGCCCCTGACCTTCGCCCTGTCCCGTACGCACGATGTATTCGCGCCCTTTTGGAGAGTCGAAAACGTGCCCGTGGGTGAGTCGCGTATTTCCGTTTCCCTGGTGATGAACGCCGATGGGATCGAAGCAGAGGTACTCCACCAGGGCGGTCCCCCCGTTGAGTTGATCATCATTCTTCCTACGCCAACGCACCAGGCCATCAGAACGCTCTACGCGAACTGGGAACGCCTCGATGATCCCCACCGCGCGATCACCCTGGAGCTTTCCGCAGAGGACCCAAAAGGCGAGATTTGGGGCCTGCTCGAGCCGCGGGCTACGCGCTGGCCAAAGGTCCTACCCGAAGGCGTTGACCAACGCCTGGCGGACGGCGACATGCGCTTGGTCGGCGACACAGAGGATCCCTTTCTGATCGCCGCAGCCCGTGGTCTTGGTCTCCTGCTGGAGGCACCAGTTGAGCTGGTTGCACCGGGGACCGCAGCGCGCGATTTCCGCGAACCCTTGGCGATCCGGCTTCCGCCCGGCCCGGATCGGGATGCCAAGCTTCTCGGCCTACTCTCATTGGCGGAGGCCTATGGCCTGCGTCAAGACGTCCTTGCGGTAGATCTCGTCAAGCCCACCGATGTGAGCGACGACGACGACGCCTGAACCTTCCCATGCCTGCGCCCGCGGCGCTCAGCCCGCGGCCTTGGTCGACACCCTCGACGATTTTTCTCTGATGCACCACGCCCTACGCCAACGCTTTCTGAATGTCCTTGCCCGTGAGGAGGCCTGCGCCCTGATCCCCAGCGGCTCCGCTCCGACGCGCAACAGCGACTGTGAATACCTCTTTCGACCCGAGGGTGACTTCTTCTATCTGACAGGCTTCCGCGAGCCCGACTGCGTCCTGCTTCTGGTGCCTCAGAATGAAGAAGTGAAGAGCGTGCTTTTCCTACGCGATCGCGACCCGAAGTCCGAGGTTTGGACCGGGCGGCGTCTCGGTGTAGAGCGTGCTCCCGGTGAACTGCAGGTGGACGCCGCCTACGACATCGACGAGATGTGGTCGGTCTTGCCGGATCTGCTGAAGGGCAACAACCGCATGGTCTATCGCCTGGGACGTGACGAGGAGCGCGACCGCGAGATGATCAGCCTCGTGGGCGACATGCGTGATCGCGCACGACGCGGAGCGATCGCCCCGACGCAGTGGATCGACCCCTCGGTTTGGCTGCATGAGCTGCGCTTGATCAAGACCAACGCGGAACTGGGCTGCATGCGCCGCGCGGCCGAGATCACAGCAGAAGCGCACATCGCAGCGATGGCCACGGCCACGGCAGGCGAATCCGAGATGGAGGTCGACGCCCTTCTCAATTACACCTTCCGCAAGAATGGAAGTTCGGGTTCGGCCTACAACAACATCGTTGCCGGTGGCGACAACGCCTGCATCCTGCACTACGTCGAAAACGATGCGGAGCTGGTCGACGGCGAGTTGCTCTTGATCGACGCCGGTTGTGAGTGGGAGTTCTACGCCTCCGATGTGACTCGGACCTTCCCGGTCTCGGGGACCTTTTCGAAGGAGCAGCGCGCGCTCTATGCTGTCGTGCTCGACGCGCAGAAGGCTGTCATCGAAAGCGTGAAGCCGGGGCTCTGCTTCGACGAACTCCACAACCTGGGCAAGCTCAGCTTGGTGAGAGGCTTGTTGGGGCTGGGGTTGCTTGAGGGCACGCCTGAGGAAGCCTTGGAGTCAGAGGAATTCGGCCGCTTCTACATGCATGGAACGAGCCACTGGTTGGGTCTCGACGTGCACGACTGCGGCTCCTACTGGGGCACTGATGAGTCGCGTCGATTGGAGCCCGGCATGGTGCTTACGGTCGAGCCGGGCATCTACCTGGCGGCCGACGAGGGAGCCGTTGAGGAGCGCTGGCGAGGGATCGGAATTCGGATCGAAGACGACGTGCTCGTGACACCCACCGGGCACGAGGTCTTGACCTCCGCGATCCCCAAGGAAATAGACGAAGTGGAAGCCGCCTGCCAGGCGACGACGACTTTGGTCCTCGACTGAGACAACTTGCGAGGCAAGCAACCCACGGGTTGTTTGCTGGGATCCAGCACCCCATCCCCATTCGAACCGAGCGTCTTCCCCACCTCCGCCGCCACGGATACCGGTCAAGCGATCAGCCCCACAGTCTAAAGGTGGTGAGCGCGCCAGGTCTCGAACCTGGGACCTACTGGTTAAAAGCCAGTTGCTCTACCAACTGAGCTACGCGCCCACCCTTAGTTGCGCAGGAGGATAGCGTCGAGATCACCGGGACGGAAGCATCCGTTGCCAGTCATTTTTCGCTCGCCCCTGGGTTTGGCATTCTCGCGGGGTCCCACCAATAGTGCACCACGAATGGGTCCAGTGAATGGGAAGCCCCGGATTCAGATCTCCTCGACTTCCTTGACCTTCTTGGCGATGGCCGTGTCGACCTTGCCTTCGTAGACCTTCAGGAGCTTCTGAACGTCGTCGTGGAGCTTGCGGTTCTCGTCCTCCGTGAGGCCCCCACCCTTGGCTTCGACGTCGGCGTGCTTGTTCAGGTCGCGGCGGGTGTTCCGCATGGCCACCCGCGCCTCCTCGCCGATATCCCGGACCTTGGCGCCGAACTTCTTGCGCTGCTCGCCGGAAAGGGGCGGCAGGGTCAGACGCACGACCTTGCCGTCGTCCTGGGGTGACGAGCCCAGATCGGCCTGGCCCACGGCCTTGACCAGCTCCTTCAGAATCGAAGCGTCGAAGGGCTTGATTACGATGGTCCGCGGCTCCGGGATACTGATGGAAGCCAGCTGGCTCACCGGGGTCGCAGTCCCGTAGTAGTCCACCCGGATGTTGTCCACGAGGGCCGCGCTGGCCCGCCCCGTGCGAATCCGCTGGAGCTGCTCGCGCAGGTGTTCGAGGCCTTTGTCGAAACGGTCTTCACCGTCCATCAGGATCTCTTCTGAGCTCATCGTCTTACCTCTGGTTCGAAGGGTCGCGGGGCGACCCTAGTTTGTACTACTGCGCTCGTTCGAACTGTTGCCGCCGCTCAAACCGCCGCCGCCATTCAGACTGTCTCTGCCGTCCTAACTATTGCCGCGAATGGTGGTGCCGATTGACTCGCCCTTGACCGCACGCTCGATGTTCCCGTCCTCAAACATGTTGAAGACGACCACCGGCAGTTTGTTTTCCATGCAGAGGGTAATCGCTGTGCCGTCCATGACACGCAATCCTTGCCCCAGGACCGTCATGTAGTCAAGGGTCTCATAGCGGGTGGCCTTGGGGTCCTTCATAGGGTCCGCCGAGTACACGCCGTCGACCTTGGTGGCCTTCAGAAGGACATCGCAGCCGAGCTCGGTGGCCCGTAGGGCCGCGGCCGTATCGGTCGTGAAGAAGGGGTTCCCTGTGCCGCCGGCAAGGATCACCACGCGGCCCTTTTCAAGGTGTGCCAGGGCCCGGCGGCGGACGAAGGACTCGGCCACCTGATTAATATCCAGAGCGCTCAGAACACGGGTTTCCAGGCCCTCCTGCTCAATCGCACCGGAGAGGGCGAGGGCGTTGATTACCGTGCCCAGCATCCCCATGTAGTCGGCGCTGGCACGGTGCACGCCAGCCTGGGAGAAATCAGCCCCCCGTAGGATATTGCCCCCACCACAGACGATCGAAACCTCGACCCCATTGCGCGCCACACGCGCGACTTGCCGAGAAATTGAAGCGACCGCTTCCTGGTTGATTCCGTGCCCGCTCTCGGGATCCCCGAGGGCCTCACCGGAGAGCTTCAGAAGAATGCGTTGGTAGGACATGTCAGAAGATCACGAGGCCAGGGACTTGCCCGCCGGAGGGCAGGGCTCGCGCCGGGCTCCCCTGGAAGGAGAACCCAGAGGAAAACCCAGAGGAAAGCCCAGAGGAAAGCCCAAAAGAAAGCCCAGTCGAATAGAGAGTGCGAATCAGCCGAGAGCGATGCGCTGGAAGCTGACGATCGTAGAGCCCTTGCCGAGAGCTGCCTCGATGGCCTTCTTGACAGTCATCTTGTCGTCGAGGATCCAGGGCTGATCCTCAAGCGTGTTGGTCGAGTACCACTTGCGCAGCTTGCCCTCGACAATCTTGTCGCGGTGCTCAGGGGGCTTGGCCTTGATCTCCTCGCTCTCGTTGATGATGGCCTTCTCGCGCTCGACATCCTCGACGGGAACAGCGCCTTGATTCAGGAACGTCGGGTTGAAGACGACGATGTGCTGGCAGAGGCTCTTGATGACCTCGGCCGCCTGCTCAGCGCCCGCTTCCGTTGTGATCGACGCGATCGCGCCTTGCTTGTTGTCATGGTGAACATAAGCGCCGACCTGGCCCGCATCGTTGCCCATGCGCACGCAGTTCGAGATCTGGATGTTCTCACCAAATTTGCCCACTGCCGCTGCCAAGGCGGCCTTGACGTCGCCACCGCCGGCCCACTCCTGGGACAGAAGTGCTTCGGCATCTACGGGGTCTGTCGCGATGACCTGCTTGGACAGCTCGCCAACGAACTCGACGAAACCTTCGCCCTTGGCCAAGAAGTCCGTCTCGCAGGCGATGCCCACGAGGTGACCGCGCTTGCCACTCGCATCGAGGCAAGCGATGACGCGGCCTTCCGCCGTGTCACGACTCGCCTTCTTGCCAGCAGACTTGAGGCCTTGCTTGCGCAGGTTGTCAATTGCCGCTTCCATGCTGCCGTCAGCGCCCTCAAGGGCCTTCTTGCAGTCCATCATCGCCGCGCCAGTTCGCTCGCGCAGCTCACGCACCATCGTTGCCGTGATCGCCATGGCTCGGATACTCTCTTAACGTGGGGCCAGGAGCCCCGGTGATTTGGCGCTAGGCGCCGATTGGGGTCTACCGCAGCAAGCGCCGGGCAGTGAAAAAGGGGGGGTGACGCCCAAGCCTTCACAGCTCAGGTGTCTAGTTGTCTTTCCCTAGAAGCGACGTACATTCTCGCCGAGGAGTCCTCGCCGAGTTTGTCCGAAGTGCTCCCCA